>DZBD01000049.1:0-1428 GCA_022729795.1 Sulfuricurvum sp. | reverse complement strand
GAGTAAAAAGCACATTGCCGTTTGAGTCAAGACTTACAGTGCCGTGCGTTGCATCTTGAACCGAAGAGATACTCAAGGTATCTCCGTCTACGTCAGTATCGTTTGCAAGCAAGTCTGTACTATTTATTGTAAGCGCCGTATCTTCAGCCGTTACAATATTTTCATGGCTCCAGTTATCACCGGCAGTTATAGTGACATTATCTATTCCATAAGATTCATCACTAAGAGTACTATTTAAAGTAGAACCAAAACCAAGTTTCACTTGCCCATTTTCATCAACTGTTGCAGTAAGGGTATAATGATGTGATTCATCATGATCTAAGTGAGATGCTCCGCTGCTTCCTACATTATCTATTGCATTACCGCCGTCTTGCTCATCTGTGGCATGTAGACTCCATGTTCTATTAAAATGGGACATGTAATCATGTACAACTTCACTTCCGTTTACAAAGACTTTAAATTGTTCATCATCCCATGAGTCAATTTCATACATATCAAAATCTATAATAACAGCTTCACCCGCATGTTCTACTCCAAAATCAAATGTTTTGGACACACTCTCTGTGCCGTTTGAGCCGCCGAATTGTCCTAAGAAATCAGTAGCACTTCCATCTGTTTGTGTAACATTATTGTTACTCCACCCCTCAGCACCGTTTTCAAAGTTTTCAGAAACAAGCACGCCTCCAGCGCCGCCGCTTACTCCATCTTCATTGGCATTAATAGCTTCATTTATATTTGTGACATCGATAGTTATACTTTGTGTACTTGTCGTGCCGTCCGCACTTGTTGCCGTTGCGTCAAACATATAACTAGGATTTCTTTCAAAATCTATCGCTCCGCTTGTAACGATTTGACCTTGTTCATTAATGCTAAACGGTACATCATTTGGCAAGCTGTAGGTAATCGCATCGCCATCCACATCTGTTGCACTGAGCGTGACGCCTGTGTATGTTCCATCTGCAACATTTTCACTCACTGCATTGGCATGTGAATCTGTATCGCTCACTACCGAAACTCTATCATTCACAAGCGTTCCTGCATTTGTTACTGCAACTGCTGCATCCTGAGTGCTTGCAAGAATCTCTTGCGCAGATGTCATATCTACACTCTCGCCCGCTGCAGTAGCTGCAGTATTCAAAGTATCAATAGCGCTAGAGAGCTCCTCAGCTGCTTGCGTTGCAGCTGCAGCTGCCACGTCTGATGCCGCTTGCGCCGCCTGCGCCGCTTCTAAATTTTGTGTACTTGGATCGTTATCTGCGGTTTGTGTTGCATCTCTCGCAGTTTGTGCAACCACTTGTGCGACCTCGGCTGCATCGCTTGATAAGCTACTTAGCTCATTAACTGCTGCAAGAAGATCAGCTACCTCTGCGTCTGAGTCTCTCTCTGCTGCTACTGCACTCTCAAGTGTGCTTTGCGCATCATCGCTTG
>DZBD01000048.1:10882-16059 GCA_022729795.1 Sulfuricurvum sp. | reverse complement strand
GGTCGGAGAGTGCTTCAATGCTGCAACTCTCAAGCAGGCTCATAGCGAAGGCAGACGAAGCAATCTTAAGTATTTGTAGATTGCTTCGTTCCTCGCAATGACGGGATGAAAGAATGAATCTCTCCAAACAAACACCATCAAACTTGACAAATTAAATATAATAAAAGTATAACTTCTATATCTAAAAAGGATTTTTATGAAATTTGAGTATGACGAAAACGCACTTATTATTCCTGCAAATATTGTAGATGAAGAAATAAGGTATGCTTTAATTTCAAAATACAAAAAGAAATGCTATATAGCTATCTTTGTGCTAAGAAATGATATCTATCGAATCATCAGCGTAAGAAGATGCAGAAAAAATGAGGAAAAAAACTATGAAAAAGATAACAGCCCAAGAGTTTGATAAAAAGTTTGATGATGGTGAAGATATTACTGAATATTTAGATTTCTCATCTGCAGTAAAACTTAAAGATGTCAAGAAACTAAAAACACAAACTAAAAAAGTTAATGTTGATTTTCCTGAATGGGTAATAAACTCACTGGATGAAGAGGCAAAAAAAATTGGAGTAACAAGACAATCAATCATTAAAATTTGGATTGCACAAAGACTCAAAGAAGAAACTAAAAACATACAAAACGTAGGTTGATAAATTATTGGAACAAGAAAAATTAAAAAATTAAAAATCAGAAAATCATGGGTCAGTTGATACCTATGTCCAAATAGCTACGATACAACACAAAAAAGAAAATGGCATAGCTCACACGAGCCTCACATTTAGGCTTTGAAGACAACAAGGTGAGTGAGCTCACGTTATTTTCGACTATGAGAACTTGGCATGTGGAAAATTCTTTTTATATATTTGTTGCTATAGTATTACAAAAATAAATTATATCACTCTAATTTTTTTCTTCTTCTTTATCTGCTTCTTTCATAACAAGGGCACGATATGCTTCATCTTTAGGGACTAAACCGGCTTCATATAAAAACTGTGAGGGAACGAAATTTGTTTTTTTAATCTTGTCATATTTTGCATAACTAAGATAAAGAATATCTTTTGCTCTTGTGACTGCTACATAAAAGAGACGTCTTTCTTCATCAAGAGAACCCCCTCTTTGCATTAGTTTTCTGTTTGGAAACCGCCCGTCCATCAAATCTACAACATACACCTCTTTATATTCAAGCCCCTTGGACGCATGCACGCTCAGCAGGTTTACACCCTCCCCTTGCGTTAAGTCTGAAGAACCCAAAATCATTGCATTAAGAAATCTTTCATGCTCGGAATACGGCTTGGACAATTCTTCTAAAAGCAGCATTTTTCTGGCTATTCTCGTTAAAGATTCCGTTTTTTGCTTTTCATCGATACTACCGTCTTTGAGTGTAGCTCTTTTGGTAGAGAGAACATCCGAAATATGCTTATACAAAGAGGATGCCGCTATTTTTTTGACAATAATTTTAGGCTGTTTAATCCCTTTTAAATCTCTGTACAAAAGATAAAAATCGTGCAAAAAGGTGGCTCCGTCTTTAGTTAGTTTGGGATGTTTCAAAATAGGATTTTGCATAAATTTATTTTCAAATCCTAGCTTTGCAAACTTCCCCACGGCACCGAGCTCCAAAAAATCATCAAACAGACCTAGCTGATGGCTGACTTTTCGTTTTTCAAAAGGGTTATTCATCGATTCATCAGGTGCATACAAGCCATAAAAAATAGAACCGTGTCCTAGAGTTTTAAGCGCAATATACATCTCTTTTGCCATTGCGCTCCCTATCCCTTTTGCAAATTCAAAAAGATGGATAAATGCCATCATATCCGACTCATTTACCATCAAAGTATATAAATCTAATACGGCTTTAACCTCACGAGAATCAAAAAAACTCGTCCCGCCCTTTCTTTTACATGGGATTCCAAGTTCTCGAAGACCCACTTCTATCCCATCGGCAGAAGAATTATTTCTAAAAATAACCGCTATCTCTTCTCTTGGCGTTTGAGAATCCCTTATTTGTGCCGCCATCGCATGATACTGATCAAAAAGCTCATCATAAGCCAAAAGTTTTGGGGACTGTGCCGACTGATTTCTTGTGACCTCCAGCTGTTTTGGATAGATTCTCTCATTATGTTCTATCACCTTGGTAGCAAGCGAAAGTATCGCTAAGGTGGAACGGTAATTTTTCGTAAGGGTATGAACCTTGGCATGTGGAAACTTAGTAGTAAATGACCCGATAATAGAGATATCTGCACCGTTAAAGGCATAAATACTCTGGTCATAATCCCCCACACAAAATAGCGAAGGGGGATTCATAGCCTCGATGAGTGTGCCTTGAAGGGCATTCGTATCTTGGTATTCATCCACCAAAACCTCTTTATACCCCAAATCATTTGTCTGACACATCTCTCTAAAATGGAGTAGCAAATCATTAAAGTTTACAAAACCATACTCTTTTTTAAGAGACTCAAATTCGTCGACAACATCCGCATATATCATAGAAAACGGCTCGTGTTCAGGATATTTTTCTTTTACCCAGCTCTCAAAATCACGATGAAGTTCGGTATTTTGATAAAAAGAGTAAACATCATAAAGGTAATTTCCTCCATAAGGCGTGATATCGGCATTTACATTCATAAAAGAACGTTTTTCAAAAACACTCCTAAAGAGAGTTTTGAGCTCCCGCTGTTGTTTTAACACCACTTTTTTGTCATGTTTTTTGAGCCATCGATAGCTCACGGCATGAAAGGTTCCGGCATCTATTTTTGCGGCTATCTCTTTTCCAAAAAAAGAGGCAACCCTCTCAACCATCTCTGCGGCCGCTTTGTTTGTAAAAGTTAGCAGTAAAATCTCCTGCGGCTGCACACCGGAAGCTAATAAATACCCAATTCTGCCTACAATTGTCGATGTTTTACCGGTTCCGGCTGAAGCGATGATAAGGTTTTGTGAATCTTTTGAGGTTGCAGCGGCGTATTGCTGAGGATTAAGGCGGGATAATGGCAAAAACACACTCCTCTGTAAATTTTAGGAGTGTGATTATACCCGCATAATTTTAAAGCGTTCTATTGGAATGCAAAATCCACAAACATTAGCTTCTAAAAGTGTTTAGCTCATCATTGAGTTCTTTTGTGCTGGCGATTAAAGAATCTATTGTTTTAACTATATCTTGAATATAAGAAAAACTGCTTGATGTCAATGTTTCAACATCGTGAATCGTTACTACTAAATTTTCAAGTTTTAGAATATTTTTACTAAATTCCTTTGAAGATTTACCCGATAAATCCGCTGTTTCATTCACGATTTGTATTGTTTGCGTAAGTGTTGAGCGCATCTCGCTTGAATCGATACTTAGCTGTGTAATATTTTTTGCATTGGTGTTCATACTCTCGCTTGTATCGTTAATAGACTGCACGACTACATTGACACTGACATGTATCTCTGCTAGTGATTTTTGGGTTCTCTCTGCAAGTTTTCTCACCTCATCGGCTACTACGGCAAATCCTCGACCGTGCTCCCCTGCACGAGCTGCTTCTATGGCTGCATTGAGTGCAAGCAGATTTGTTTGGTCTGCAATGTCAGAGATAACCGTTAATATATTTTTAATCTCTTCTGCCGAATGTGTCAGTTCGTTTAATTTTACCGACATACTATTTTCAACTTCGGCAGTTTCTTCCACATTTTTTGTAAAGTGCGTGATTTTTTTACCGATATTTTGAAGATTCACATTTGCTTCATCCAAACGCTCTTTGGCATGTTGAATTTCTTGATTTGTTGTATGAATCTCCTCTTTCATCAATACGCTGTCTTTTGTTATTTTACTAATGGATTCATGTTGTTTATTGGAACTTTTGTTGAGTGAATCGGTAATACTTTGAATTTTTCCCGTAATATTGGTTGTTTGGTGTGCAGAGGCTTTTGCAGTGTTGATTATAGAACGTAAAGAAGAAATAAATTCAAAAAATGCAGAACCTTGAATCGTATCACTTTTAGTCTGGAGCGTCAAATCATGACTTTGCGTAATATCATTCACACTTTTAATCACTTCCATGGAACTGAGATATTGATTGGTAATCATATATACGATGTAAATTAATACGGCAGCTTCCACAATAACAAAAGAAGCATGTAAAAATGCAATGTCCCATCCACAGCCATAATTAAAAACTATAATTTTTGCACCTCCGATGACGGCATCCCCTAACTGCAAATAAGTAAAAAGCAGGTGGTGCACGGCAATAGTAAGAGCACTTGCAATAATAGGCAGAACATCTTTATACATAGACATAAATGCAAGAACAACAAAAATATGAAAGTGCATCTCTATACGACCCAAATGCTGTTGTATCATTATAATCGGAAAGCCCATAATCAAAATACCGATAACTATTCGCGCAACGGAACTTCCTCTAAAAAAAGAATATACTAAAAATGCCATTCCCGTAATCAAGCCTCCGCCGACGATACCCAGCATATAAGTACTATACGTAATCGACGTTACAAAAGAAACAATGAGCCAATTTATGACAAATATATACAAAAAGCCTTTATCGGCATTTTCTGCCTCTTTGTAAAGATTCCCTTTAATGATAGAGGACAATCCCTCATAATTTCCAAATAGTACTGCCAAATTCATTTCAATTCCTTTTCTATGTCTAAAACGACAGATTTTATATCAAACGGGCGTGTATAATACATCGTTCTTAGTTCAAAATCTTGTTGCTTTTTTTGTGTGATTACATAAAGATATCCAGTGTGATATATCTCACCACCGGGTACTAAAGCATCACTGCTATACGCCCGCAACGCACCCATTAAATTTGAAGTCTCTTTTTGAGAGAGCTGCAAGCCGATAAATTCCTTATGAAAATACTCTGCGAATTCCTTTGCACCAACGCCCTCATGCGAAATATTTATAAAGTAAAATGCAACATTTTTTGTGTTATTTAACTCATTATATATAGCTGCAATCTCTGCTAATGATGGAGAGCAGATTGTTCTGCAACCAACGTAACCAAAATACAACAAAACAACTTTAGTATTACTTTTAACTTCAAAAGGAAGTTGTACTTTTTCTTTTAGCTCTACTTTCCCTTGTTTGTCACCTGTAAATATTATTATAGGAAAACCTAAAATAATAAGTAAGAACAAAGCCACGAAAACCATACTAAAACTGCTGATTTTTATACGCATGT
>DZBD01000048.1:0-10782 GCA_022729795.1 Sulfuricurvum sp. | reverse complement strand
AGTAAGAACAAAGCCACGAAAACCATACTAAAACTGCTGATTTTTATACGCATGTGCGCATTTTATAAAATAGAGTATAAATGTATGATTAATTTTTTATTGAGTTGCAGATGTAGTGACGACTAGAAGAAAGGATTGCAATAGAGACTCAGTAAGAGTCTCTATTGTTTGAGATTAAAAATGTATTCAGAAAAAGCTTGTGTTTCGTCTTCTCTTTGACTTACATCTTTTAGTTTTGTTTGATGCATACTAAGATATCTTTTAGAAATCTTACTTGTTCCGTCTATAATAGCACCTATACTATTTCTCAGCTTTTCTTGAGTTAAAGATGCTAACTGAGGAGAGCTATTAAGAGCTATTTTTTCCCCTTTTTTCCCATGACACATGACACAATTTTGATACGCTTTAGCATTGTCAACTGCCATTAAAGCAAGTGAACCCAATGCTAATAACACAAGAATCTTTTTCATCTTATACACCTTTGTATGTAATATTATGACAACAAGTTTATAACATTTAAACTTAAAATATTATTTAACAGTTATACATATGAAAAGTTAATAATTTATTATAATTGTTTAATTATATTTTTTATTATTAGTGTATAATTAGGCAAGGTATTTTATAAAAGGAGTTATTATGAAACTGGTTCGTCTTTCTAACTTACTTCCTTTCTTTTTAGTTTTTGTTGTTTTTGTTGAAAATTCACAGGCGATTCCTGCATTTTCAAGGCAGACTGGGTTGGAATGTATGATGTGCCATGCTCAGAATCAAACAAAACTAAATGGTTTTGGACGTGGATTTGCTCGTTCGGCGTACACTATGAGTAGCCAAAACGGCTCTCAATCGCTCATAGTCGGCGATGAAATAGGTCTTGGTATGCCTATGGTATTAAACATGTCACTCATGCTAAAAGCCAGATACGACAAAGGCTATGGTGATATAAACGGAAAAGGGGTTATACCAAAAACGCCAAACGGTGATTTGATAGATACAAATCGTGGTGTTTATGAGATTTTTAAAACCTCTACCCTCAATATAGGAGGTAAAGTGGCAGACAATGTCGGTGCAC
Source organism: Sulfuricurvum sp. (assembly GCA_022729795.1). Taxonomy (GTDB): domain Bacteria; phylum Campylobacterota; class Campylobacteria; order Campylobacterales; family Sulfurimonadaceae; genus Sulfurimonas. The sequence continues at coordinate 9,710 of DZBD01000048.1, read as the reverse complement.
TTATTGAATTTCGTGAAAAAGAGGGCAAGTCGATTTTGGGCGGAAAAGTTGTCTCTTCTTTTGAACTTGCAAAAGCGTATGCTGGATTTTCTATTTTTTCTACGGACACTTATGGACCTTTTAGCGGAGCAGAAACATACAATACGGGTCTTTATAAACCGCTTCGCCAGTTTGAAAATCACAAACTAACCAATGCTGCGCAAGCTACGGACCTAGCAAGCGGAGAGGCAACTGGAGGACAGCTTTTTTATTCAGGTGAAAACCTTTTTGCAACCCTTGGCGCATATGTGCCAAAACATAACAACGATGGAATAGATATAGGCGGTTCGATGATCCCTTTTTCAAGGATAGCTTATGAACAGCCTATCGGGGATACTAATCTCATTATGGGTGGCTACGGCATAAAAGGTGTGGCAAAGATGAGGAATACAACTTTTGAGCCAAAACTTATCGGATATGTTCCGCAAGCACTTGTGGAAGTAAAAAAAGAGGCTTATGGCGTTGATTTACAAGTTGAAGGCTATCTTTTTTCTCAAAGCAGCTTACTGACCGCAAATGCCGTATTAAAAAATACGACAACTCTTGATAAACCATATCTTATGAACTATCTGACCGGCAGCATATTGACAAGTATTTTCGGTGAACCGGAGGATGCGGATATGAAAGCATATTCAATTGAGTGGGAAGTGTATCCTATAAGCTCACTCGGGCTGAAGCTTTCCGTATTGAAGCTTGACGATATGGGTTCACATACATATGAACCGGATAAGGTAGATGTAAAAGATAAGAACACTTACACCGTTGGCTTTGACTATTCTTATCGTCAAAATATTATGTTGAGCATGGAGTATTCTATGATTCAACCTATGAAAAAAGATATTGAAGATTACACTGCTCTATTGACAGTGCTAACAATTTCATTATAATTTAAGGAGCATCCAATGAAACGATTTATGCGAAAATTACTTTTACTCTCGGGCATATTATTTTTTATACTTCTGGAATCTGCTAGTGCTTTGCCTGGATTTTCACGTCAAACAGGAAAAAGTTGTATGGCTTGTCATACGCAAAACATTGAAAAACTGAGCAATTACGGTCGTCACTTTGCACTCTCGGGATATACGATTTACGATACCGAAAATGAGACGCAAGAACCCATTGAAGGCTCTGAGGTTGCCCTTGGAATTCCGGCTGTTTTAAATGCTTCTGCCGTTTTAAAAGCTAGATATATCAAAAGCACGGATGTACGCGGAGAATTACAAGTTCTAGAAGGCTCAGGTTTGTATTTCGGAGGACGTTTTGCAGAAAATGCCGGTGGCATACTCTCTTTGAACGGCGATGCCTCAGCAAACCACGATGTAGTTTTTGGAGGCAAAGCAGTTCTCTCCTATCCGACTCTTGATGGATACAGCGGAATATCTCTTTATTCAACACAAGTAAATGGACTTTTTTGGGGAATGGAAAACTACAATACAGGCTTGAATGCCGCACTCAGACAATTTGAAAATAGCTATGCGACTAATGCAGCGCAGGCAACCGGGGTCGCCAATAGCGCAGCAACGGGACTTCAGCTCTATTATGGTGACGAGAGGTTCTTTGCAACCGCAGGAGCATCAATCCCTGCCCAAAACAGTGAAGGGATTGATGCCGGAAGCAGCATCATGGAGTTTGGACGCATTGCATATAATCAACCCCTAGAAGATTGGAATTTTATGCTTGGCGGCTATGGTTTTAGCGGTAATGTAAAGGCTAGCAACTTAAGCTTAGACGGCAAACTTATAACTTCCAATGCAACAATCGTAAATGTTTACAAAGAGAGTTATGGTCTTGATTTTGAAATGACAGGAAATATTTTCAATATGACAACTATGACAACTCTAAACATCGTTATGAAAAATATTGTGGATGTTGTTCCTACAGGTTTTTTGACAAATCCAGACCTCCAAACAAGTGATAACAAAGCTAAATCATTGGAATTTCAAATAAATCCTATTGTACCGCTTGGAGTTAAAATAGCGTATTTGGACTATACAAATAATGATAATAAAACTCTAGCAAGAGGCTTTATAAAAGATTATGACTATCGTGTTTATTCTGCAGGTCTTAACTACCTCTTACGCCAAAATATTTCAGTAGGAATTGAATATAGCCTCAACAAGCCTAAACCTAAAGTAATGGAGGGATATTATGACTTATATCTATCTGCAATAGTCGCATTTTAGGCATTAAACCAATGTTTGTGCTAACACTCTGCTAGCGGGAGTGTGGTACTATTTAAATGATATAAATTTATTACCAAAAGGATTTACGATGAAAAAGTTATTACTGAGTGTGAGTGCAGGGTTATTGTTGTTAAGTGTTGCTGGTGTGGCGGCGGATGAGAATGCTACTTCTTTGCAGACGAAGCTACAAAAGCAAAATAAAGGTGAAGTACAACCAAAAGAACAGGTAAGAAAACAGCTCAATGAACAAAATAAAGAGATGAACAAAGAGCAAAATCGTTACAAAAATAAGCTTGAAGACACAAATAAAGAGATGAGTAAGGAGATGAATAAAGAGCAAAATAAAATGCAAAACAGTATGAATCCTGAAAATATCGGTGTTCAAGGCGGTGGTGCTTCTGCTCAAGGTAAAGGTGGACGACCTTAATTTCTATCACTTCGAGGGGCATAAGCCCCTCAATTTCTTCATTAAAATTATAGAAATCATACACATATACTCCACTAACACTTTTTTCTTATACTTTCCAATCTCAAACAAAAAGGTATAACAAACAAATGGAACTAACAACTACAGTAAGCAACCGTAGACACTTTATAAAACTTATAGGAATGGGTGCGGTTGTGACTGCATCTTCGGCATTTGCAGCAAAAATAAAAAATACGGCTACCGTTACATTGACTAGCGCGCAAAAAGACACACTATTTTTTATCTTTCAAGAAGAAAAAGTAGCAAGAGATGTTTATATTACACTCGGTAAACTCTATCCAAATGAAGGAACATTCGCCAATATCCAACTCTCTGAACAAGAACATATTTTAGCAGCACAAGTACTTTGTGAACGTTACGGGGTAAATACATCTAGTGTTAATTTATCTTTAGAAGATGATTTTGTGGGTCAATTTGAATTACATGTTATGCAAGAACTTTACAACCAGTGTATAGAACTAGGACAGGTCTCTTTGCTTGAAGGTCTTAAGGTTGGTCGTCTCATTGAAGTTACGGATATTGACGATCTTGAAAAAGCGCAAGAGGGAATGCCGTCAGACGTTGTGAAGACGTATGAGAATCTAAAATCAGGAAGTCTTAACCACTTGAGTGCCTTTGAAAAAGCAATAGCAAGAGAAGAATAAATATACTCAAAAGTTGGAGAGACAATGTTAGAAATTGATAAAAATATTCAAGAGGCTCTTGCACAGTCTCTTCAGCTTTATTATACATCATTAGAAAATGGCAATTTACAAATGATTTGTACGCTTATGACTGAAGAATCTTATCTTATAACCGTAAATACCTTGGGCTTTAAACGTGCATTTAAAGATGAAAACTTTAAAAAACTTCTCAGTGAGATTCAAACAAATGAAAACTCTTTAAAAAAAGTAGAAACAACCCTTTGCAATGACTTAAGCAATGAATCACGCAAATACCATATAGCTATAAACTCCTTCGAAGTAAACGGTCCGAGTCGTGTGACAATTCACTACAAAGAAAATAGCTATCCAAAAAAAATATACTATGCAACCTCAGATACAAGATGGAAAATAGATTATAAAGCAGGACGAAAAATATGATAAAAATTTACTATATTTTTAATAACCCTTCATAATTTTATTATTTAATTCCATTTTTGACGCTACTCCGTATTTACTATATATGTTTTTTATATGGGTTTTGAGTGTGTTAATAGAAATATCTAAATCTACCGTAATCTCCTTATGTGATTTACCGTGTAATACGCGTTGTACTATCATTTTTTCCTTGTCAGTCAAGCGCTGCATATTATTACTATCAACTTGAACACATTTATAATGTAAAACATGTAATTTATCATTATAAAAAGGACGAATCAAAGTTTCGAAAACCTGTGTCAATTGTGTCAGTTTTGTATTTATAAGTGGAAAATCTTTTTTAAAAATATAAATTATAAATCCTATTTTTTTTCCCGCTTTACTACGCAGTGGAAAAATATCTGCACTCTCGAAATCAAGCTCTTTTTCAAAAGAAAGTATTTTAACTTTTGAAAGTGTTCCGTGAAAAATATCATAAAGACTCTCGATATGAATATATTGTGTTGAGGTCTTAAAATGAGAATTACATTGTTCTATAAATTGATTAAGATCCATATGTTTTGGTAAAAGCTTATACTTACGTATCAATGAAAGAAATCTCTGTTCTTCATCAAGTACTAATTCAATGTTGACATGCCCATCATTCTCCATACATATAGCTATGATATTTGCTCCACTTTTTTCTTTTAAATAAGCTGTTTGCTTGCGTAAAATAGCTTTTAAACCATATCCCTCTATTACACAAGACTGCATTTCTATTATTTTTTCCAATAATTCAACATCCTCCACTTTCATAGAAAACTCCTCACTTCATATGATATATTATAACTAAATTTAATTTAATATCTTTTTTATATTTTATAAATTTAAAATTTAAGACTCTTTTTCCTAAGCAAACCCTCACATCACTTTGGATATAATCGCGCAATTTCAAATAGATACTATTAAGGCGATTTACATGTCAGCAAACAGCTATGAACCACATAACGTAGAAGAAAAATTTTATAAAATTTGGGAGACAAGAAAATATTTCGAAATAGACGGCAACGAAGCAATTCAAGAAAAAGGAAAAAACTTCTCTATCATGATGCCTCCGCCGAATGTTACAGGTCGCCTTCACATAGGTCACGCTCTTACATTTACTCTTCAGGATATTATCACCCGTTACAAAAGAATGGACGGGTATAAAACTCTCTGGCAGCCGGGAACAGACCACGCAGGAATCGCTACTCAGAATGTTGTAGAGAAACAGCTTTTGGCAGAGGGAATTACCAAAGAAGAGTTGGGTCGTGAGAAGTTTTTAGAGCGTGTTTGGGCATGGAAAGAGGAGTCTGGCGGAATCATGGTAGACCAGCTTCGCAAGATGGGCGTATCTCCTGCTTGGGAGCGTGAGAGATTTACTATGGACAATGGACTCAAAAGCTCTGTAAAAGAGGCTTTTGTTCACCTTTATAACCAAGGCTTAATTGTTCGCGGAAACTACATGGTCAACTGGTGTACGCATGACGGCGCACTGAGTGATATCGAAGTGGAACACGAAGACCACGACGGAAAGTTCTACCACATCAAATACCCTTTTGCCGATGGAAGCGGGCATGTGGAAGTTGCGACTACCAGACCTGAAACCTACTTCGGCGACACGGCAGTTATGGTGCATCCTGATGATGAGAGATACAAAGCTCTCATAGGCAAAAAAATCAAACTTCCACTACTTGATAGAGAAGTAGCAATCATCGCTGATGAGCATGTGGATATGGAGTTTGGAACAGGTGTTGTTAAAGTAACTCCTGCACATGATCAAAACGACTACGAAGTTGGAAAACGCCACGATTTAGAGTTTATCACTATTTTTGATGAGAAAGGTATTTTAAACGACTATGCCGGAGAGTTTAAAGGCTTAGAGAGACTTGAAGCGCGTGACATCATAGTAAAAAGACTCGATGAAGAGGGTTTCATGGTCAAGATAGAGGAACATAAACACCAAGTCGGGCATTGTTACAGATGTAAAAATATTGTTGAACCTTATATCTCTAAACAGTGGTTTGTACGAAGCGAAGTAGCAAGAAAATCTATCGAAAAAACAAACAACGGCGAAGCGCAATTTTTCCCGCCACACTGGATAAACTCCTACAACGCATGGATGGGCAATTTAAGAGACTGGTGTATCTCTCGTCAACTTTGGTGGGGACACCAGATTCCTGTATTTTACTGCGGTGAGTGCGACCATGAATGGGCTTCACTCAAAGTGGAGGAGCATGAGTGTCCAAAATGTGCATCCAAAAATATCGCGCAGGATCCTGATGTTTTAGACACTTGGTTTTCCTCTGCACTCTGGCCTTTTTCAACTCTAGGTTGGGGAAACGGCGACTCTGAGATGGATAAACTTTTTCGCTCAGAGGATATGAAAGATTTTTATCCAAATTCCCTTCTAATCACTGGTTTTGACATCCTTTTCTTTTGGGTAGCTCGAATGATGATGATGGGTGAGAGTTTTATGGGGCAGCTTCCCTTTAACCACATCTACCTTCACGCGCTCGTAAGAGATGAAAAAGGTGACAAAATGAGCAAATCTAAAGGCAATGTCATCGACCCCTTAGATATGATCAATCAATATAGTGCCGACGTACTTCGATTTACCCTTGCAATAAGTGCCGCGCAAGGTCGTGATATACGTATGAGCACAGAAAAACTAGAACTCAACCGCAACTTCACAAACAAACTTTTCAATGCAACTAAATACCTGCAGATGAATGTAGAAACTTTTCCTGATATGAATGGATTTTGCGTTGAAACTGACCTTGGTCGCTATATGATGTCACGGCTCAACTTAGCTACAAAAGAGGTTCGCGCAAACCTTGATGAGTACAAATTCAACGATGCAGCTTTAGTAATGTACCGCTTTTTATGGAATGAATTTTGTGACTGGGGAATAGAGCTAAGCAAAGCGGATAAAGGCTCAATAGTAGAACTTGGAGCGATTTTTAAAGAGGCTATGAAACTTCTTCACCCATTTATGCCCTTTATTACGGAATATTTATACCACGAACTCTCCGGAACTTCTTTAGAAAGCGGTGAGTCTATTATGGTTATGAAGTATCCAAGCAAAACAAAGCAGAGAAAAGAGGAAGCCAAGTTTGAAATCATTATGGATGCGATTATTTCTATTAGACGCGCAAAAGTGCTTGTAGATTTAGCAAACCAAAAGATAGAAAAAGCTTACGTGAAGATAGACGGAATCAGCGAAGAAGACAAAACCATGATGCTTCCTTTTATAAGCAGACTTGCAAAAGTTGAAGTGTTGGAATTCACAAGTAGTAAAATTGACAATGCAGTAAGCGATATTGCAGACACGTGTGAAACTTTTATTCCGACTGACTCTATTGACTTGAGCTCAATCATCTCTAAGCTTGAAAAACAGGATGAGAAGTTACAAAAAGAGATAGACAAACTTGCCGGCATGTTAAACAACGAAAAATTTGTAGCAAATGCACCGGAAGATGTTTTGACTAAAAACCGTGAGGCATTGGCGGATGCAGAGTCTAAAAGAGCAAAAGTTTTAGAGCAACTTAGCTCACTAAAAAAATAAAAGTGCCGATATACATAAATTCAGATAAGTTCTAAAAGAGGTTCTAAATGTTAAAGAAAATTTTTATCTTGAGTATACTTCTCAGTATCTCCGTTTTTGGCTCGATAAATAAAAGCCAGTTGGATAAGCTCAAGATTGGAGCGCTAGTTGTCAAAGATTTGAATTCAAAAAAAGTTTTGTATTCAAAATATGCAGAAAAAAAAGTGAGTCCGGCAAGTTTAACAAAGGTGATGACTGCACTCTTGGCAATACAAAGCGGCAAAATGAACAAGTCTGTGAGAATTACGCAAGCAATGATAAACGTGGAGCCTACAATAGCAGGCTACAAAAAAGGTGACATTGTTGTATTGAGCGATTTAGTTCATGCGGCAATGATTAAATCTGACAATGACGCAGCAAAAGCAATTGCAATTGCACTTGGCGGTGGAAATGAAAAAAAATTTATTGCCATGATGAACAAGAAAGCCAAACAACTTGGAATGAGACACACCCATTTTACGAATCCATGTGGATTTGATGCAAAAGAACACTATTCTTCTCCAAATGATCTCCTTAAAATGGCTGAATATGCTATCAAGAATCCAACATTCAATAAAATAAGTAATAAAAACTCTTATGTTTACCGTGTACGAAGAAATAACAGAATTGAAACATTCACCGCATATACACACAATCGCCTCCTAAATAAATACCAATATGCCGTCGGTGTAAAAACGGGATATACAAACAAAGCAGGAGCGTGTTTAATAGCGCGTGCCAAGAGAGGGAAAAAAGATTGCTTGATAGTTATGATGAATTCTAAAGTAGACCGCTGGCAAACTGCCAAATCTATCTTTGAGCAGATTATTTAAAAGAGGCTTTTTGCCTCTTTTAAATTAAAGACGTGTGAGTCTTGAGACAATATCGTTGATGCTGTCTGAAAAGAGTGAATATAAAAATGGTTCCGTATCTTTTGAAGTATAAGACGGTTTGATCCACGTTCCACCTTTTTGTCTAAAGTTTTGCTTGATTACTTCTCTACCTTTTCTAATAACAACTTCAATCTCTATCGAACCTACAAGATTTTGATCAAAAGTTTTATCATTATACGTTATTGCAATATCTTTAATATAGACTTCAACGACTAATGCTGCAGTATTTAGATTTGTCTCTGTATCAAATCCGGCAATATTGAGTGCATATCCAAGTCCTTCATTGTACTTTTCTTCAAAATTTACAGTACTGTAAAGTCTTGCTGCTTTAGCACCGTCTTGCAAATAATAGCCGATACTACGCTTGTCTTTTCTCATGTCTTTTACTAACTTCACATAAACTTTTTTATTCTCTTGTGAAATAGGTCCTCCATATTCAGCCTTATATGACACAAGGGCAATAGCCTCGTTCTTATAAGCGCATCCTCCCATTAGCAATGCAAAAACGACTCCAAATAATAAAAATTTCATGACGATACTCCTCTTTAAAATGACCAAGATTATACATAATAGATACTTAATAAGGGAACAAATCAAAATATAATTACACTTATATTAGTTATGTATTTTTTTCATTTCCACATGCCAAGTTTCTGAGATGTTTTTTCTTGGCATGTGGAAATAAAAAGTTGTTAGCTGTACTCTAAAAAATAACGATTAAACATTCGCAATTTCAAGTTGTATTTGGTATTAAATATAAACATCTTTTCTGTGAGCAATTTTAGAGATAAGCATTAAGTCATCTTCTTGATAAAATACAACTCTGTAATCGCCTACTCTTAGTCTATATGCACCGTCAAATGGTGTTTTTAATTTCTTGATTTTAGTTAAAACAGGATTAGACGCAAACTCTTCAATACCATCAAGTAAGAACTCAGCTACTGATTTATCTAATTTTTTGAGTTGTTTTAGGGCTTTTGGGTCATACTCAATATTATAATCCAAATTCTGCTCTTACATTTTCATGAGAGATAGTTTTGAGTGTACCCATTTTATAATCTTGAACAGTTTTGGTAACAGAGAGTGTATCAAAGTACTCTTGCAGCGCTTCTCGTACAACTTGAGCCTTTTTTTTGCCTGTTTCAAGGGCAATCAAACCCAGTTCTTCGATAAGATTTTCTTCAAGCGTGATGGTCACTTTTTTAGTCATGTAAACAGCCTTTTTAAATATTAGGCGTATTTTACCATACTTTTTATAAATCAATTACCGCTATACATTTCTCTCTTTCTTCTGTTTTTCGTGATGTTTCATTCCCATTGCTCCAGCGCAGGAAAGAGGCATATTTTAACCACATAAGCTAGGAGCGATGTTTATACCAAATGCAACTAACTATACATACGATAAATAAAAAAGAAGCCTATAGC
>DZBD01000047.1 GCA_022729795.1 Sulfuricurvum sp. | reverse complement strand
TTTATGTTTCGTTTGTTTGCGATGCTGGTGCTTATGGTTCTGGTTGTGGGAGTTATTCTGCATTTAGGTTTTGAAAAAATTTTGTTGGAGTTTACAAATCAGTTATACAGAGATAATTTAACCGGTCTCAAAAATAGAGAAGCACTGAATCGTGCTCTTTTTTCAAAAGAAAGCCATATGCTCATTTTGAGTAATATTAAAGAATTTAGTCTTATTAACGAGCTCTATGGAGTGGGGATAGGAAATGAGGTGCTGATTCAGGCTGGAAAAGCTTTTGAAGACTTTGCTTCCGTGTACGGATGCGATACCTTTCATATTTCATCGGATGAATACGTTTTACTCAAAAAGAGTGAGAATTTTGATACGGATTACTACAATGCACTCCTTGAGGATTTGTATCAAACGATACGCTCATTCGAAATAAGAGTCGAGGGTTTAGATGAATCAATATCTATTGAAATCTATTCAGGACTTGCGTTTGGTACTTCGCATGCCCTTGAAGAGGCTCAAATGGCACTCATCAAAGCCAAAAGCAGATCTTTGCCCTATTTGGCGTACTCAAGCAATATAGACACCAAAGAGCGTTCCGGTTCTATTATTCAATTTAAACGTACGATACGGTATGCCCTTGAGCACAAAAATGTTGTCCCTTGCTTCCAGCCGATTACGAACAGAGAGGGGAAAATTATAAAATACGAGGCTTTGATTCGTATTTTTGAGAAAGAATACGGTGTAGATGAATTTCAGGGATACTATTTTAGTAAGCCGCTTGATTTGATAAATAATTAGTAAACATATGGGAAAAGAGATGAATTTACAAGGGTATAAAAAAGCGGTTGAGAAGTTAAATTTTTATTCGTACCATTACTATGTTTTGGATGAACCTTTAACTACGGATGAAGAGTATGACAAGCTTTATCACGAAATCGTAGCATTTGAGCAAGCAAATAAAGAGCATATTTTAAAGGATTCCCCTACCCAAAGAATAGGAGACACTGTGAGAGAAGGCTTTTCAAAAGCTCCCCATCTCTCACGCATGTGGAGTTTGGAAGATATTTTTGAGAGTCAAGGCTTGGAGAAATGGCTTGCCAAAACGTATAAACTTAATAAAAATATAAGTTTTTACTGTGAACCCAAATTTGACGGTGCAAGTTTAAATCTTATCTATGAAAACGGCGAACTTTTTCAGGGAATAACGCGCGGTGACGGCACTATCGGCGAGCTTATTACTCAAAACGTAAAGACTATCCGCTCCATAGCGCTGAGTATTGCACATAAACAGAGGATAGAGATTCGGGGGGAAGTGGTTATTTTCAAAGAGGAGTTTGAAAAAATCAATGAAGCGCGATTGCAAGCAGGGGAAGCCGTTTTTGCAAACCCGAGAAATGCCGCAGCGGGGAGTTTACGACAACTTGATTCTTCCGTAACAGCTTCAAGAAATCTTGTTTTTCTCCCTTACGGTGTCGGGGAAAATACCTTGGAGCATAAGCTTCTCAGCCAAAAGATGGAATATATTTATTCTCTTGGATTTAGAAGACCCCCTTATAGTTCCACATGCCAAGGATTTGATGAGATAGAGACTATTTATGAGCAGATGAAAAAAGAGAGAGACTCCTATCCTATGATGCTTGATGGAATGGTTATTAAAGTAGATGAGATAGCTTCTCAGATAGATATGGGCTATACGGTGAAAAATCCACGCTGGGCAGTAGCGTATAAATTTCCGGCAGTTGAGAAAATCACCACTTTGAAAGAGATTGTTTTACAAGTGGGCAGAAGCGGTGTCGTTACTCCTGTAGCAATTGTCGAGCCTACCGATATTGACGGTGTGATAGTCGAGAGGGCAACACTGCATAATTTTGATGAGATTGAGCGTAAAGATATCCGTATAGGCGATAAGGTGATTATCCTTCGAAGCGGAGACGTAATCCCAAAAATAGTAAAAGTGCTGACACACGAGAGAGATGCAAGTCAAATACCCTTTGAAAAACCTAAGTTTTGCCCCGTATGTAAGAGCGAACTTTTGGATGAGGGGGCGCTTTTGAAGTGTCAAAATCTTGCCTGTGAGGCAAGGGTAGTGAACTCTATTATCTATTTTGCTTCCAAACACTGCTTGGATATAGACGGTTTGGGAGAAAAAATCGTGGAAGCACTTTATAATGCAGGGCTTGTAAAAAGTGTCATTGATTTGTTCTCTTTGACTTTGGAACAGCTTTTGGCTCTCGAGGGATTCAAAGAAAAAAAATCTCAAAATCTTTTAAACTCCATAGAAAAAGCAAAAGGGTGTGCGTACCGGAGATTTATCAACGCATTAGGAATTGAGCATATCGGTGAGGTGGCATCGAAGACTTTGAGTGATACTTTCGGAAGCGGTTTTATCAATGCTTCCAAAGAGAGCCTTATGGCTTGCGAGGGGATTGGCGAAGAGATGGCGGAATCTATTTTGGAGTTTGTGAGGGTCAATAGGGATATTATTTTGAATCTGCAAAGCATCATCAAGCCGCTTGAGCCTCTTCAAAAAGAGCAAGCAAGAGAGAACCCTTTTAAAGATAAAACAGTGATTTTGACGGGAACGATGAGCGAATCTCGGGGAGCTATCAAAGAGATGTTGGAATCTCTTGGCGCAAAAGTTGCAGGAAGCGTCTCCAAAAAAAGCGATTATTTGATTTACGGAGAAGATGCAGGCAGCAAATACGATAAGGCGGTGAGTCTAGGCGTAGCTTGTCTAACGGAAGAAGAGATGAAAAAAATGATTGATGCGAGTGTGTAGATGAGAATACTTTTAGTTGTTTTATTTTTGTGTGCAGGGCTGTTTGCAGACAGAGACGGCGGACCTTATTTGGGTGCCGGATACGGAATCTCCAAATACAATGATGACGGGCTCTATAATACGCTCAAATCCGATACTTCCAATGCAGCTACTTTGTATGCGGGAGCGTACATCAACAAGCATCTTAGCGTGGAACTCGGCTATGTCAATTTTGATGCTTGGCATGTGGGAAAAGAGTATGCAGTGGATGAACTCCAAAAAATGGGATTTGAGGCAATTACAATCAGCACCTTGGCACATTATCCTTTTTTTGAAAATCTCTTGGATTTTTATGCAAGATTCGGAGTAGGCAATTTGAGTACAAATACACTTGGAGCAGATGGCTTTACTATGGTGGTGGGCGGCGGTGTCGGTCTGAGATTGGATGAAATGCTGAGTCTAAAAATTGCGTATGATATGTATAATTTTAATTATCTTGATGAAACAAATCCTAATAATACAATCAAATATGATATGCATATAGATTATTTTTATACCGCTCTTGAGGTGCAGTTTTGATACGGCTTGATACTTATTTAGTAGAAAAAAATTTAGCAAGTAGCAGAAATAAAGCACAGGCTCTTATTAAAGAGGGCTTTGTAGAGGTGGACGGCATCACGGTTCTTAAGAGTTCGTTTGTGCTTGATAAAAATAACGATACCGTCACACTCAAAGAGCACAAAAATTATGTATCAAGATCCGCCCATAAACTCAGCGCTTTTTTGGATGAGCTCAAACTTGATGTTAGATCCAAAGTTGCTCTGGATATCGGCTCTTCTACGGGAGGATTTACACAGGTGCTCTTAGAATACGGAGTAAAAGAGGTGACTGCAGTGGACGTAGGGCGGGAACAATTGCATGAGAGCCTCAAAAATGACAGCAGAGTTTACTCTTATGAGAGCTGTGATATACGCGATTTTCAAAGTGCCAAGACGTTTGAACTAGTGGTGAGTGATGTGGCATTTATCTCCCTTTTGCATATATTAGATGATATAAACAGGTTGGCATGTGGAAATATAATCTTGCTCTTTAAACCGCAGTTTGAAGTGGGACGGGAAGCTAAACGCGACAGTAACGGAGTTGTTTTGGATACCAAAGCGATAGCGCAAGCGATGGAGAGATTTGAAGATGCTTGCAAAATGAAAGGGTGGCAATTAATGTTAAAATCGCCCTCACGACTCACGGGAAAGGAGGGTAATCTTGAATACTGCTATGCATATCAAAAATAGTACGGCGATTGCTATCGGCGGTTTTGACGGGATGCATGGAGGGCATCAGCAACTTTTTAATGCTTTGGGTGAAAACGGTACAATAGTAGTGATTGAAACGGGGTATGCAAATCTTACGCCAAAGCAGGAGAGAGCACATTTTACACGATATCCTCTTGTTTATATTGAGCTGGATGATATTCGTCATTTTGATGCAAATGAGTTTGTAAAATATTTAAAAGAAAAATTTCCAAAACTTGCAAAGATAGTTATTGGCTACGATTTTCATTTCGGTAAAAATAGAAAGTATTCTTTTTATGATTTAAAAAGTTTGTTTGAGGGAGAGGTCGTGGTGATTGATGAGGTCACGTATGAGGGGGATTCTATCCATTCCCATAAGATTAGAGCCAAACTCAAAATAGGCGATATTAAAGGAGCAAATGCATTTTTGGGGCATAATTATACGATAAGGGGTAAACATATCCATGGGCAGGGGATAGGTAAAAGTGAACTCTATGCCACGATAAATATTCAAGCGCAGGGATATTTAATTCCAAAAGAGGGAGTGTATGCCACTTTGACAAGAATAGACGATGAAGAACATTACCATCCTAGTGTTTCTTTTATAGGGCATAGAGTCACGACAGACGGCTCCTTCGCCATAGAGAGTCATGTACTCGACGGCGAGGTACAATGCAGCGAAAAAGCAAGTATCAGTTTCGTAGATTTTATAAGAAACAACCAAAAATTTGAAACACTTGCCTTGCTTAAAGAGGCTATAAAAAAAGATATAGCAGTAGCATCCAAAGAACTGAAATTTTTACAACTTTAAAGAGAGATTATGGACAGAGAATATTTACAAAACAAGAACACAATGGATTTTGAGTTTGAACAGAACCCAAAAGATTTTATAGTAGATGAACTTCCACATGCCAAGTATAGCGGTAGAGGAAATTTTTTGATTTTACTTGTCAAAAAAGTGGAACTTACCACTTGGGATATGATAGCAATTTTTGCAGAATTTTTAAATATACCCGCCGAGAAGATAGGTTACGCAGGTCTCAAAGATAAACATGCAACCACCACACAGTATCTCTCCGTAGAGCTCAAATATGAGAAAAGTCTCAAAAAGTTTAAACATAATCAAATTACGGTACTGAAAACTTTTCAACATACGCATTCTATCCGAATGGGGGATTTGGCGGGAAACAGATTTAGTATCAACCTTTTCGGCGTAGATGATATTCAAGCCGGACAAATAGAAAAACTAGCCGCAAAAGCCGAAAAAAACGGATTGCCGAACTACTTTGGATACCAAAGGTTCGGACGTGATAACGACTCTATCGAACAAGCTAAAGAGATGATAAAGGGAGAACTTTTTGTCAAAGATGCAAAACTCAAAAAGTTTCTTATCTCTATTTATCAGAGTGTATTTTTTAATGAATGGCTCAAAGAGAGAGTGCTTTTAAGTCGTGAGCAAAGTGAGGGAAAATTTTTGCTTTTGGATGGAGATGTTTATTTAAGCACCGAAGATAAACTCTTTACTCCTAAAGAAAAACCGCTCAAAGATTTTTTGGACAAAAAAGTTGTCCCTACGGGTCTTTTATGCGGCAGGGATGTCTTTCGTTCACGTGACGCTGCAAGAGAGATAGAAGCAAAATATGATGATGAATTTTTATACGAAAAAGGGTATAGAAGAGAAGCCGTAGTATTTCCACATGCCATAAAGATAAAATATAGTAAGGATTGGTCTATACTCAATATCTCTTTTGAGCTTCCAAAGGGTTCTTATGCCACAGTATTTTTGGAAAGTATCGCCAATAGAAATTTCACGGCTAAAGATATGAAGGGATAACAGCTTAAAAAAAATTTGAAAAATAGATTCAATATTAGAATCATTTAATGCAACTTAGAATATAATTGCACAATTTATTTGAGACAGGGAGTGCGCCCATGGGTGAATTGTTTACTTTTTTCGGTCTAATTTCTCACGAGAAGACTTTTATGTATGTAACTCACATGTTACTATCAGCAGGTATCGCTTTGGTGCTCGTTAGAATTGCGATGTCTAATTTGCAACTCGTTCCTAAGGGAACGCAAAATGTTATGGAAGCGTATATTTCAGGCGTTCTTCAAATGGGAACGGATGTTATGGGCAGAGAAGCTGCTCGCCGTTATCTTCCTCTTGTAGCAAGTATCGGTCTTTTTGTCGGTATTGCAAACTTGATCGGTGTATTGCCGGGCTTTGAAGCACCTACAGCTTTTTTAGAGATGCCTCTTACACTTGCTTTAGTAGTTTTTATTTATTACAATTTTGAAGGTATCCGCCGTCAAGGTGTTATTAAATACTTCAAGCACTTTTTAGGACCTGTTTGGTGGTTATATTGGTTGATGTTTCCAATCGAAATAGTTTCTCATTTTTCTCGTCTTGTTTCTTTAAGTTTTCGTCTTTTTGGAAATGTAAAAGGGGATGATATGTTCTTGATGGTAATCCTGATGCTAGCACCATGGATATTACCGATGGTTCCATTTGCATTGCTTACTTTTATGGCATTTTTGCAAGCCTTCATTTTTATGATGCTGACATATGTTTATCTTGGTGGCGCAATCGCCGTAGACGAACACTAAATCTTCTTCATGCAAAAAGATATTTATGAGAGAATCATAAGCTTTTTGCTAGGAGCATCGTGGGCGATTGTCCTCTTTGGTGCTCTGATTACTTTCAAAACTTTCATCTTTTTAGGTTTTGGTCTCTCTCTTTTTATTACAATATTTTTTGTATTCATTACACTTTTTATGATTTTGACACTAGATGCCTTTTCAATTAATAGAAAAAGATTAGAAGAAGCAAAAAAACAAACAGATCTTCTCGAAAAAATCTCCTCTGAGAATAAGCAATCTTTGTAACCATTTTAGAACTAAAAATCGCTATGCTTCACAACGTATAGAGTTCTTGCTATAATAATATAGTAATATTTTTTAAAACTAAAATGGAGTATTCAAATGAGAGAAAATGTAAGGACTACGGTTGACGGCAATGAGGCTGTCGCTCTTGTCGCACATAAAATCAATGAAGTCATCGCTATTTATCCAATCACCCCCTCTTCAAACATGGCGGAGTTTAGTGATTTGTACAGTCAAAAGGGGCATAAGAATATATTCGGTACCGTGCCTGAAGTATACGAGATGCAAAGTGAAGGCGGTGCGAGCGGCGCTGTTCACGGTGCGCTTCAAGTAGGTGCTCTCACTACTACGTTTACGGCTTCTCAGGGTCTTTTGCTGATGATTCCGAATATGTATAAGATAGCAGGAGAGTTGACTGCAACTGTTTTTCATGTTGCTGCACGCTCTTTGGCGGCACAAGGGCTTTCAATATTCGGAGATCATCAAGATGTAATGGGTGTAAGGCAAACAGGTTTTGCACTTTTAGCTTCTAATTCAGTTCAAGAGGCACATGATTTTGCCTTAATCTCTCAAGCTGCAGCTCTTGAATCACGTATCCCTTTTTTGCATTTTTTTGATGGATTTCGTACCTCTCACGAGGTAAGCCGTATAGAAAAATTGAGTGATGATGTCCTTCGTGCTATGATAAACGAGGAGCGTGTTCGTGAGCATAGAAACCGAGGACTATCTCCTGAGCACCCTGTTATCCGCGGAACTTCCCAAAATCCGGATGTTTATTTTCAAGGGCGTGAGAGTGTCAATAAATATTACTTGGCCTTACCGAAAATTTTGCAAGAACAGATGGATAAATTTGCGCTTCTAACGGGAAGAGCATATAAACTGTTTGATTATATCGGTGCCGCTGATGCAACTTCATTGATAGTTTTGATGGGCTCTGGTGCAGAAACCGTAGAAGAAACAATTGTTCATATGAATAAAAAAGGTGAAAAAACGGGGATGATAAAGGTAAGACTTGCTCTTCCTTTTGATGTTGCATCTTTTATAGCATCTTTGCCAAAAACAGTGCAAGCAATTGCCGTACTCGACCGTACAAAAGAATCGGGAAGTATCGGTGAACCTTTGTATCATGATGTTATGACAGCTTTGTTTGAGAATAGAAAAACTTTGGAATTTGAGATGCCTATTATTATCGGCGGACGATATGGACTCTCTTCCAAAGAGTTTACTCCGGCAATGATTCTTGCAATCTTCGATGAGCTCAAAAAAGAAACTCCTAAAAATCATTTTACAATCGGGATAGACGATGACGTAACTTTTTCATCTTTATCCTATGCTCATGATTTTATTTTAGAAAATCCTTCACAGTTTCAGGCATTGTTTTATGGACTTGGCTCCGATGGAACGGTAGGTGCGAATAAAAACACCATCAAAATCATAGGAACGCAAACAGATCATTATGCGCAGGGATATTTTGTGTATGACTCCAAAAAGTCGGGTTCTATGACCACTTCGCATCTTCGTTTTGGGAGGGAACCTATCCAATCAAGTTATTTGATTCAAGAAGCAGATTTTATTGCGGTGCACCACGCTGTATTTTTGGAAAAACTTGACCTTCTTGAGAATGCAAAACAAGGAGCAGTATTTTTGCTGAACTCTCCACATGCCAAGGATGAGATTTGGGACTGGCTACCGCGCACTTTGCAAGAGAGTATTATTGAAAAAGGTTTAAAGTTTTACGCTATTGATGCATATAAAGTTGCAAACGCTACCAATATGGGCAGACGTGTGAATACTATTATGCAGACCTGCTTTTTTGCCATCAGTGGAATTATGCCAAAAGAGGAAGCGATTAGCAAAATCAAAGAGTCGATTAAAAAAACATACGGGATGAAGGGAGAGGCAATCGTGGCGATGAATTATGCCGCTGTGGATGCCACGCTTGCGAATCTTTATGAAGTAGATGTCCCGACAAGTGCAACAAGCAATAAAGAGCTTCTACCTGTTTTAAAAGGCAAACTCACCCCTTTTATAGATGAAGTAATCGGAAAAATTACCGCATTTAAAGGAGATGAACTTCGTGTTTCTCAGATTCCGGATGACGGAACTTGGCCTAGCGGAACAACGCAGTATGAAAAGAGAAATATTACCGAGGAAGTTCCCGTCTGGGATGCGGATACTTGTATACAGTGTAACAAGTGCGTTCTTGCTTGTCCTCACTCTGTAATCCGCTCAAGTGTTTTTGACGTTTCTTATATGGAAAATGCGCCTGAGGGCTTTGTGGCAAAACTTGCAAAAGGGAAAAAATTCGGCGAAAATGACCGTTTCAATATTTCTGTAGCGATAGAAGATTGTACTGGGTGTGCTTTGTGCGTAGAAGTTTGTCCGGCGAAAAATAAATCACAGACAAATCTCAAAGCTATCAATATGGTTCCTCAAAGACCGCTACGCGAAACGGGGATTGAGCAGTGGGATTATTTTCTTACTTTGCCGAAAATGGATAGATCATTGCTTGATCACGACAGTGTGAAGGACTCACAATTTCTTGAGCCATTGTTTGAGTTTAGCGGTGCATGTCCGGGCTGTGGCGAAACTCCTTACGTCAAGTTAGCCTCACAGCTTTTTGGGGACAGAATGGTGATTGCTAACGCAACGGGCTGTAGTTCTATTTATGGGGGAAATCTTCCAACGACACCTTGGAAGAAAAACGATGACAACAGAGGACCGGCTTGGTCAAACTCTCTTTTTGAAGATAATGCAGAGTTTGGACTTGGATTTCGTTTGGCTATAGACAACCATACACACCGTGCCAGAGGATTGCTCTTGGATTTGAAATCTGCACTCAACGGCGAATTAGTGGATTCTATTTTGGATGCAGTGCAGACAGAGGAAAAGGATATTTTCGCACAACGAGAGAGAGTCAAAGAGCTCAATATATTACTTGACAAACTTGAAAGTGTCGAGGCAAAAACTTTGCGTGATTTGTCTGATTATTTGGTGAAAAAATCAGCTTGGATTATGGGTGGCGACGGCTGGGCTTATGATATCGGCTACGGAGGGCTTGACCATGTTTTGGCAAGCGGAAAAAATGTCAATGTCCTTGTTCTTGATACGCAAGTGTATTCAAATACGGGTGGACAGCAGTCTAAGGCAACTTTTACGGGTGCCGTGGCTAAATTTGCCGCCGGCGGAAAAGCTGCAATGCCAAAAGATTTAGCAGCTATGGCGATAAATTACGAAAATGTTTACGTGGCTAAGGTTGCTATGGGAGCAAATGATACGGCAACCGTAAAGGCATTTATAGAAGCAGAGAGATATGACGGTCCTTCTCTTATTATTGCGTATTCCCATTGTATTGCTCACGGATATGATTTAAAATACGGATTTGATCAGCAAAAAAGAGCGGTTGACAGCGGTTTATGGCCTATTTTCCGCTTTAATCCTGAAAAATTTAAAACAGGGGAAAACCCGATGACTCTCGATTATAAGGGTCCAAAGATAGGGGTAAAAGATTTTATGTATCGTGAGACACGCTTTAAAATGGTGGAAAAAATGGATGTGAATGCAGCAGGAGCATTCCTTAAAACTGCGGCGCATACGGCACAATCTTTATTCGCACGTTACGAAAATTTGCACCAACATTATGAACCAAAAAAAGAGGAGACACTTTAATGGATTTTACAACACAGTTTTTAGGATTACAACTCAAAAATCCACTCATTGCAAGCGCTTCACCATTGACGGCTTCTTTGGATAGTATTAAAAAACTTGAAGATAACGGAATCGCTGCCGTGATTATGCACTCTCTTTTTGAAGAGGAGATTAATCATGAACTGCATCAAGTTGATTATTTTATCCATGCGCATAGCAACTCAAATGCCGAAGCAAGTACCTATCTGCCTACTGAAGTAGATTTTGACAATTTGCAATCGGAGCAGTATTTAGAGGAGATTCGCAGAGCAAAAAGTGCCGTGAATATTCCGATAATTGCAAGTTTAAACGGAGTTTCAGCCGGCGGATGGATAAAGTACGGTAAAAAACTTCAAGAAGCCGGTATAGACGGTCTTGAGCTCAATATTACTTATATTCCTACTTCTATAGATATGACCGGGGATGTGGTTGAAAAAATGTATATCGAAACGGTAAAAAATCTTCGTGAGCATATTTCAATTCCTTTGAATGTAAAAATGAATGCTTATTTTTCTAACCCTGCAAATATGGCAAAAAGATTCGTAGAAGCGGGAGCGAACGGTTTGAGTATTTTTGATAATCCTACGAGAGTGGATGTAGATTTGGAACTTTTGACGGCGCTTCAAAATGCCAATATTACAAGCTCAAAAAGTATCAGCGAAACACTCCGATGGTGTGCCATTTTATATAATAAACTCCCATGTTCACTTTGTGCAAATACGGGAATTCATAGTGCAGAGGATGTGCTCAAAGCCGTAATGAGCGGTGCAGATGCTACAGCTCTTGCATCTGCATTATTGCTACACGGGGAAGCTTATGCCAAAGATATTTTACTTGGGATGGACGAATGGATGCAAAAACATGAGTACGAATCCATCGCCCAGATGAAAGGGAGCATATCCCATGCGCACACCGATAATCCATCAGCGTATGAGCGAAACTCTTATATGTATTCTTTGCAGCATTACAGAGACTAGATGTCAAAATCTCTCGCATTAAACGAGAGATTTTGGTTCTTTCATTTTTATCCCAGTAAATCATTAATGGAATGAGGTTTTTCTATTACGTAGCCTTGGGCATAATGGATGCCTATCTTTTTGAGTTCGGTCATGATTGCTTCACTTTCAACATATTCGGCAATGATTTTCAGATGCATTAAAGAGCCTATTTTATAGATAGATTCCACCATTCCTCTATCGATTTTATCTTCCAAAATATCTTTGATAAAAACGCCGTCTATTTTTAAAAAATCTATAGGAAGCGATTTTAAATACTCAAACGAAGAAAGACCGGTTCCAAAATCATCTAAAGAAAATCTAAACCCAATCTTCGTGAGTGTACTAAAGAATTTTTTAGATACGGCAATATTTGATATTGCCGTATTTTCGGTAATCTCAAATATCACTTTGGAGCAATCTATTTCATACTTTGTAACAAGTGTCAAAACATCCTCTATAAAATCAACATCAGATATACTTTGCCCTGTAATATTGACCGAAAAGTGAATATTGTCGTCTATGGAATCTTTATTTGTCGTGTACCAGCTAAAGAACTCTTCGATAACATATCTGTCTATTTTGGGCATTAAGAAATAACGCTCGGCATGTGGAATAAAAGAGTTGGGATAGACGATTGCGCCGTTATCTTCTTTTAATCTCAGTAAGATTTCATAGTGATTATTGTCAAATTCTAAATCTTTGATTTTTTGTACGTGCAAAATAAATTTTTTATCTTTGATGGCTTGTGTTATTTTAGAAATCCAGTTTAATTCATGCTCATTATTGAGATAAACCAAATCGCTCTCTTGAGCAATATAGAATCTGCTGCGACCTTTTTCTTTTGCCATATAACATGCCAAATCAGCACTGCTTAAAAGCAAAGAGGGGTCGTGATGGTGTTTATCTATAATGGTGATTCCTACGCTGAGACCGACTCTAAAAACCTTATCTTCCCAGTGAAATGTGTAATCTAAAATATCATCTATGAGTTTTTTGGCTATCTCTTTTGAGAGGGCTACATCGCAGTTAAATAATATAAGTCCAAATTCATCTCCGCCGAATCTACATAAAAAATCGTTCGCTCGAATAGCATGACTAATCCGCAAGGAAATCTGTTTTAAAACTTCATCGCCCGCCATGTGCCCGACGGTGTCGTTTATGATTTTAAATTTATCCAAATCCATAAACAAAAGAGCATGCGTTGTGTTATCTCGAAGTGTTTGTTTGCTTGTATTTTCTAAAATAGTCTCAAAAGAGATGCGATTGTTTAAGCCCGTTAAACCATCATGCGTAGCCTGCCATCTTACTTTTATTTCATCTTTTTTCTTTTGTGTGACATCGTGAAATACAAAAATGGCACCCTCTATCGCTCCATCTTTATTTTTAATGGGGGCGGAGGAATCTTCTATGCTGAACTGTTTGGAGTATCTGTTGATAAGAATAGTATGACCACTCAACCAAATAACTTTTTTCTCTCTGAGTGAAGCGTATAAAGGTGTCTCTAGCCTTTCTTGGGTCTCTTCTTTGATTAATGAAAATATTTCTTCTATCTTTTTATCTTTTGCTTCTTTATTGGAATATTGAATTATGTTTTGCGCGGCAGGATTTATAAACTAGACTCTCCCCTCTTTGTCGGTTACTATGACACAATCTCCGATGGAACTCAGAGTCACTTCGGCTAATTCTTTTTCTCTAAAAATTATTTCATTGCTTTTTTGCAGCTCGGTGACATACTCTTTTATGGAGCTGTTCATGACATTAAATGCACGAATCATTTTGGAGACTTCATCGTTCGTATTTGATTCTTCGAGTTGAATGTCAAAATCTTTATTGGCAATTTGCTCTGCGGCTCTGGCAATATTTTGAAGTCTTAACGTGATTTTGCTGACACTCAGCCATGCAAAAAAAGCGCCCAAAAAAATCGCTGCAAATATATAAAGAATCCCTTTGTTGGTGATAAGTGTTAACTCTTTATTGATGTGATTATTGTTGATAAGTGTTCTTACATATCCTATGGTTTTGTTGTCAACCTCTATAGCATGGAGCGTATCTATGACATCGCCATGCATCATTTGCGCGCTTGACTTGTTTAGAGCTAACATATTTTTAAGCATATTCGTACTGATTGCATCGTTAAAATATTTATTGAAGTATTCTTTGTCCGTTGTAGCTCGTACTTTACTTGTTCTATCGAGTATAAATATCGTATGGTTTCTGCTTTTCATATCTGCAATGAGCTCATCGAGTGCGACTAAGTCATTATTAAGGAGCAGCACTGAAGAGTTTGAGGCGATGATGGAAGTGATTTCGTTTGCTTGTTGTGAAAACTGTTCTTTCATAAAATCCGATTCCCGCTGAAGTAAATCGAACATAATAAATCCCATTAAAACAGCATGAATCACTATAACATTGATGATGAGTTTAATTTTTACACTTTGATTATATTTCTTATATAAAGTGAGCAGGTTCATTTAGGAATGCCTATGGTTTTATCGTATATTTTTAAAAAATCTGCAACCACATTAAAATCTTCATCTTTAGAATATACAAAGCCTTCAAAGCCTGCATTTGCAAGGAGTTTTTTACCGTCTTTCGTTGTATCGAGATTGACTAAAATAGCTACTATTTTTTTTGCCAATTTTTCATCCATATCTTTTTTTATAACGATTGCGTTATTTATAAGAGGCTTCGTCTCCCAAACGACTTCCATCTCTGAGGCTTTTTGAGGATTTTCTATTTTCCATGACTCCCACGGAGGCGGCCATGTTGCACCGGCTACCGTGTCTAAAGTGTAGGCATTGAGTATAGAAGAGTACTGAGAGCCGACATATTTTTGCGTTATATCTTTGTTTACATCTATGCCGTGTTCATAAAGATAATACAAGGGCATCATCGTTGCCGCAAGAGCCGTAGGAGCGGGAAAACTTACTTTTTTTCCTATAAGTTGTTTCGGGTTTTTGAGATGCAGTGATTTTCTAGCAACAAAAATACCTCTAAAAACACTGTCAGGCTTCATTCTTGCATAGACTTTATAGTTATAAGACAAAGCATTATAGGTCTGAAAAGGGTTAGGCAACGATATATCGAAATCCCCTCTGTAAAGCTTTGTATCATACTCAGTATAGGAGGGAGATGTCTCAAGGATAATTTTTATATCACCGATTTGCGTCTCAATGAGATCTAAAATCGGTCTATAAGAAGTGTACATTTTTTTTGAGTTGAAATAAGGGTGGACTGCGAATTTGTATATTTTAACATTCTTAAAGCTTGCCGTAGGCTTATAGTTTTCTTGTGCATTCTCACCGCAACCGGTGAAGAAAAGAGTGAACATTATAAGAGCAAAAATAATTGTTTTTTTCATAATACAGATATTCTACCTACTTATGTTTTACACGAATATTAACTCAAATAAATCCATACTAAAAATCGAGTTTTTATTTGCTAAAACCGAAATTAGTATATCTTTTTCGTAACCGATTGCTTCGGCTTGCGAAATGGAAATATACAATGCTTGGCATGTGGAACTAGTTGATAAAAAATCAGCTTGAGAAAGAGAAAAAATCCTAAAGCAACTTTTAGTTTAAAAGTTGTGAAAAGTGAGATATTACCTCTGATGTGAGTTTCTTTCTAGTTATTTGATTATTGGTATCACCTGACCCCTGATTTTTTGAGTTTAATATATTTTTAAGGTTTGTTTCCTCCTCAATGGTGTCTGGCACCATCTTTACAATTGAACAACTTGAAGAAGAATCTATATAGTGTTTCAAATAATGTTATAATTTTTTAAAATTGAAGAAGAGGAAAATAATATGAGTAATGCAGAAATACTACAAGAAGCCTTACGATTAAGCCCCCAAGAGAGATATGTAGTCGTTGAAAGCTTGCTAAAGAGTCTTGATAAGCCTGATGAAACTGTAGATACTGTTTGGGCTGATGAAGCAGAAAAAAGATTACAAGACTATAGAAATAACAAAATAGCAACTATATCATTTGAAGAAGTATTCAATTAATGAAAATTGATTTCTTATCTGAGGCAAAAGCTGAACTTGATGATGCTGTAGATTATTATAATTTACAAGATGCCGGTTTAGGAAATACTTTTAAAAGTATTGCAAAATCTACAATCAAAAGAATAGCAACATTTCCAACTGCATGGTCTATAGTTCGTCCAAATATACGAAGCTGTATAATGCATAAATTTCCATATAATGTACTATACTCAATCGAAGAAGATAGAATTTTAATAATAGCAATTGCTCATCATCATAGATACCCAAATTATTGGAATAATAGAGTTAATAGCTAACCAAAGTCTATATATCTAAAAATTGAAGCCCCTATTTCTAGGCGTTCCTTCGGTTTTTACGCACTACATATTGCTGAAATAAGGTGAACAGCTTCACTTTATTTTAGACTATGATGTTTGGCATGACAACAAAGGAACCGATGGCTTGTCTTCGAGACTGTGAAATAACTGCTTTTATCGCAAGCGACTGGCTCTGCCTTCGCTAAAGAGAAGTCCTAAAAGTAGCA
>DZBD01000046.1 GCA_022729795.1 Sulfuricurvum sp. | reverse complement strand
GGGGGTAGGGCGACCGTCTAAAAACTCTACGAGTCTATCGTATCTTCCCCCGCCTGCGATTGCGCTTTGGCTTCCGATATTGTCACTTACGAATTCGAAGGCAGTTTTTGAATAGTAATCAAGTCCACGAACTAAATTCGTATCTATTTCGTAGGCTATATTGTTGTAATCAAGAATTTTTTTGAGCGTATCAAAATCTTCTTGGCATGTGGAACATAGATTGTTAATAAGTTTCGGTGCCTTTACATACAATGCTTGGCATGTGGAATTTTTGCAATCAAGCACTCGGATTGGATTAGTGGACTTTCTTCTTTGGCAGTCTTCACAAATTTTATCTTCTACGGATGTAATAAATGAAACTAAAGAGTCCCGATATGCAGGCATACAGTTGTTGTCTCCAAGGGAGTTGAGCTGTAGTCTATAAGTAATTCCACATGCCAAGAGTATATCTGCAATCATCATAATCATTGTTGCATCTTCATAAACACTCTCTACGCCGAAGCTTTCCGCCCCAAATTGGTGAAACTGTCTTAGGCGTCCTTTTTGCGGGCGTTCATAGCGAAACATAGAACCATGGTAAAAGAATCTGTGAATACCGCCCGCTTTGTCGAGTTTTTTTTGTATGAAGGCACGAACAACACCTGCCGTTCCCTCAGGGCGGAGACAAACATCATTTTCACCCTTGTCAATAAACTGATACATCTCTTTTGAGACAATATCGCTTGATTCACCGACAGAGCGTTTAAAAAGGGCGGTTTCTTCTAAAAGAGGGGTTTCTATAAAGTGAAAACCATACTTTTGCGCTATGTTTGTAGCGGTATTGATAAAGTATGTAAATCGCTCATAATCCTCGCTGAGAATATCATTCATTCCTCTGAGTGAATTAATCATCTGCATCCTTGTCCGTCATTTGAAATTTTATTGTTTTTTATGGCGGAAGAATACCATATTTACTCTTTTATTTGATTGATAAACGACTCTTGTTTTGTAATAAAATATATGATAAACAGGAAGAAATTTTAAATAAAAGAGCTCTTTTTCTATACTTCTGCAAACATTTTAATTTTGTCTGAGAAGTGGAAGTTTGTTGAGTAAATCTTCGCAGTATTGCCACTCATCGAGTGTTTCTCTCCAAGCATGCGGAATGGCATCTACACCTTTATAAGCACCCAAAACCATCCCTATCGCAATGCCTCTTGAAGCATTATCTCCTCCAACCATAGCATTTGCGCTAAGAGCGTTTTTAAGAGCGTTTTCATCTTGTGCATATTTGAGGATAAAATAAACAGCACCGGGAAGCGTTCCCTCCGTCGGGCTTGCTTTTCCTACTTTTATAGGCTCTGAGCGACCTATATCCCAAAGTCTTGCCATACTTGTAAGTGCCAAGTCATCAGCAAACTTCTCTTTAGAAAGAGCCGTATTCTTATCCGTAGCCTCTTGTACTTTAGCAATTGCCTGTGCAACTTTTTCTTCAAAAAAGCCGCCCATTTGGACTCCGACACTTTCTATTGCATCCCTTGGAGTTTCGCCATTTATAACGCGGTGCGTCACTCTGGCAAAAAACTCACCGCCGCCGAGCGCATGAATGTTTTTATGTGTAAACATTGTTTTTCTGGCTGCATCGACAACTTCCTTTTCGGTGTCATAATAGGCATGTGCCGCCACATGGCGTATTGCCATTGCATTGGAAATTCCGCCGAGATGTTCCACTTCAAACCCTTGTCTTACCTGCGAATACGTCTCTTTTGTCATTGTACAAATCCAAGAGCCCCAACCGTTTTCAAGTCGCTTCATCCAATGGGGAATCATTTTCGCAACACTTAAAGGCTCTACGGTATCGGATACTTTTGCCAAATATTCCAGAACCAGAATATTATAATCTCCGTAATCCGTAGTTCCTCCGGCTTTTTTCCCGGGATGGTAGTTGCGCTCACCCCAGCCTATCCCGTGTGTTTGTCCACCCATCATCTCGCCGGGAGACATAAATTTTTCTATAGGTTTTTCGCCGTAAGCTTTGTATATTTTTTGGGCGTCATACTCATAATGGCTTCCCAAACACAAGGCATCTGCAACAATCGAACCAAAAAATGCACCTTTGATTCTCTCTTCTTTTGAAATAGTATTCATGGTATTCCCCTCTTTTTTGAGGTATTGTATCGGTGCTAGGATTTAATATTCCCTATTCAAAGAAGATGCTTTTTTTTGCTTAGACTTATTTAAGCAGATAAAATATTATTCGTATCTCAAAGCATCAATCGGATTCATATTGGATGCTTTTCTTGCGGGAATAATTCCAAAAACAATCCCAATCAGCATGGAAAATACTAAAGCGATTACAGTGATGCTCGGATCAATAATGAGTGCAATATCCATAGTAACCGATACGAGATAGGTTATAGAAATACCAAGAATCACCCCAATAATACCGCCAAGTCCCGAGAGTACTACCGCTTCTATAAGAAATTGGATAAGTATATCCTGAGGCATCGCTCCTATGGCCATTCTGATACCTATCTCCCTTGTTCTTTCCGTCACGGAGACAAGCATAATATTCATAATTCCTATCCCTCCGACTACCAAAGAGATAGCAGCTACTGCACCCAGCATCGTTGTAAGCATAGAAGTGATTTTACCGATAGTATCCAAAAGTGCCGACATACTTCTTACCGAAAAATTATCCTCTTCATCTGGCTTGAGATGACGACGTTCTCTTATGAGTTGCTGTATTTGAAGTGTTGCTTCTTCGAGGGGTATATTTTCCTTTACGGATGCCATAATAAGATGGATATTGTCATTTCCGCTGATACGTCTGAGAAACATTTTAAGGGGAACAAGGATAATATCGTCCTGATCCATACCAAAAGTGTTGGCACCTTTTGGGCTAAGAACTCCTATGACTTCACAAGAAAATTTTTCTACCCGTATTTTTTTTCCTATAGGGCTTTCTCCGTCTAAAAAGAGTTTATCCAAAACTGTTTGTCCGATGATACAGCTACCGAGTCCCGTGCGGAGTTCATTTTTTGTAAATTCTCTTCCTGATTTAAATTCAAGATTTTGTGCTATAAAATAGTCGTTATCCACCCCTTTGACACTTGTTTGGTAATTTTGGTCTTGATAGAGTGCAGTCATTGTGGAACCTTCAACTGCAGAAATTGCTCTGAGTGCAAAGAGAGAATCTTTGAGTACGGCGACATCTTTGAGTTTAAAAGGGATAGATACGGCAGACTGATTTCCCGGACCGCGTTGTTGTCCCGGGGTTATGTAGAGTGTAGTGCTCCCTAGTTTACTTATGCTTTGCGTAATTGATTGACTTGCACCTTTTCCAATGTTGACCATTGCAATAACGGATGCTATACCGATAACTATGCCGATAGCCGTCAGCATAGAACGCATCAAGTTGCGTCTAATCTCACGGAGTGCCTGAAGTAGGGCATTAATGAGCATAAGATATCTCCCGCTCAATCATACCGTCACGCACATGAATAACCCGTGAGGCATAAGCTGCCACCTCATCTTCATGTGTCACCATAATGACGGTAATTCCCTCTGCATTAAAACCTTTTATAATCTGCATTATTTCGTGGGAACGCTTTGTATCGAGATTACCTGTAGGCTCATCGGCTATGAGAACTTTTGGTCTAGATACCATTGCTCTTGCAATTGCAACACGCTGTTGCTGTCCCCCTGAGAGCTGCGAGGGTTCATATTCGGTACGCCCTTCGAGTCCAACGCTTATGAGAGCATCATAGGCTCTTTGTTTTCTTTCTTTGGATTTTATACCCAGATACACAAGCGGCATCTCCACGTTTTCAAGTGCAGATGTTTTTTTTAAAAGATTAAAGCCTTGAAATATAAATCCTAAAACGTAGCGGCGAAAGAGTGACCTTTGTTCTTTGCTTAGAGCGCTAATGCTTGTATCGGCAAATGTATATGTACCCGAAGTAGGCACATCGAGCGTTCCGAGAATATTTAAGAGGGTAGATTTTCCGCTTCCGCTTGGTCCCATAATAGCTACAAACTCACCCTTGTTTATTGTTAAATTAATGTTTTTTAATACGGTGGAAGAAGCTTCTTCCATTCCATAGACTTTACTAACATTTTGAAGCTCTATCATTTACGCTTTTC
Organism: Sulfuricurvum sp.; assembly: GCA_022729795.1. GTDB lineage: Bacteria > Campylobacterota > Campylobacteria > Campylobacterales > Sulfurimonadaceae > Sulfurimonas. Next base: position 12,288 of record DZBD01000046.1, on the reverse strand, counting down.
CTGCGTAATAATGATTGCATCATTCTCTTTGAGTTCATCAGATTCTATAGCGCTATTAGTTGCGCTGTTTCCAAGTATTTTCACATATACTTTTTTAGGTTTATTATTTTCTAAAACCCAAACATGAGGTTTTGGGTCTATTTTGATTTTTTCATCGGGATTTGAAAAAAGAAATTTTTTTACTTTTGCTTTGACGGGAATATAAAGAAGTGCCGCTTTGGAGACAATAAATTTATTTGTAATTGTTTTTATCGTGATATCTATGTCGGCACTCATTCCCGGTTTGAGAAGGAGTTGCGAATTATTGAAATCCATAATTGCCAAAAATGTTACAACTCCGTCTACAATCGCAGAATTGACACGTACTTGATTGATTTGTGTATGAAAAAACATCTCCGGATACGCTTCAACGCTAAAAGAAGCATTTTGCTCCTCTTGCACCTTACTGATATCCGCTTCATCTATACTTGCTTGAAGCTCCATTTTTGTAAGATCTTTGGCAATAAGAAAAAGCACGGGTGTTTGAAAAGAAGCCGTTACCGTTTGTCCCGAATCCACGCTGCGAACTAATATAGTTCCATCGACAGGGGAATAAATATTTGTTTTTTTCAAATCATATTCGGCAGAAATAACATCTTGTTTGGCTTGGTTTATTTGTGCCTTTGCACTAGTAACCTGTGCTTTTGCTACAAGAAACGCCGACCAATCCTTATCCCAGTCACTTTTTGAGGGCAGAGTTCCTTTGGATGATTTTTGGAGCATCTCATCTCTTTTGATAGTAGCATTTGCCGCATACAACAAGGCTTCCATATTTTCCAAAGAAGCCTGTACGACAGCCAAAGAAGCTTTTGTTTTATTGACGGCACTTTCATATTTTGTCTTATCTATCCGTGCTAAGATTTGACCTTTTTTTACAACATCGTTATAATCTACGAACACATCTTTGATAATTCCCGAAGCTTCACTCCCTACGCTGATTGTCTCAACAGGTTGTATATTCCCCGTTGCAGAAACGCTCATAAGCAAATTTCCTTTTTTAATAGGCTCGGTTACATAGGTAAAATCGTTTTCTTGTTCTTGTGGAACAAAAATTTTGTACCCGATAAAGCCTAAAACGAGAAGAAATACGATTAATAAAAATTTCCAAAGTAATCCTCGGTTTTTATAGTCGATAACTTTTTGCATCTCTTGCATGAATTTTCCTTGCTAAAGCAGTTTTTTCATAAGCTCGATATGGTAACTCTCTTGGTAGTTGATAAAATCAAAAAACTTGGATAGTTCTTCATCTTGTATTGCATCGCTGAGTTCTTTACACATCACTTTTGCCGCTTCTTCTTCGGCTATCCCGTCTTTTACAAACTTTTCTAAATCTCTGATGACGTAAGTAAGTTCATGCAGTTCCCTTGGAAGTGCTAGAATACCGAGTTTCGCCATCATATTACTGAAAGATTTTAAATGAAAGTGCGACTCGTCTATAAGGTCTTGAAACACGTTAAACTGCATGAAATCCGTTGTTCTTGCTTGCATAAAAGCATACACGAGAATGAGTTCATATTCTTTGTAAGATTCTTCAAATAAAAAGAGGGTTAGAGCATCTATCTGCTCTTGTGCCAGATTCTTGTCCAGCCATTTTCTTTGCATGTCAAAGGCAGTAACCTCTTTATTTTTTGAACCGTCTTTTAAAATTTGCGCCAGATATTCCAAAAGATAGATATCATCTGAGCACATTCTTTGCCCGAGAACACTTTGTCCATATTGTGTTTGTATATCTATTGCCCGCTCAACGAGCTCTTCTATCACTTCAAAAACGCTTTCTTTTTTATAGAGTATCATTTTTCTATCATAGTTATAGTTATTTCCACATGCCAAGATATCTGAAGCTATCCACTTCATATGCCTAAAAGCGATTTGTGAAAAATCATAGAGTCTTGATTTTATCTCTTCATCATTGATAGCAAAAGAAGCAAAACATATCCCAAGCCATAATTCATGTTTGTTTTGGTAAAGATTAGACATTTTCATTCTCCTGTGTTTCACAACTTTCTTTCATTTTGAGTACATGCATCTCTTCTGTTTTGCCGTTTTGTAGATTTTCATAATTTTTCATAGAAGCGATGAAAGCACTCAATACCATATCTGCGCACACTTGCTGTTGGGCAGAGGCACCGCCTAGTTTTTCATTCATTTTTTGGATGGCATTATAAGCATATTCAATATCATGCTCAATAATCATCTCCGTAAACATAGAACCTACTACAACCGTATCTTGGCACCCATTGGTTGCAAATTTGGTTCCTTTTACGATATCTCCGTTCAAAAGTGTATAGAAGATAACATATTCCCCTGTTTTTTCATCCACTGCTACTCCGACTCCGCTTGGATTCTCCAGTTTTCCGTAGTTTTTCGGGTTCATCAAATGTTCCAAAGTCTCAGGGTTCATCCCCTCCGGAAGTTCAATATTTTGCATTTTTTTCCTTTAAATTTTACTTTTATCTATTTCTACTCCACCGTACTCCAGTGTATTGATGAGATCCGAAGTGTGAAGTTTTTCAAAATTTGCCAACATCATTTTTTTTAAGTACTCTCTTTCGGCATTTTCTGCTCTGAGTAAACTGCCGGCAAAAATTCCTTTCTTTTCCAAGACCAAAGAGGTGATATCGGAATCCATTTTTATATGATTCATTAACTCTTTTATATCTGCTTCAAAAATAGAACCTAGCATAGAAAACATGCCGGCCAAATAGGCTTTGTCTTTATGCCTAAAATCAGCTTCAGCTTCCATTCTCTGAGCCCTTTTTATAGCCAACTCTAAAATTGTCTGAGAAGCAGGATTTGTAGAAACTTCTGAATACAAATAGACGAGAAGCCATCTAAGAAGCTTATCTCTTCCCATGAGAGTAATGACCTGTGTTAAAGATTCCACTTTTATATTAATTTTTTTAGAGTTGTTAAAAAACTGCACAAGTTTAAACGATAAATCAGGCTGTTTTTTGATAAAAAACTCTAGTTGCTCCGTGGAGTTATTTTCTTCTTTTATAATTTTAAGCAACTGTAAGATAACAAATTGTGCAGGTTCTTTGGAGCCTGCTATCTCCATTATTTCGGGTTTATCCAAGTAGTAGCCCTGAAAAAAATTAAAACCCATATCTGAATATTTTTTGAAATCTTCTTTGGTCTCAATATTCTGAGCTAGTAATTTAATTCTGCCGTCTTTGAATTTATTCAGGACTTTTTCTAAATTCGCGGGTTCAGATGATAATGTATCCATTTTTAAAATATCAATATAATTAAACAGTCTGCTAAATTTTGTAATCATCTGAGCACTTGAATCAAAATGCTCAAGAGAGACTTTAAAGCCTCTTTTTTTATACTGTATTATTTTAGTGATCACTTTTTCATTCAAATCTATATTTTCAAGTATATTGAGAACAAATCTGTCTTTATCCAAAACATCTAAAATCCCTTTGGTTAATGTTACTTCATCTACATCTACAAAAGCTAAGGTTCTCTGACCTAGCAGTTTATCGAGTTCCGTGCTTGTAATAGAACTCATAATTAATTGCGAGGTTCCTTTGACGCTATCCGAAAAGCCTGTTTCTTGATTTGAACTGTTTTGAAAAAGAAGTTCATAGGCATAGACCTGATTTTTATTATCAAAAATTTTTTGTTTAGAGATATAAATTATATTCATTGTAGTACCTTAATCTGTTTTGAAATAGTGAAGAAAAATGTGCTTCCTTCTCCAATTTTACTCTCTACCCAGATTGTTCCTTGATGCATTGTGATGATTTTTTTGGATATAGCAAGACCTAGACCGGTTCCTTTCATTGATATGTTTTGATGCTCTTTTACTTGAATAAAGGGTTCAAATAATGCTTGTATATCCTTAGGATTAATTCCAAAACCTTGATCTGCTACACTTAATGTATATTTTTCGCTATCTTCATTAAAGGTAAATACTACAGTGGAAGAGGGAGGTGAAAACTTGATGGCATTGGTGATAAGATTAATTAGAACCTGTTTGATGAGTTGTTTGTCTGCCATAAGACTTTCATCACTCAATTCCATACAGAGCAGCTTGATATCATTTTTTAAACCTAGAGGCTCCACTATGACTTTAATCTCATTGAAGCAATCTTTGAGTGAAAAAGTACTCGGATAAAAATCCATTTTTCCGGATTCTATTTTAGAAAAATCTAGTAACGTATTTACAAGAGCAAGAAGATTGTCTCCGGAAATTTTAATCTTGGTGATGTAAGCTCTAAGAGGATTGACCTCTTCCATCTTTGCGAGAATGATTTGTGAAAATCCTATGATGGCATTGAGAGGCGTTCGAAGTTCATGGCTCATGTTGGATAAAAAAATATCTTTTACTTTATTGGCATTGTTTGCTTTATCTAAGGCTTCTTTAAGTTCAAGCGTTCGTTTTTCAATTGTTTCTTCAAGTCTTTTATTAATTTCCCATATTTCAATGCTTTTTTCTTCTAAGAGTTTTTCGGCGGCTTTACGTGCGCTTCTCTCACGCAAGAGCCTTTTTTCCCACACTTCGTCTTGTGTCATCCCATATCCTTTAAAGATTTATGCTGTAATCTTGAAACGGGCTCTTATTTTGGGTGTTTCTTCTATTATTTCATAAGTTGCAATAAGATCTTGTTTGAAAAAATCTCCACATCCGAGTGCCAGCCCTTTTGCAAGCGGTGCAAGCGGTTTGGAGGAGATATAATCTATAATCAATTCATTTTCGACGAGAGAAATAAGTTTAAAACTAGGTAAATCGGCATCGGGATATAATTTGAGAACTTCGGGATGGATAAATGTATCGACTTGTGCAATAAATTTTAAAGGGGAATCAAACCCGTATGTAATAGGAGGATATAATGCAACAATACGTTTAAAAAGATGACGTCCATATGCTTCGATGAGTGTTTCGACGGGAACATTAAGCTCTTGACTCAAGGTAATTACCATTGCTAAGAGGTCTGAAAAAGGGTAATTTCCGGCTTGCGTAAAAATGCCATCGGTAGACAAGATACTTTTTTCAATCATAGCATCCGCAGCCTCATATCCGAACGTATTTTCAATAAACTCTACAAGTTCCGTAAACACCATTCCTTTCATCTCTTTCTCCTTTAAATATTTCAAATGATGCAAAATGGTATCATATTTCGTTGAAAAAAACTACAGTAAGCAAAATTATAGTTACCGTTTTGTAAAATGGCTTACGTAAAGTTTAGAAATTGTATGATTTGTTGAAAAATAACAGAAGGATGTACGTGTGCTAAAACAAATTTCTATTTTGGCTGTGGATGATGAACCGTTTAATCTTGACCTCATAGAAGCCGCATTTATGGATTATGACAACATAACTCTTACAAATGCTACAAATGGGCAGGAAGCTCTGGATTTATTGGAAAAACAGGAGTTTGACGTAGTTCTTTTGGATATCAGTATGCCCGTGATGAATGGAATCGATGTTTTAAAAAGAATTAGAGCAAATGAGGCACTTTATCAACTTCCTGTTTTGATGGTAACGGCAAACACCGAAAAAGAGCATGAAGTTCTCAGAATAGGAGCCAGTGATTTTATACCCAAACCTTATGATATAGAGATACTTTGTGCAAGAACAATTAATTATGCAAAATTAAACCAATTTTATAAGCAGGTTTCTAACCAAAAAATAATTTTAGAAGAGCAGGTTGCCCAAAGAACAAAAGAGTTGCACGATGCTTTAATTTTATCCAAACAAACAGAATATGAAATCTCCATCCGTCTTGGTCGTGCCAGTGAATTTCGAGATTTGGAAACAGGCGGGCATATTAAGAGAATGAGTCATTATTCCAAACTTTTGGCTGAGCTTTGGGGGCTTGAAAAACAAGAGTGCGAACTTGTACTCTACGCCGCACCTTTGCACGATATAGGCAAAGTAGGCATTCCCGATAAGATACTTCTCAAGCCGGGAAAATTTGAAAACAATGAATTTGAAATCATGAAACAGCATGCAATTCTTGGAGCGATGATGCTTGACGGTGCAGATCATTTTCCGGTGTTAAAGGCAGGACGCATTATTGCAGAGCAACATCATGAAAAATATGACGGCACAGGCTATCCAAACGCTCTAATGGGCGAAAATATTCATCTTTATGCCAGAATTGTTGCTGTTGCAGATGTCTTTGATGCATTGAGCTCAAAAAGATGTTACAAAGAGCCGATGCCTTTAGAAAAAGTTTTAGAGATTATGAAAAAAGATTCAGGTACACATTTTGATCCAAAATTGATAAAATTGTTTTTAGAAAATTTGGAGAGATTTTTGGAGATTCAAAACACATATTTAGATGATGATAATGCGCATACGATTATGGATTTAATAAACGGGATAAAATCATGAAAATAGTATTTGTAGATGATAACGAGCTTAACAGAATGGTAACGGAAGATATGATAAGTATCCTTTTTGAAGATGCAATAATTGAAACATATGAAAGTGCGAAGGAAGTTTTAGAACTTGATTTGCAGACGTATGACATTATTTTAAGCGACATCGATATGCCTGAAATGGACGGTTTTATGTTGCATGATGTATTGAGAAATAAGCATAACTTTACAAAGCCGATTATTGCAATCACTGCTTTAGCCGTCAATGGGGATAAAGATAGAATTTTGATGCACGGTTTTGACGATTATCTTTCAAAGCCAATCGATATGAACGAGCTTGAATCTTTAATAAATAAATATAAATAGGACGAATTTTGGAACAAGCGCGTATTGATATATTGCTTGAAAACTTTTTTATTTCTCAGGATGAGCTTGGAAGCAGAATTTTATTTCAAGAGTTTGCAAATTCATTAGCATCGGTATTGGTGGATGATTTTGTGCAAAATCATCTCTTGAATAATCCCCATCTTTCGATATATTTAGCTCATACCGATTCTTCAAGATTGCAAAAAAATATGAAAGAATTTATCTCTTTTGTGCTCACTGCGAGTGTTAATGAAGAATATGTTCGTAGAATTTATGAAATTGGAGCAATCCATTATTCTATAAAGCTAGAACCTTCAAAAGTGAGTTATGGATTTTGGGCTTTAAATGAAGTTCTCAACAAAATGGCGGAGATTAATAAAATAGTCAAAGAAAATAAATCGCTCATCTCAAAACTTCTCAGATTTGTAGAACATCTGATGAATAATGGATATTATCTCCAAGAAGAGAAACAAAATCAGGCTTCTTTTAATGAACTTCAAGGCTTGAATGCACAAAACGAGTTATATATTGGTTTGAATATTCATAAATTAAATATAGAGAAAATAATACAAGCATGTTCTGTAAAAGATTGGAAAACAATAGAAACAATCGAAGAAGATTCCAATAAATGTGCCTTTGGAAAAGTGTTGGATACCCTTATATTGAACAAAAAGTATGAATATATCTTAGGCGTGCATACGCAAGAAGTTAAAAATATCCATGATAGATGGCATGTGGAATTTGTATTGCTTAAAAATGCACTCAGCAATAGTGATGTAGAAGCAGTCCAAAAACATAAACAAAACATTCAAAGTATTACGCAGGAAATAAAAACAATTTTAGATGAAACATTGCATCAATCATTAAATGACGGTCAACTAGCTATTAGTTCCGGAGTTCGAGCAATGAAAAAAATGACTGCTCTTTTTTATAATAAAAACTACAATGAAAAAAATGATGCAGAGTTAGAAGTTTTATTGCAAGAGACTATTGATAAGGCATTTTTGTCAGAGTTTCATTGGGCAATAGAAGAGATTGTCGTTAATATAAACAATAACTTTTCAATGGATTATTCTATAGTGAAAATACTCCGCTATAAAACAAAAAATATTTATTTGGGCATCCATCTTAAACCCAACGATAACAGTAACTATATACATGAAATAATATTATTATTGCTTGAAGTTCTTGATTTGCATTTTTCCATTCAAGACAGGGAAGCATCTCTTATCTCTTTTGCAGACAAGGCAGAGAGTGCGAACAAGGCAAAAGATATGTTTTTGGCAAATATGTCCCATGAGCTTCGAACACCGCTGAATGCTATCACGGGATTTTCACAAATATTGATGATGAAAAAAGACACGCCCGATTCGGTAAAACAATATGTGCAAAAAATCAATATTGCAGGAAATAATCTTCTTGATTTAGTCAATACCATTTTGGATTTTGCAAAACTTGAAGCCGGAAAAATGCAGTTTAGTCCAAGTTTGAGTAACATATCCAATATATTAAGGGAAGTAAATACGCTCACTTCACAATTGGCAAAAAATAAAAATATTCAAGTTCATATGCCCAATATTATCTCTTTGAATCTTTTTATTGATGAAAAACTTTTCAAACAAGTGCTTATAAATCTTCTTACAAACGCAATCAAATTTACACCGCAAAACGGTACTGTAAGTCTGAATATTGTTTATGATGCAGATAAACATATGTACCGTTTTGAGGTGAAAGATAATGGTATCGGTCTCTCCGAAGCATCTATAGGAAAGCTTTTTCAGGCTTTTTCTCAAGTGGATAATGCATACCAAAAGAATCAAAAAGGGACCGGTCTTGGTTTGATGATTAGTAAGAAAATTATCGAAAGTTTACATAAAGGGAAGATTTGGGTAGAAAGTGTTGAAGGGCAGGGAAGCAGTTTTTTTATCACCATGCCGACACCTATGATTGAATCTCATACATTTATTGTAGATGAAGCACCGAGTCATGCAAAGCATATACTTATCGTGGAAGATAGCGAAAATTATCAAAGAATACTCACTGAACATTTGAGAAAAACACATAAACTTACAATTACGGATACTATCAATAAAGCAAAAGATTTATTGAGTAAAAATACCTATGATTTTTTAATACTCGATTTCTTTTTAACAGACGGAATAAGTTCTGAAATACTGCATTTCATGGAAGAAGAAAATATTCATATACCCGTTATTGTAGTTTCAGCAGAGGATGAGATACATATATCCTCTTCATTATCCGGTTCTAGTAACTTGGAGGGCATTTTAAATAAGAGCAATATCAATGAAATATGCGCTTCTATAAGAGGTGAACCTTTTACAATGCCTCTAAGTAAATCGAAGTAAGATTAAAATTTGAGTTCATTACAAAGAGCGTAGTATTATTTTATATTATTATTGTGCTATAATTTTTGGATAAATTAAAACAAATTATGGAGATTTTTATGGATAAAGAACATGTACTTGATCACTTAAGAGCAGCAAAGTCTGCTCATATCAAATGGGTTGAAAAAGCAAAATTACTTATCAATGGTGTGGATGTCCAAAAAGATGCTATTCCGATTGATTCAACAGAATGTAAGTTTGGGCAGTGGTTTTACAGTGACGGACAAAAATTAAATGCACTGACAAATAATCCTTTAGAATGTATGGAAAAAGTGGAACGCTTGCATTTTGAACTGCATGATATGTACTTGAATATCTTCAATATCTATTTTAATAAACCAAAACAAGGCTTTTTTTCCAAAATGTTTGGAAATAAAAAAGACAATATCTCTATGTATGAAATACAACAAGCAAGAGAATATTTTGACAAAATGGCTGCTGTTTCGAAAGATTTGCTTGAAGAAATTAATCGTCTTGAGAGAAGGTTATTGGCAACTTCAGAGGATATTATTAAGGCTTTAATTTAGTCCTCAATTTCCACATGCCAAGAGATTTTAAAGTAGGCTATGGGTCTCTTGTATGTTTTTTACTATCTCCTGTGTTATTGCTTCCCTACTTTTTCCGGCATCGATACTCACAAGCTCCAACTGAAGCAGGTTCGCTGCTTCTATGATAGCTTCTTGTATTTTTAAAAGGTATTGGCTTCCTCTAAGTTCTATTCCGTCAAGTTCTTTTTGAGAGAGTCTAAACTCCAACTCTTCTTTTGTCAGACGAAGTAAAAAAACTTTTTGCGGATAGATTCCGTCTGTGGCAAAATTATTGAGCAAAAGTAAATCTTTTTTATTTATCTCTCCCTGAATGAGGGCATAAGCCACACCGCTTACGGCACTTCTGTCTGAGATAAGCATTTTGTCAAGATTGGGCGCAACAACTTCTTTGATATGCTCTGCACGATCCGCCAAAAAGAGCAAAAATTCCGCTTTTTTACTCTGTGCTTTGGCGCTGAGAACCATTTCACGTATCTCTTTGCCTATTGCGGTTGCTCCGGGTTCTTTAGTGATAACGGCATGTGGAAATGCATTCGCAAGCGCAGCGATTTGGGTGCTTTTGCCCGCCGTGTCTATCCCTTCTATTGCAAAGTACATGCTTTCATGCTCCCTATGATTTTTTCAACTTCAGCAGGAAGCAGATGGCTTGTTTTGGCATTAAATTTCAGAAGATTTCTGACTATAGAAGAACTGATAAAAGCATGTTTAAGTTTAGGCATAAGATACACCGTCTCAATCGTATCATCAAGTGAATTATTAAGATAACCAAGCTGGAGCTCATACTCAAAATCGCTTACGGCGCGAAGACCCCGAATAAGAATCGTAGCCTTATGTGTGCGTGCAAGCTCAACCGTAAGATTGTCAAATCCGACAACACATATATTTTCGAGATGTTCTACCGCTTTGCTTGCCATCTTTATCCTCTCTTGAAGCGTAAACATAGGTTTTTTGTCTTGTGAGAGTGCAACTGCAATGATTACTTCATCAAAAAGCCCTAAAGCTCTTTGGATGATGTCATAATGACCGTTTGTAATCGGGTCGAATGTTCCTGGATAGAGTGCAATTTTTTTCAATTTATTCCCATCTTTTATAAAGGCTGTTTTCTATGCCGAGTAAATCAAACCATTTGCCGATGATAAAATTTTCCATCTCATCAAGGTTTGTTTGTTCTGAGTAGTATGCCATGACCGGAGGAGCAATGATAACGCCTAAGATAGCAAGTTTATGCATATTTTCGAGTGCTATGGCAGAAAAAGGGATCTCCCTTGGCGCAAGAATAAGTTTTTTGTGTTCTTTTATCATCACACTTGCACACCTTGTTACCAGATTGTCTGCAATTCCACATGCTATTTTTGCCAAAGTATTCATGCTACAAGGTGCAATAATCATGGCATCTACACCAAAGGAGCCCGAAGCGATACTCGCTGATATATCTTCATTTTTGTGAGTTTTGATTTGCATCTCTTTTTTTAAAACGATTTTGGAATTTTGAGACATTATGAAGTGTTTTTCTATCTCTTTGGGCAATAATTCTAAGGTTTTTATACCTAAATTTACTCCGCTTGCACCACTTGCAGCAACTACTATTTTCATCTTATCTCCGCTGTATTTTTACCTGTAACTAGCACTTTTAATTTTTTGTTATTACTTTTTTGAACATCTATCATATCGCCCATTTTTCCATCTTGTAATGCCTTTGCAGTAAAGGAGATTGCCATATCGGCAGAATTCAAATTTACGTTGATAGCAGAACCTCTTTTGACAATACTTAGCGTCTGGATATCTCTTAAAGTGATAATATCCCCTTTTTTGAACTGCTTTTTTGTCTGCTTTGCACTTTCTTCCAACTCTTGTAAAGGCATAGCTATAAATTTCTGGAGGATTATACTCTTTTTTGTACTATTTATAAAAGATAACTCTTCACCTCTTTTCATGTTTTTACTTGCTATATATACATCTACATTTGCCAAAATTTCATAATCAAAAAAGATTTTTTTATTCTGTTTGTCTTTTATAAAAAGAGTTCCCGTATTTGACAAATGACTTTTGGATTGAAAGTTGATTGTGAATTGTTCGGGTAAAGAAGTTATGTATCCTCTGGGTGTTAGATTCATTTGCTGTATATCAATGTGAAGATATTTTTTTTCATAATAATCTTTAAGCATTTTTTGAACCTTTGAGTTATCGACAGGGCTTTGTTTGGTAAATTTAATATAGCTACTTTTTGATAAAAAGTTATTATATCCATACTCCTTAAGTAAGCCAAGAAGCTGGTTTGATTTTACCCTTTTCGTGTATTTACCGCCCTCAATTCGAAAAAGTTGCACATCGGGCTTGGCATGTGGAATGATTGAGGAGAGGTTAATGTCATCGGTTTTGATTGAATAATTGCTTTGCAAAAAAGTACTGCAAAAAAGAGGAAGAGATAAAACGAATAAAAGAAAGGTTTTAAATAGCATAGAAATCACTTATAAATATTTCTTGTGATTTTAACATATTTTACGAGAGCATTTAAAAACGGCTAGGGAGTCACGCCTAGTAAAAATAACACTCAATAAACATTTTTAGCCTACGAATAGATGAGGGTATTTCTTATA
>DZBD01000045.1 GCA_022729795.1 Sulfuricurvum sp. | reverse complement strand
TAGAATGAAATTAAATATTCATTTTTTTGGTGTTTTGGGGTGGTGAATGGCAGACGATAATCTCTTTGCCGCCAATAGGAGAAATAGTATCGAGTTGTACTTTTTCTTCGTTAAATTTTACTCCCGTACTGTGATTAGGACAATAGCCGTTTGGATTTTTTTGTAAATAGTCTTGATGATAAGACTCTGCAATATAAAAGTTTTGAAGCGGCTCTATTGTGGTTGTAATTTTTCCATAGCCATTTTTTATCAGTATGTTTTGATACTCGATTTTAGTCTCTTGCGCTATTTTTTTTGATTGGCATCGGTATAAAAAATAGCACTTCTGTAGTTGCTGCCAATATCATTTCCTTGCCCGTTAGCTTGGGTCGGATCATGGAGCTCCCAAAAAGATTTTATAAGGGTTTGGGTTTTTACTTTTGAATCATCAAACGTTACTTTTACTACCTCTGCGTGATTGAGAATCTTGGAATTGGAGGTTGTCCCTCTCTGCTCCAAGACCATATCGTACGTCGGATTGGCATAGTTGCCACCTGCATAACCGGATTCAGCTTTGATAACGCCGTTAAAATGTTCAAAGTGTTTTTCAACACCCCAAAAACAACCTGCTGCAAATACTATTGACACTATCATTGTTGATCCTTTTGTATTATTTTGTCCGTATTATGGTTACGGCTGCTACAGGATTGTTAAATTTTTCCATAGCACTTAATCCTGATGTAACCAGTCCGTCTTCGTTAGAAACAACACCGCTATGCATTGTTACGATATCTGATAGCTCTCTCGCCACATTAAAGCCTTCGCCTCCGAGTCCGGGAACGCTAGTACTTAGTTCATCGTTAAGTTCGGTTCCGGCATCATAGACCGACGCATAAACAACAACACTTTCGTTGAGAGCCAATTTCGAGACATCATAAGAATCCAATCCAGCAAAACCGTCATTCGTTTTTACTAACATTGTTGCTAATGAAATTTTACTGTTTTGGCTCTGTATTATTACTGTGTCGTATGCACCGGGAACAATAATTTTTGTTCCTGAAACAGAATCGGTATCCAGTAATTTGGAATTATCACCACCTTCTGCTAAGTACTCCAGACCAGGCGATGCTTTTGTTCCGGTATTAAACAGTGATGCAGAGCTTACCAATAGAGGTGACATTGGTTGACCTGCGGTGAGATTTAGAATTTTTACGCTGTACGAATGCGTGCTTTGCATAAGGGTGTTTGTATTTTCATCTCCATCACATCCACTAAAAATAGCGATAAAACCAACCAGCAAAGCCGGTGCAATAGTTGCAATTCTCATCTCAAACTACTTTACGGTTATTATAACAGAAGCTACAGGATTTAAAAATCTGTGTGTTTGAGCATTAAGATCACTCAAGCCTGCAGTTGAATTAAAATCACCGATATTACCTCTGTGAATATGAACAAACCCTTCTGCTGTTGCACTTAAGCCTGTTGCACCCGTTCCACCTGTTCCACTTGGATCGCCAGGTATTCCAAGAACACCCGGTGCACCGGCACCATTGATGATTTCATTGTTTGCTTCCGTACCTGCATCGTGCGCATTGAGTTCGTATTTATAAACACCAGGAGTTGTCGGAATTTTTACTGCATTCATTGCAACAAACCCATCATTTGTAGGTAGCATCATGGCTGCTATAGAGAGGTAATCATTGCCGGAGTCAGTATTTAATGTTGTTGTAGTGCTAGTACCGGGTGCCAAAAGACCACCTGCCGGATTTTCTTTCAAATTTGCTCCTGCAGTATTTAAATCTGTGACCAGATCAGAAATATCACCGCCTTCAGCCATTTTTTGCAGCGACATTGATGCCGGCTGCCCAGCTGTAAATAATTTTGCATCCGCTGTATGTGCACAAACGAGTAGTGGGGTAAACCAAATGCCTTTATTAACATTGATGATTTTTACATCAATATCAAGAGCAGACGCATATGAGCCTAGTAGTAGAGTCGAACTCAGGATAAGTTTTGGTAGTGTAGATTTCATGTTTTTCCTTTTTGATTTATTTTCAAAAAAGAGTTTAAAACCCTTACCTAAACAAAATATAAACAAGGATAGTATGAGACTCCTACCTTTTGTTTAATTACAGTTCAAACATATTAACAAGCATTTTTGAAATTTCTTTTGATGTTGCTTCATCAACGTCTCCGAGTTTTTTTACAAGTCTTGTTTTATCAACTGTTCTAATCTGATCTAGTAACACTAAGCCATCTTTTTTTTCAAACTTTATTTTTGGTCTAAATATAAAATCAAAACCCTTAGAGGTCATAGGTGCGACTATAACGGTTTTTAAAACATTCATCTCGTTTGGCGAAACCACAATACATGGTCTTGTCTTTTGAATTTCAGAACCAACTGTAGGGTTTAACTTTACCAAGTGCACCTCAAACCTTTTGATATCTACTACCATTGCCAATCTTCCAAGTCATTATCATTAAGTAAGTCTTCTAAAACACCTTTGTCTTTGAGCCCTTTATGACTAGAAAGAACTGTTTCAATATTTTCTTTCCATGAGCCCCTACCTGTATTATTTACAGGTTTTATTAATAAGCCATTTTCTAAAACTTCTAGTTCTAAACTTACATTTTCAAGATGTGCTTGTTGTACTAATGATTTAGGAATTCTAATTCCTTGTGAGTTTCCAATTTTTATAAGTGTTGTCATTATAAACTCCTTTATGTAATTATATTGTAATTACGTTAAAAAGTAAATTTAGATTTGATGAGATGATAACGGGGACGTTCAGCCCCGCAACGATTTGTTAGTGCTCAGGAGTAATGAAAACTGATATGGGAATAGCATTTATTTCCTTTAAAAAGTTTTTAAAAATATACAAAAAATTGTCATAAAACTAAAAAAATAGAGTGAAAATCACCATTTTTTAAAAACTTTTAGCAAGAAATGGTGCGTTATTTGAACATGTTGTTAGATAATTATTCCATATTGCAACCCTTGTTTCGCCAAAGTAAAATTTTGGAACTAGTGAAAACCAAAATTTCACTCTTTTTTAGCTATTTAAAAAAGAAAAAATCATGGCATGTGGAAATCATGGCATGTGGAAAGTTATTTAGGCTTGGCAACAAAGGAACCGATGGCTTGCCTTCGGTAGAGAGAGCTGAAAAAACTGCTACTTTGAGGACATCAAGGCGAAGGCAAGCCAGTCGCTTGCGAAAGAGCGGAACTCGGCATGTGGAAATAATGCCCCTGCAAGCAACTCTCCTAAGAATTAATCTACACTCTTTTTTAGCAACCTAAAAAAGAAAGAAACCAACTCGGCATGAGACGGCTCAAATAATGTGAATGAGTTCACGTTATTTTAGACTATGACGAATCGGCTGCAATCGGGTAACTTTTAGAAATAAACTAAAAGCCTTATGAGCAAAAATAACAAATAAATTCCGATAGCGTATTGCTTAACTATATTATTTTGCTATAATCATCCCAAATAATAAGATTTAGGTGATTCATTTAATGGCTATGCAAGACTTTGAAAATGTAAAAAACTTCGATTCACTTATTATTGAAGGCACTGCTAAAATCGGTAAAATGACATTTTTGGCATATCTGATTACATCTTTGTATAAAACAAAAGCCGTTCTTTTTACACCCCAAGAGAGTTACCTTTTTCAAAGACGGCTCAAACTCATCATCAAACAATTCCCTGAGCTAGAAAATTTTCTAACACCCTATTACCTCAAAGAAGATTGGCACCATTTAAAACAAAAATACGGGTTTAAATTTCTTCTCATAGAGCTTGAGCGTCTTATCACCGCATCGGATGCTCAAGTGATAGTTCTCCATAGAATAGGTGAATTTTTTGAATTTCAAGATAGATACGAAATAGATAATTTTTATAAATCATTGGTGAAGTTGGCTGTGGCGCATGAAAAAATAATAGTATTTATAGCCAACAGCAATAATGACAATTTTGAATTTATCAATAATATCGCAGATGATTTTACGGATGTGGTAATTTCTATAGCACTCAATGAAAAAAGCGAAAGATTACTGACTATCAACAGTCTTTTGCATAATAAGCAATACCCTCCTATGAATTTTAAAATACATGAAAACAACTTTATTCTGGAATATTTTAATACATCTTCGGAGTCTCAAGCAAATAAAATCAAAAATGTTTTGATAGCTGAGCTAGAGTTTGCAGATACGAATACAAAAATGATATGCGAGTATCTTTTCCATCAGCCGAAATATTTTAATGTTAAAACTGCAAATTCTTTGCAAACAATGCTTCAAGAGATATTTATCTCTCCTGAGATAGTTATCGTCTTTATGAAAAGAACACAAGAAAATTTTGAAACATTACGAACTATTAAAAAACAACTTCCGAATTCTACTATTATCACTATCATTGACCAGCCTTTTATTAGGGCTGAGGACAAGAGAGAAGCTTATAGTTACGGGAGTGACGAACTCTTTGCAAATGATTTAGTTTTGGATACTTTTATCCTCTCTTTGGAAAAAGCATCCAGAGATAATTTTTATACAAAAAGGCTTGAAAAATTGCCAAAAATGCAAAATGTGATAGAAGACTTGAGCGATTTAAGAAATTTTGCGGAGGCATGTTTGGAAAATTCCGTCTATTTTACTTTATTTATTTTTGAGGCAAAAGATACAATTGTTCAGGTTGCATCCTCGGGAAGAAAACTTGATTATATCTGCCAACAAGAGGATTTGTTGTACTATTTAGCCATAAACACCACCCCTATTCATGCGAAAAACATTATAGAAAGTTACCAAAGACAAAATCTAGATTTTACTTTAAATTCCAGTTTTGAATCCATAAAACCTACAGCACTAAGAGAGAGTTTATTATGATGAAGTATTTTTTTGTTTTATCTGCTTTGTTTTTTTCTCTTGTTGCGATAGAGATAGATCCAAAAGTGTTGCAGGAGATTATTGACAGTAACCCCGATGCTTACAAAGAAAAAATATTATTGGCAAAATATTATAAAAGCAAAAATGACGACCTCAAGGCAATGGTTCTTATTAATGAAGTTTTGCAACTAAAGCCTCAGGATGAAGGTGCCTTAGCCGTAAAATTACAAATAGAGCAAAAACAGCGCGTCAAAGATATATTCAGGGAAGCAGGTTTGTCGCAACCGATACTTGCCGAAGATGCCCAAAGAAGACTGGATAATTACAATGAATTAAATAATTATCAGTTTTACAGTAGCTTATATCAAGCTCTCATCGATAGCGATATTGCGCTTGGGGACTCATACCACTTGAAGGCAGCTTCTATCTATTTTGCAGACACAAGATACGAATTGAGTCAGAGCGCTTTGTCGCTTCTTAAAGAACAAAATAATCCTGAGGCTCAAAAAATACGAGCGAATATTTGTTATTATCAAGGAGATTATGATTGTTCCGCAAAATTATATGAACAGTTTTATCAAAAAAATCAAAACTTTGAAGATGCAATGAAGCTTATAAACAGCTACATTTATACAAGACAAACAGATAAAGCACAAAGGTTGTACAATTTTACACTCAGAAAAAATGCAAACAATAATGAGCTTTTAAAATTAGGGGTGAAACTTGATTCTATGAAAATGGCTTATCTTTTGGAGAGAAAAAAAGCCTACGAAGAGAATAAAAATATTGAGAATTTGGAATCGTACGTTATAGAGTTGTATGCTTCGGGAAGAAAAGAGGAAACACTTTGGGTGCTGAGCAATTACAATAAAAAGTACGCCACCACAAAGTCTTTATTGCTTGAAGCAAAATATCTTACTTGGGCAGGTAAAACAGATTCTGCGCTTGCGATACTCAAAAAAGGTTTTGTCGATGATGACTTGCAGGCGAAGTTTATGCTCGGACAGCTTTATTCTTGGCAACAAAACTTTTATGAATCAGAATTGTATTTGAATGAAGTAATTGCAAAAACCGAAGATAAAAAACTTCTCTACGAAGCAAAAAAAGCGCTTGCATATGTGCATATGTGGAAAAAAGAGGACTCAATTGCCGAAAAAATGTTTATGCAACTCCAAGCGCAAGACAGTTCCGATGAGGAAGTAAAAGAAGCACTCATGGAGTTGCACCGCAACTACAAAGATATTATCCAAATTTATAAAAATAAAGTGGAACTTTCACCGAAGTCTGAAGATGCAAAGCGTTTGAGTGAATTGTATACAAAAACAAATGATCCCAAAATGGCTTTGGTATATCTAAAAAAATATGTTCAGGCAAATCCCGATGATCTGGATACGACCAAATATCTTGCACAGCTATTAATAGACAATAAAGAATATTCGGAAGGTTTTGGCTTTTTGGAGAATTATGCAGCGCAAAAGAAAACTGCTCAAGCGAGTATGTTATTGGCAAATAACTATTATTGGAACGGTTTTCCTAAAGAGGCACTCAATGTCGTGGACACTATTTTAAGAGAATATACAAATCATGAAGAGGCTCTTAAGTTAAAATCACAAATATTAAAAGTACCCCCAAAACCGGCAGCTCAAAAAATTATAGGAACCGTGAATGCCTATTTTGATGATTTGGGTTCTAAACAGTTGGAAATAGCGGATTCTTTATATTTTGATGCCCATTATACGGCTTCTCTGATGTACTACGAAAGTTATCTTGAAAAGCATCCAACGGATTATGATGTCAGATACCGGTATGCTTTTGCGCTTGAAAATGCAGAGCAATATGCAAAAGCGGAGGGGGAATTTGCTCTTATGTTTAGGACAGAAAACTCCGATGAACTTCGTTACCATTATGCTATTAATATGATGGGAAACAAAAAATTAAAAGAGGCAAAAAAACTTCTATTGGATCTTAGAGGAAAAATGTATCAAAAAATAGATCCCGCTCTCAATGAATTTCTTCAGTCATGGAAACAAAGCTGGGAGTCTCGAAAGTACGACAGCTATTCAAAATACTACGGGGATACCTTTACGAAAAATAGTTCATGGGTCTCAAGTAAACAAAAAAGTTTTGCAGATGTTTCTTTTATCAAAGTGGCAATGCATGAGCCTATTTATAAACAAACAGGTGAAAATCAATATTTGATTCAATTTTATCAGGAATATAGCACAAATTATGTGAGTGATAAAGGGTATAAAACTATCAATATTCGCTGCGCCCAAAAGAAATCACAATGTAAAATAACCAGTGAAGAGTGGAAAGAGGGGGAATATCAAAAAAATCTTTTGTTGATGCCCTATATTGACCAAAAGCTTCTTGAGATCAATGACTTAGAAGCCAATCCTCTTGCATTTAACACACCAAAAAATAAAAAAAAAATTCAAAGTTTACACGGTTTCATGATATTGTCCTAGATGATGCTTTAAAAAAACACTACGTAAACAGGGCGGAAGTGCTTGATGAAATATATGTCCCGACAGGTTCACTAGAAGCCTTGCAAAAGTCATATATAGCAAACACTCCGCGTGCAAGCGCCTATGAGGAGCCTGAGCGTTTTAATAGTATCCTTGCTAAAGGGTTTTATTTTGAAGATAATTCAGATCTTGTTTTCTCATCGCTAGATTTGGTTTATGTTAGAACTCAAGTGAGCCAAAAGATTGACTTGGGCATCGATGGGGGAACTTTTTCTCTCAAACAGAAAAATGTGCAACAGTATGATGGAAAAAGATATGGAGCGACACTTTTTTATAATAACTTTTCTTTGCGTTTAGGGCTCAACAAATACAAAGATTCTTCAGAAATAGTCCCCACTCTTATGTATAACGATATTTACGATGAGCATACTTATTCGCTTGAATTTACCAAACAAAATGCTCTCTTTTATACTTATTCGCTTTGTCCTTACGAACAAGGCATAACCGTGAATCATTTTAACGTAGCAGATTACGTAAGCTTGGACGATGATACCGATTTATGGGCAAATTTGGAAGTGAACTCCTTTAGTAACTCCAATATAGAAACTACCGCCCAATTTGATTGGAGATTTTACAACGATATACTTTTTGATGCTTTTGCAGAGGGATATTCATATAATCTGGCACTAGAAGGGTGGTATACGGCACATTCTCGTCCAAATACATGTTATTATTCTACAAAATTTAGCGATGCTACACTAGTAAGAATTGATCCCGAGTATCAATATTCGGAGTATTTCGGACTACGCGCAAAATTGGGACTCGGGTATTCATTTACGGAAGAAATTAAACCTTATAAATATGGAGTGCAGGCTTTTGGCAATCCATCGGAAAATCTTTCCTACAAGGCGGGTTGCCTACACAGTAATGCCGCAAGGACATCACCTGATAGTGCATATAACTATACGGAATGTGAACTGAGTTTGGGATATATATGGTAAGTTTTATCAAAAAAATCATTTTTGTATTAGGTATGTTCGGCGGACTGCTGATGGCATATTTTAGTATTGAGAGTTTGCAAGAAATTTATATTACTACTTCGGATCTGTTTTTACGCTTTGGCGTGGTATTTATCTTTATCTTTACTCTCATTATCATTACAAGATATCTTTTGCTCATGTTTTTTTCTATGCTGCAAACTATAAACAGATCGGCAGAGGAAAATTTTCATAGCAGTAAAAAAGATATCGTATCAATTATAGTTCCATGCTACAACGAAGAGGCGGTGATTGTAGCATCACTCAAGGGCGTACTTGAGCAGACCTATCCGAATATTGAAATAGTTGTGATAGATGACGGAAGTAAAGATAGAACATACGAGCTTGCGAAAATTTTCGAATTTGATGATGGACATAGAAGCCTCAAAGTCCTCTCCAAGCCAAACGGCGGTAAATCTAGGGCACTTAATTACGCCATTGAAAGGTCCAAAGGAAATTTAATATGCTCAGTCGATGCAGATTCAAAGCTTGATCCTTATGCAATCGAACTCTTGGTGCAACATTTTAAAGACCCTGAAATAGCTGCAGTTGCGGGAAGCGTGAGTGTGGTCAATAGAGGTACTTTTATTACAAAACTTCAAGCCTTGGAATATATTCAAGGTCTGAATATGGTAAAAAACGGTCAGGCATTTTTAAAACTGGTCAATATTATTCCGGGTCCTATCGGGATGTTTAGAAAAGAAGCGATAAAAAAGATTGGATATTATGACCATGATACCTTTGCCGAAGATTGTGATTTAACTCTGCAACTTATAGCCGCGGGGTATAAAATAGATTTTGAGCCTGATGCCATAGCGCATACGGAAGCACCTGAGAATTTATTGGATTTACTCAAGCAAAGATACCGATGGACTCGGGGAATTCTGCAAGCAATCAAAAAAAATAGGATGTACCTCTGGAATTTTAGAAAAAGAGCATCTATCTCTTTTGTTATGTGGTATATGTTATTTGAGGCTATTTTTTGGCCTTTTATGCAACTTTGGGGCGATATATTTATGATTTATCTAGCACTTACCACAGGTACGAGTCAATTACTGCTGTTTTGGTGGATACTTTTTACTGTTCTTGATATGGCGGGGGCAGTGTATTGTTTATTGATTACAAAAGAAGATTTGAAGTTGGCAGTGTATTCTATCGTTTATAGATTGGCATTTATTACGATTATTAATATAGCTAAAGTTTTCGCTACACTCGAAGAATGGTTTCAGTTGGAGATGAGTTGGGGTAAACTTGAAAGGAAAGGGAGAATAGGATGAATTTACTATCGTTTTTATCATTTATTATTTTGGCAATCACCTTGCTTACTATGGTGTTTGGGGTTATAGCATACTTTTTATATAAGGCAAGAGAAAAGAAAAAAGGTGGAGCAGAACTCACGTATGAGCAGGCTTTAGAACATGAACAAGCAGAAATGATTTTCTTTACAAGAGGCTAAGATGCAAGCTATTGCCCAAATGAACAGCCAGCCAAAGGATAGATACGGATTAAAATTGATTGTGTATTTTATGATTTTTATATTTTTAATCGCATACACGAGCTTTTACTTGATGCAAAACTTTTATTCAAAGTCTGTGTTAGAGTATAGTTTTAACGGAAAAAATATTTATTTTTTAAAATCCGCTACCCTTGTAAAAATGTATGAAAACAACGGTATGGATTACAATGCTTATGAGCAGAGGGTGACAAAATTTAAGCAGCTTTGTAAAGAAAACGGCTATAAATTCAGCGACGTGACTAGTGAAGAATTATTACGACTACGTAAAAATTCTATAGTTTTTGCTCTTGATATGATGTCTTTATCTGCCGATGAGATACACGAGATAGAGACTTTCGTGCAAGGGGGAGGGAAACTTTTATTGAACTTTACCAGCGGTTTTATTGATGAATCTGCCCAATATACACAGGACAATCTAGTCAAAAGAATCACAGGCTTGACCTTGAATGAAAAAATTAACACAATGAAGTTTGATGAGAATAACTCTATTTTTTTAACCACAAAACTGATGTCTCCTTTTGCAAAATATTTGCCTGAGGGCAAGGCGCTTGATATACTTCTTTACGACCCTTTGCCCCTTTTTAAAACACCAAAAGGTGTAGAAATAGACAGCTATCTTACAAACTGGTCTCAAACCGATTATCCTAGAACTATAGATGCCAAAGAACTTGCCGAGGATGAGAGCGGGGCTATTTGGCATGGGAGCAAAGGAAAGGGAAAGTGGGTTTTTTTTAGTTTTCCGAGCTATGTTTTTGTTGACGTGAGTATTGATAAATTTATAAAACTTTTTCAAGGGATGTTGGAAAGTTTAGACAAGGATATTGATGTTATCCCTTATACCTATATTGATGCTACAAATTCTATTTTTGTTTCCGAGGACACAGAATATAAGTATGAAAATTTGGAAAAATTTTATGCAATTTCTGTAAAACACAACTTCCCCGTAACCGCATTTTGTGTGGCAGACTTGGCGACGCAAGACGCGGAGATGATGAAAAGAATCTCAAAAAAAGAGTTTTTTGAGATTGGTTCCCATAGCTATACCCATGAAAAAATCGTAGGAGAAAGTGAAGAAGTTTATGAAAAAGAAACAATCGGCGCTAAAAAAGAACTCGACAAATTAACAAAGCAGAATATAATAGGTTTTCGAGCACCGCGTGAAGAGATAGATGATAAAATGATTGATTTGCTTCAAGAGGGTGGCTTTAAATATGCTTTGACTATCGGTGAAAATATTTTAGCCCCGACGTACAAGAAAGGGTTTATGCTTATCCCAAGGCATGCAACGGATGATTATTCTTTTCTCATTAATTTAGACTGGAATGCAGAGCAGATTTTACAAAAGATGATTCATGAGGCAAAAGTTCTGACGGCGCTCAACGGTATGTATACTATGAGTACCCATACCCATCTTATGAATTTCGGATCTAATATTAAGATAACGGACGATTTTTTTGCCTATGTGAATACGCAAAAACAGATGACACCCATGAATGGAAAAATGCTTTATGAACGGTTAAAACAAAGCTCAAACCTCAAGCTCACGACAGAGATTACGGGAAAAAAAGTGGTGCTTTCAATTACGAACTCTAATAATGTTGAGGTGAAAAATATGAAATACGAGATATTGGTGCATCCAAGTATCACTATCAAAGATATTGAGAGTGAAGTTTTCGGAGTAAAAACAGAGTTAGAGAAAGTGAGTGCGGATAAATATATACTCACCGTATTGTCTCTTAGCCCAAGATCTCAAGTAGTTCTTTTTGCAAATTATGTTCAAAATCATTAACTTATTTTTGCTCTCTATGGGCATGTTGAGCGCTTCTATGCTTATAGGTGCGGGCGGATTTGACGTGAGTAAAAACAAGAACTGTTACTCTTTTAAAGACACAAACAAAGATACAAATAGCTCATGCGGATTTGTAAATATCACGGAAGTTTTGCAAAAAGAGGCCAAAAATACGAATGCCGTTTCTCTATGGATTACAAAAGATTGGCAAGAAGATTGGTATGATGTAGAGACTACACAGCATGAAATCATCGATAAAGGATATACCCCCGTGTATATTTTTTATTGGTTTGCAGATGAGGTGTCTCCAAAATTCGTGCAAGCCAATGAAGAAGCTTATTTTAAAACACTTCGAAAATTCACTCAGCATCTAAAGAAGCTTAAGGGTAAAAAAATAGTTGTTTTAAATCCTGAATATAATGAGAACAAAACTGAGTCATGGGACGGAATGAACGATATATTTCTCAAAAGTTTTGCCATGCTCAGGGAAGATTCTGAGGTTTTGGTAGGACCTTGCGTAGGGGATTTTGGAGATTATAAACATGTAAACGAGAAAAGAGAGTGGAGACTTTTTCACAAATCGCTCAAAAGAGCAGCCAAAGAAGCTGATTTTATAGCCTTTCAAGAGATGCGTGCACTCACAAGAAATTCCAAAGAAGAGATACTCAATACCCCACAGAGAGCCTTGAATCTTTCTCATTATTTATACAAAACATACAAAAAACCTACATTTTTTGCTTATGCTGCAATCTCTAGTTATGGTGAAAATGGACAGGAGATACAAAGAGAGGTGTATGAAAATTTTGCTAAAAATATCCCGATAATGCGCAGAGATGCAAACTTAATCTATTTTGGCTTATTCCATTATTTTGATTATCCAGGGCATGTGGGATATTTTAATGAGGCGGAAGAATATTTTGGCATAGTCCGAAAAGACGGGAGTTCAAAGCCTTCACTTCAATACTACAACCAATTAAATCCATCCGATTCTTTGCAAAAACCAGAATAAAGATATTCCCATTGCTATAAAAGTTATTAGTTTTATAGCGATTTGAGAATACTTTTGTTTAGCGACAAAATACAAAAACGGTATATAAAGCGAGATGACAAAAATTTGACCAATCTCTACTCCGACATTGAATCCAAATAAAGCAATCAAAAAAGAGAAAAAGTCATCCACCTGTGCTATCTCTAAAACATTTGCAAAACCAAAGCCGTGTAAAAGACCAAAGAGAAAAACTATTTTCTTATCAACGTGTTTGTATTTTCCCAAAAAATTCAAGAGCGCAACAATAAAAATACTTAGGGCAATGGAGCTTTCAATAACCACTACGTCGGGAATCCACCAACCAATTCCTGCTATAAACAGCGTCAGAGAGTGTGCCACGGAAAAGGTGGTGATAATTTTTAAGAGCAAATAGCCGCTATTTTTGAACTCTTTTACATTATTGGCATATTTTAGTACTATGACACTTGGAATTAATATCATCAATAGAAATAAGAGGTGATCCAATCCATCTAATATATGCGATATTCCCTCTTTGATGAAGAGATATAATCTTTGAAATTGTGACATTTTCTCAATAGAAAAAGTAGAGGATTTTTTTGTTTTGTCCAAGACGAATTCACCCTTATTTGCACCAAGATGGATGAGTAGTTTATGGCTTGGTTCCCATTCAAAAAATAAGTTATACTCCAAATATAAGCCCTCCAAAGGGCATGTATAAAAAGATTTTGTAATTTGCATATAGGTTTGATATTGGTATCTGTGAAAAGTGATTTTTGCATCACTGAGTGTAAGTTTTTTATTTTCGCAGATAAGTCGCAGATGGTTCTTCACATAAGAAAAAAGAAAATCCTGATGTGCATATAGCTCTTTAAAAGAGATAATTTCATTTTTATTATCATCAAAATTACCTCTATCTTCCAATAGTTTTGTTTCTACTTCCAGATTGAGAGTGAGTATTTTCGTACTATTATTGTAATCAAGTTGTAAATAATTTTCTTTGACCTGATGCGCATATAAAGAGAGAGAAAAGATAATAAATAATAAAAATACGTTTTTCATAGGGAGAATTATGCCATAAACAAATACTCTTTTAGATTTCGATATAATTCTCGAAAAATTACTCTTGCAAACAGGAAATATACTATTGATATTGACGAAACTTATGTTCTTTTTGTTGGCATGTGGATTTCTAAATGCATCAGAGATGCAATCCAAAAATGAAATACTTTTTAACGGTGTTGTTAACGACTCCAAAGACGATGCTTTTGCTTTGAATAAACTCATAAAAAATGTGCCAGATGATAGCGTAATAAGGCTACCGCGAGGGAGATTGGATATTTACGAACCTATTCTTATCTCCCGTAGCAATATCACCATTATCGGAGACGGAACACTTTTGATTTCCCATTTACACAACAAAGAAGAAGCCGTTATCAACATTTTCGGTAAAAAAGGCTACTCCGTCGGAGTGACGCAAAGCGGTACCTACAACAGCATAAAACTAGATGTAAAATTAAAACGAAGCGTAAAACAAAAACAGCTGTTGCTGCTTGAACAAGCCAACGATGAAGCCTTTGTGTATGATACTTTAGGCTCCAAAAAGTGGTACAAAAAATATCCTATTCTCAGATCGGAGATTATAGAAGCGGCACGTTATGAAGAGGGGCAAATCGTGATGCAGTTTGTATCCAAAAGTCAGATAGAAGCAAATGCAAAAATTTATGAAATTTTTCCGGTGAGTAATGTCACACTCAAAGATATCTCTATTGATTCTACCTTTGATACTCAAAAATATAAACATGTTTATGAGAATGTGGATGAAAATTTAAAGATAGACGGAATTAAGATGCAATATGCCTCTTACATTGATTTAGAAAATATCAGCATAAAAAATAGCGGCTCAAACCCTTTGGTATTTGAACGCACCTATAACTGCTATGCCAATAACATTTTTATTGACGGGGCAATGAACAAAGGAAAAGAGGGGAGCGGATATTTACGCTTCAACAAGAGCTTTCATAACTATCTCTCCAATATCCATGTGAAAAATATTCGCCATATCGTTTTTCAGTGGTCTAGCGCTTACAATACGATAGACGGATTATATAGCGAAGCGGATGTTAATTTTCACGGGGGAGCCTCCCATGATAACCGTGTTCAAAATGCTTCGTTTCATGTGGATCTATCCAAGCACAAATGGGGTAAAGTGTATATCACTCCCAAAGATGCAAAATGGGCACCGCCGGATTTTGATACAAACACGGTGGAGGAGATAAAAAATGATTTATAAAACATCGTTTATGCTCCTTTTGTTTTTTTTGTTTTGGGGATGTGATCTCAAGCAAGCGCCTGTAGAGATCAATTTTGATACCATCTACGATACTCTGCCCTCGTATGAGGAAGAGGAGAGTTATCCCTATGATGATACGTTTCAGTATGTGATGAATAAATCATTGTATGAATCTCCGGATGCAAATAAAACAGACCTCTACGGCGGTTTTTATGATTTGTACTTCAGTAATCTATTTTTAAGGGAATCATTTTATTTAGATAGAGACAAAAATTTAGTTTTTACTCTTAAAAAAGAGGCAAATACACCCAAGCAAACTTCACGTCTTATACAAAAAGAGACGTGGAGCACTGCGGATAGTGAAGGAAATTATTTTATTTCAACGCTGCGGTGCTATAAACCAAAAGAGATAGATTCTTATACTTGGGCACAAGTCCACGGTCTTGACTATAATTACCCCTTAGTGAGTCTCACTTGGGAGCGAAATATGAATGGACAATATGACCATATTTGGGCAATTATGACAAAAAGTTCACCGGGTGTGAATGAGCCAAAAATTTATGAATATATTGATCTCGGGAAAAGACCGGATGATTTTTTCCCCGCAGAAATTCATATTAGAGAAAATATCTTGGAAATAAAAATAAATTACTCTACTATGACGACGCAAAATGTTTCTTACTGGGAAAATGTTCCAAGTTATTTTCGAGCGGGAATGTATCTTGATATGTACTTGGACGGCGGAGTAGCGGGAGTAGCGTTTAGTGATTTGAGGTTTGAAAACAGTGAAACCAATGTTAGTTTTATTACACACTTTTAAGCATAAATCCTTGAGGGTTTTTTCGCTGATTTTACTTGGGCTACTCTTTGCGGCATGTGATAATAAAAAGCCCCCACTTGAGACTAATCTGGATTTGAGCTATGATAAAGTGCCGGTGTATAGTGAAATAAATACATCGTATCCTTATAGTTTTGAAAAATTTCATAATGTTTTGGAACAGTCAAATTATCAATATCCACATGCCGAGACTATTGCACAACATGCAGCGTATGATACTTTTAAATCTGCTGCATTTTATGCAACTCAAAACGGGGATTTACACTTTGATTTAACAAAAGAACAGTATCAGGTCAAAGAGAGATCAGAGTTGCGTCAAGTGTACAAAGACCCCCTTAGTGGAGAGTTTAATACATCCAAAGGGTGGAGAACATCCGATAATAACGGCAATTTTTGGCTTGCACAGGTACGATGTTATAAGCCTAAAGAAACACTTGCCTATACTTGGATGCAGGTTCACGGCATAGATGGGGTAGATATAACATTAAAAGACGGAACTGTGGTAAAGAGTTTTAACTATCCCATTATCAGACTTACTTGGGAGAGATACAGAGATGGGGTTTATGACCATTTATGGGCGATTGTTATTACAAGTTATCCCAGAGAGGATAAAGTGTATGAGTGGACAGACTTAGGTCCAAGACCCAATGATTTTTTTGATGCAGAGGTACATTTTCAAAGTAATACTTTAAAGGTTCTCATTCATGGAAATATAATGCTCAGCTATGATGTGAGCTACTGGGAAGAGGAACCAAGCTATTTCAAAGCAGGACTTTATATTAACAGGTATGAAGACGGGGGAGAAGCCTCTGTAGCCTTTAGAAACTTACGGTTTGAAAATAATGCTTCAATGGTCAAAATCTTGTCTGAAAATTAAAGGAATACCCTTAGGTGACCGATCTCCTTTGGTTATAATTGCACACTTACAATACAGAGATATTTACGGAGTATAAAAATGGTTTTCATATAACAATATAAAGATAGATGCTAGAAGAACCACTCAAAAGTCTACACTCAAAGAGACGGTGGAACTATCAAAAATGGTACCGTTAAAGCTACAAAGTATCAAAATATAGAGGA
>DZBD01000044.1 GCA_022729795.1 Sulfuricurvum sp. | reverse complement strand
TACGGTAGATTGGGAGCGTGAATTTCAAACCGATATGAAACTGTATCATATCGGTTTGATTATTGTCTCAAAAGATATCTTTGCTGATTATAAAATGAGAACGGTACTTTATGAATCTCATGTTCCGGTACTTAAAATTTCAGATAGATCTTTTGCGTCAGTGAGGGATGCGGTACTAATCCTCAATGATAATCGTGATTTAGAAAAAATATCTGCCACGATTTTTGATATTTCCCAGCAAATGTCATTTAATCTTGAATTGCATAACTATTTGAATGAACATCAAGAGGAGATAGAACAGGTTATAGAGCATTATAATAATTTATCTACAATATTTTCAAAATCTATCAAAGTGATGAAAGAAAACGATAATCCGATAAGAACTTTGAAAAAAAGAGATAATTTTATTCAAATATTGCCTTTTACCCATAAACTGACATCAAGAAAAATATTTTCTTTTTTGTCTATAGACAGTGAAAAACTTTATTTTAAATTAGATGATTATCATCAAATATTTATACCTGTACAATTATAAAATTTAGCGATTTATTAACCTTTTTAAAGTAACATACAAGCCTACATAAAATAAACATTCTGGACACACAATGCAAGTCGATATTCCCCTAAAAAAAGTTGTTGATGATTCTTACACTATCACCATAGATACGCTTCCAAAGATTCATTTTGATACAAAAGTTGCCATTGTTACTAATCCGAAAATAGCCGGAATTCACCTTGGGTATTTGCTTTCAAAAATCAGTGCTAAAGAGCTTTTTATTATAACGGTGCCAGATGGAGAAGAGTATAAAAATCAAAAGAGTATCGATACAATTTTGGAGTCTCTTTTTAACCACCGTTTTAATCGAAAATCTCTTTTAATAGCCTTTGGCGGAGGCGTGATAGGAGATATGACGGGATATGCCTCGAGTATTTACCAAAGAGGGATTGATTTTATACAAATTCCCACAACTCTTCTTTCTCAGGTAGACGCCAGTGTCGGCGGGAAAACAGGTATGAATAATGAATACGGAAAAAATCTTGTAGGAGCCTTTCACCAGCCTCAGGCTGTTTATATAGACCCATATTTTTTAACAACTTTGCCTTTGAGAGAGTTTGGGGCAGGGGTTGCCGAAATTGTAAAAATGGCAGTAACTTTTAATAGAGAGTTTTTTGAGTTTTTAGAAAGTGCAGACCTTCACGATGCCGTTGTTTTGCAAAAAGTTATCAAAGAAGCTGTTCAGACAAAAGCAAATGTGGTATCGCAGGATGAAAAAGAACATGGGCTTAGAGCGGCACTTAACTACGGGCATACCTTCGGACATGTTATAGAAAACGAAACAGGATACAAAAAATTTTTACACGGTGAAGCCGTTGCAATCGGGATGGTGATGGCAAATGAAACCGCAGTGAAGATGAATCTTATGAGCAAAATCGAAGCAGATAGAATCAAAGCACTTTTAGAAAAATATAATCTCCCTACAACATATACTATTAAAAGCGTACCACATTTTTATGAAACATTTTTTCTCGATAAAAAAAGTTCCGACTCAAGTATAACATTCATTATTCCGGTGGGAATAGGTGATGTGACTATCACGGATAAGATAGAAAAAAAAACCGTTATATCTGTTTTAAATGCGTTTGGTGAAGAGTCATGAGGGGAATAATTTTTTTCTTATTATTAAGCGTTGTAGCACTTATCGGAGATGATGCTTTAAAAAATGCCGCTCTTGCAATTGAGACCTCCAAGGAAGCTGAGCTTCAGGTGAAAAACGCAGAAGAAGCAAGAGTAAAAGAAGAGAAAATTAAAAATTATCTTTCAGAACTTCAAAAACTGGAAAATGAAATCTCTCAAGAGCAAGTTTGGATGAAAAGCTATGCTTCGTATTTAACTTCTCTTGAGGTAAGAGAGGGCTTAAAAAAGATTACAAAAAGAATAGATTATCTTAAAAAAAATAGAAAAACACTCAGTGATAGGGACGAGTTAAGTGCTCTCATATCGAAAGAAAAAATTCTGACTTCACAAATAGAGCAGCTTAAAGAAAAAGACAGCGCTCCATTTTCAAAATTGCTGACTCCTCCAAGTATAGATAAAATACCCTCTATAACAAATCCTTTTGATATTTTTTCGGGTATTTCCGTAATTAAAACGCTCAATAGTGACTTTAACGCTTATGTGAAAAGAAAAGAGGTATTGACTGATTTAATTGCTTTGCTTAGAAAAGAAAATGAAATCTATAAACAGCTTCAGTTGATAGATCCTCAAGATAAATATGCACAGGCAATAGAATACAAACAAAAACAGCTTGAAAGATTTGAAACAGCTCTGGATACCATCACTGTAACATCAGAGGTTTATCAAAATAGATTAGAAATTATTGAAATCAATACAAATAAAGATGTTGAAGTCCAAATTTATAGATTTATGTATATCGGTATTGTTATTTTGGTTGTTTTTGTCATTTTCTTTTTATTGAAATTGGTCGTAAAAAAATATATAACAGACAATGAACGCTTTTATATGGCGAATAAAATTATTACATTTACAAACGTCACAATTATTATTTTGATTCTTTTTTTTAATTATATAGAAAATGTAAGTTACCTTGTTACCATTTTAGGTTTCGCATCTGCGGGTATCGCAATTGCTATGAAAGACTGGTTTATGAGTATCTTAGGATGGCTTGTTATTGTTTTTGGGGGAAGTATCCATGTGGGCGACAGAATCCGTGTCGATATGGACGGTATAAACTATGTAGGAGATGTTATGGATATCTCTTTACTTCGCATGACGCTTCTTGAAGATATAACCTTAACTTCAATTGTCGTCAATAGAAGAGCA
The DNA here is from genome assembly GCA_022729795.1 of Sulfuricurvum sp. GTDB lineage: Bacteria > Campylobacterota > Campylobacteria > Campylobacterales > Sulfurimonadaceae > Sulfurimonas. Next base: position 14,442 of record DZBD01000044.1, on the reverse strand, counting down.
GGAAGAATCATTTTTATCCCCAATAACTATATTTTTACAAGGATGATATCAAACTACACACACAGTACGCTCAAAACCGTGTGGGACGGTATTCAAGTAACTATAACCTTTGATTCGAATCATAAAAAAGCTATGTATTTGGCAAAAGAGATAACAAAAAAGTTTTCAAAGGGATATACGGATATCACAAGAAAACAGTTAAATAAACTTAGAAATCAGTATAGTCTTAAAAATACGAATGTGGAACCGAGAGTTTTTTCATTTATAGAACCCAACGGTATATCTATAGATGCGTGGTATTTGACAAATGCCTATGCCACGCTGACTTTACGAAGTGCTATTTCTTTGGAAATTATTGATGCATTTAATAAAGAGGATGATATCACTATTGCATATCCTACGCAGAGACTTCATATTGAGCGTTTTGAGAAAACACCCCCTTTTGATACGAAAGAGATTATATAAATGAAACAAAAAGTGTATTTTAAGACTTTTGGATGCAGAACAAACCTTTATGATTCTCAGGTGATGATGAGTTCGCTCAAAGAGTACGATATCACGGAAAACGAAGAGGAAGCAGATGTGATTGTACTGAACTCCTGTACAGTTACAAACGGGGCAGATTCTCATGTGCGCTCTTATATCGGGCATGTGGAAAAAACAAGCAAAGCCAAGATTTTTTTGACAGGTTGCGGTGCTCATACGAAGGGGGAAAAACTTCTTGCTCAAAAAAGGGTGCACGGAGTTTTTGGACAGAGCGAAAAGCAAAAAATTGATTTTATGCTCTCTCAAGAGCAACCTTTTTACAATCCCGGAGATTTAAACCATATCGATGAAAGCGTAGTGGGTGATTTTATCGGCAAGAGCAGGGCATTTATTAAGATACAAGAGGGGTGTAATTTCCGTTGTTCTTACTGTATTATCCCTTTTGTACGCGGCGATGCAAGAAGCATGGATGAGACACGTATCTTAGAACAAATTTCTAAACTTGCACTCAACGGTTTTGGCGAGTTTATCTTGAGCGGTACCAATGTGGGCAGTTACGGGCAGGGTATTGGAACTTCTCTTAGCAGGCTTATGAAAAAAATATCTCAAATTCGGGGTGTTCGCCGTATAAGGCTCGGAAGTGTTGAGCCGATTCAGATAAGTGATGAATTTAAAGAGATATTAGACGAGCCATGGTTGGAGCGTCATTTGCATATTGCTTTGCAGCACACTTCACCGCAGATGCTCAAGCTTATGAATAGAAGAAATGTTTATAAGCAAGACAGAGAACTTTTTGAATTTTTGCATGAGAAAGGTTTTGCTATAGGGACGGACTTTATTACAGGACATCCTGGTGAGAGTGAAGCACTTTGGAGCCAAGCGATGGAGAATGTAAGGGCGCTTCCACTGACACATCTTCACGCCTTTACCTATTCTAAAAGAGACGGTACACCCTCTGCGACAATGAAGCCTGAAGTAAACGGAATGCTTGCCAAACAAAGACTACACGAGCTTGAAGAGTTGATAAAAGTTAAAAATACGGCGTTTAGAAAAGCTTTTGGCGGTGAACTTGAAGTTCTTATCGAGAGTGAAAAAGAAGGGCTTTTCCATGGGTTTGATCAGCACTTTAACAAGGTTGTAGTAAAGTCGGACGAAGATTTGGTCGGTAACTGGGTAAGCGTACAAAAATATGAAGCAAGAGAGGATTACAATTATGCCGAGCTCTAAAATCAATCGTATCGCACTGTATGTTTCCGCATTTTTGATTATTTCTTTGGTTTTGTTTGCAATATTACGAGACAACGCAGAATCTATTACTCTTAGCGATGCAACGAAAATTCTGAGTAATCATAAAGTGGAAAAAGTTGTTGCTTCTAAAGAATATGTTTATCTCAAAACAGACAATCATTTTTATAAAATTGCCTCTTCACAAGTTTCTCCAAAAATGTTTATCGACTACAAGGTGGAAGTAGACGGTGAATCAAATATTCTTGTTTACATACTTTTTGGAGTGCTACTTTTAGGGTTTGGAACCTTAGGTCTTCGATGGTGGCAAAAAAAAGATACCAATATGCAATATTCTCATATGAACTCGGGGAATGGAGGTAGTGATTTAAACTCTTTGCCGGTAGAATGTATAAAAAGTGATGTAACCTTTAGTGACATCGGCGGAATTTCTGATGTCAAAATAGAACTTGAAGAAATAATAGACTTTATGAAAAATCCAAAACGCTATAAAAGTTTTGGTGCTAGAATGCCGCGAGGGGTTCTTTTGGTAGGACCTCCCGGTGTTGGAAAAACAATGATAGCCAAAGCCGTAGCACATGAAGCAGAGGTTCCTTTTTATTATCAAAGCGGCGCTTCTTTTGTGCAGATTTATGTGGGAATGGGTGCAAAACGAGTCCACGAACTCTTTCAAGCTGCAAAAAATAACTCACCTTCTATAATCTTTATAGATGAAATAGATGCGGTAGGGAAAAAAAGAGACGCAAGCCGTAATGATGAGAGGGAAGCAACATTAAACCAGCTTCTCACGGAGATGGACGGATTTGAAGGCTCTAGCGGCGTGATTGTAATAGCCGCTACAAATAAGATTGAAGTGCTTGATGCCGCACTTCTTCGAGCAGGGAGATTTGATAGAAGAATTTTTGTGGAGCTTCCTACAAAAAGTGAAAGAGCATCTATCCTCTCGAAATATCTTCAAAAAGTTCCGCATGAGCTTGATGTTCAGGCAATTGCAAATATGACTATCGGTTTCAACGGAGCGTCTTTAGCGGCACTTGTGAATGAGGCGGCACTGCTTTCTCTGAGGCAAAATGAATCACGGGTAACAATAGAGCACTTTCATCAGGTCAAAGACAAGGTGATGTTTGGAAAGAAAAAACTTCAAATGCTCAATGAGGAGCAGAAAAAATACCGTGTGAGCTATCAGGCAGGAAAAGCAATTTGTGCTACATACTTTGATATTTCATTTGAGAAATTGATGTTATCAAATGAACAGCTCACTCCCACAACCGACGACTCACTAATTCAGCATGAACTTGAATCAAGAATAAAAATGCATTTAGCGGGTATTGTGGCATGTGGAATTCAATATAATGAGCATTCAAGTAGCGCTCAGGCTGATTTGAACGAAGCAAAAGAGCTCCTCAAAAATATGTGTGAAAAATATGGGATGGGTTCTTTTATTATGTCCGATCCAAAGGAGCAAGCAATGATTATGCGAAGATTATACGATGAAACGCTAGCACTTTTGAAGTCAATGCCTCATGTTATACAAAAAGTCGAAGCGGTATTGTTCGAGAAAGAGAGTATCACAAAAAATGAAGTGAAGAAGTATATTGATGCAGTTTTATAGCGGGTTTTCTTTAAAAAATGAGGCGTATTTATTTGAAGAATATATAAAAAAATCTCAATATACGGCATGTGGATTTAGTTATGGAGCTATCAAGGCGTATGAGCAAACGCAAAAAAGCTTGGCATGTGGAAAAAGAGTAGATACGTTGCAACTTTTTTCACCTGCGTTTTTCCAGAGCAAAGATGAGAAGTTTAAAAGATTACAACTTATGGCTTATAGAAAAAATGAAGATGTGTATCTTAGACAGTTTATAAACTCCTGTTTTTCTCCACATGCCAAGAAAATAGTGCAAAATTGCACGACCATTCTTGAAGAACTTGAAGAACTTTTGGAATATGTATGGGATTTAGACTCTTTGCAAAAGTTAAAAAATAAGGGTGTAATCATTGAAGTTTATATCGGCGGCGAAGATAAAATTATTGATGTTGAAGCTGTGAGAGAGTTTTTTTTAAATGTTGCAACCGTGACTTATATCAAAAATGCAAACCATTTTTTGCAAATAAATTAGAGGAATAATGACTGATGAGCGAGATTAAAATAGGTGTCATCACCGCAAGTGACAGAGCAAGTAAAGGAATCTATGAAGATATTTCAGGTGTAGCGATTCAAGAGACATTGAAAGATTATTTAAAAAGCAGTTTTGAGATTGTGTACAGATGTATTCCTGATGAGCAGGATATTCTCGAAGAGACGATGAAAGAGCTTTGCGACAAAGAAGAGTGCTGTTTGGTGGTGACAACTGGCGGAACGGGCCCGGCACTACGTGATGTCACTCCTGAAGCAACACAAAATGTATGTCAAAAGATGATGCCCGGTTTTGGTGAGCTTATGCGTCAGGTGAGTCTGCAATATGTGCCGACGGCAATTTTATCACGTCAGACGGCGGGTATTAGAGGAAAAAGTTTGATAATTAATTTGCCGGGAAAACCAAAGTCTATCCGTGAGTGCTTGGACGCCGTATTTCCTGCCGTGCCGTATTGCATCGATTTAATCGAGGGTCCTTACATAGAAACGAACGAAGAGGTTATAAAGGCTTTTAGACCAAGCATTACAAAGAGAGTCTAATCCCTATGGGACAGTGGTCAGAGCCCTCAATAAAGTCAAGAATAAAAGCATCTTCTAAATTTTCAGCCAAGTCCTCAGATATGAAAAAATAGTCTATTCTCCATCCCACGTTTTTGAGTCTTGCACCTGAGCGGTAACTCCACCAGCTATATTTGTCCTCTAAATCACCATGAACATATCTAAAAGTATCAATATATCCACATGCCAAGAGTTTATCTATCCATTCCCTCTCAATGGCCAAAAAGCCGGATGTTTTTGCGTTTGCTTTTGGGTTTTTGAGGTCAATCTCTTTGTGGGCCGTGTTGACATCGCCACAAATGATAATGGACTTTCCGTTCTCTCTGAGCTTCTCACAATATTCTAAAAAATCGTCATAAAACTTCATTTTGTGTAAAAGACGTTCATCGTCTTTTTGTCCGTTTGGAAAGTAGACATTCAGCAAAACAACATCGCCGTAATGCGTCTCTACGATTCTACCCTCATCGGTTGTGTCGATATGTCGGCATGTGGAATGGTAGTCGCTTTGAAGCGCGGAGTAGGTTGCCGTACCGCTGTAGCCTTTTTTTGAAGCTGGATTGACATGAAGCTCTTGAAACTCTTTTTCAAACATATCGCTTGGAATCTGCTCTTTTAGTGCTTTTATCTCTTGGAGGCAAAGAATGTCACATTCTCGTGCATCAATCCATTTAAGTGCTTCTTTGTTAGCAACAGCGCGTATTCCGTTGACATTCCATGAGATGATTTCGATTGTGTTTGACATAGTAAATCCAGAGTGAGAAAAGTTTGTCTGTTTCCACATGCCGTGGCATGTGGAAACAAAAGATTAAGTTAAATGAAGTTTACTTTTGTAAGGTGGTGTTTTAAGCCTAATTCTGCGGAAGAACACCCAAGAGCAAGACCTAACATTTGTTGCATATGAAGAACAGGAAGAGCAACCTCTCTGCCGATTGCCTCAGAAGCATGACCCGTTTGCGTATCAAGTTTAAGATGACAAAGTGGACATGGAGTTACCATCCAGTCTGCATTTCCATCCATAGCGCCTGCAATTGCATTTCCGGTTAAAACCGCTGCAGTGTGAGGTGCTTGAAGTTCCACATGGAAACCGCAACATTTGTTTTTTTCTTTATAATCCACAGTCGCACCGCCGCAGGCGAGTATTAAATCATCCAAAGAAGTAGGATTGTAAGGATTTTCAGCACTTTTATGAGATTCGTTTTGAAGCTCAGAAGGACGGATATTATGACAACCGTAAAATGGTGCAATATTAAATTGGCTCAAAGGCGTCACAACCATCTCTTTGATTTTATCCAAACCGAAATCATCGATAATCGCATAAAGGAAATGTACAACATTTGAAGTCCCTTGATACTCTAAACCAACTTCACGGAGTTTTACATTGACTTTTTCTTTGAGTTCATGATTATTATCTAAACGGTGTTTTGTCATTGCCGTATTTAACTGGCACGTATTACAAATAGTAACCATTGTGAGTCCGTGTTTTTCAGCATAAGCGATATTTCTAGCATTTAAAACAAGAGATAAAAAATCATCATAATCTTGCAAATGGGAAGCACCGCAACATGAAGCCTCTGTTAATTCTACAAGTTCAATACCTAATTTGTCTGCAACAGCCAAAGTTGACATCATCTGCTCAGGTGTACTTTGTTTTGCTGTACAACCTGTAAAAAGTGCATATTTTAATTTTTTCATTCGGCTACTCCTAGAACTTTGCTGTAGATGATGATTTTACAAGTTTTTGAATCTCATCAAGATTTTTAGATTTTGTAATTCCCCATGGCGGTACGATTTTACCTTTTACGAACATTCGCAATGCAACAGGGATGTGTTTTACAATTCCCGGACCCTCAGAATAAAGAACTAAGCCTCCTTCATCTAGCACACCGTTCTTTCTGATGGAATGTAAAAAACCAACGGCGTGACGCGTAGCGACATTGCTTGTTGCAACTCCCTCTTTAAATAACATTTGGTGAAGTTTCGTAATCTTATCAATCGGATTTACATCTTTTGGACATGCTTCGGCACATTCATAACACTTCACACAATCCCAAAGACCTTGTTTTTCTTCATGTAATTCTGCTAGTCTTTCGTGGTGTGCTTTATCACGCACATCTGCTTCAAATCTATATGCTTTTGCAAATGCTGCAGGACCGAAAAAATCATCGTTGATTTCAACAACGGGACAGGCATAGTGACATGCTCCGCATTGGATACATAAATCTGCTTCAAGAAGTTCTTCCGCTTCTTCGGGAGTTACTAAATGCTCATGTTCAGGGTGTTCTTGAACGTCTGAGATGAGATAAGGGTGAATTGCATCATGTTTTTCCCAGAAATCTTTCTTATCTATGATTAAATCTTTTACCGCTCTTTTAATACTTAAGGGCTCAAGCGTTAATTCAGAACCGAAAAGTTCTATCATATCGTTCATACGCTCTTTACAAGCAAGTGTAGCACGACCGTTTACTTTAATAGCACATGCCCCGCAAATGCCGTGACGACAACTTCTTCTATAAGAAAAACTTCCATCATGATCCCATTTGATTCTGTTTAAAATATCAAGTACGACTTCTTCGGAAGTAACATCCATTTTATAATCTTCATAGTACGGTAAATAATCATCATCTGCATTAAAGCGAAATACTTTAAAGTCTACTTTTTGTGTAGTAATTTTATGTGTACTCATAAGTTCTCCTTAGTATGTTCGAGCTTTAAGTTCGTGTTTGCCAAGAGTGACAGCCATGTAATCAAGTGTAATAGCACCGTTTGTATCCATATATGCCATAGTATGTTTTAAGAAATTTTCATCATCACGTGTATCAAAATCTTCTCTAAAGTGTGCTCCACGGCTTTCATTTCTAGCAACTGCACTTTCTACGATAAATAAAGAATAGTCAAGCATATGCCCAAATTCTATAGCTTCTTGAAGTTCTGTATTAAATACTTTTGATTTATCTTTGATACGAATATTTTTAAATCTCTCACGCAACACTTTTATATTCGCTATTTGTGTATCTAGTGTTTCTTTTGTTCTGAATGCACCTGCATTAGTAGTCATTCCTTGTTGGAGTTCTTCACGTAGATGTGTAATTGTTTCGTCACCGTTGTTTGCAAGAACCCAGTTTATTTCTTGAAGTGCAGTTTGTGCATCTTCTTGTGTTGCTACTCTAAGTGCAATGGAGTCAATCTCATTGACCATTGTTTTACCGACAAAACGTCCAAAAAGTAAAGCCTCTAAAACAGAATTTGCTCCAAGGCGGTTGGCTCCGTGAACAGAAACACAAGAACACTCGCCCGCAGCATAAAAACCTTCTACGAACTCCGTGTTATTTTTACGAACATTTCCGGCAATATTTACAGGAATACCACCCATAGAATAGTGCGCAGTTGCAGAGATAAGGATAGGCTCTTTTATCATATCAAGACCTAAAAAAGTGATAGCTAAGTCACGAAGTTCCGGAAGTCTTTCCATAATCAAATCTTTTCCAAGATGGGTAACATCAATATATACTGCATCTTTTCTTGGACCGACACCGCGACCCTCTCTGATTTCATTGATAATCGCACGGCTGACAACATCGCGAGATGCAAGTTCCATGGCATGTGGAGCGTACTTTTCCATAAATCTTTCGCCGAGAGAATTAAAAAGACGTCCGCCTTCACCGCGAGCAGCTTCAGAGATAAGAACTCCGTTTCCAGAAAGTCCTGATGGGTGAAATTGAACAAATTCCATATCTTCAAGAGGAAGACCGTGACGCGCTACGATAGATAATCCGTCTCCCGTGTTGGCATGTGCATTTGAATTGATTTTAAACGAACGCGCATATCCTCCCGTGGCAAACATTACTGATTTTGCATTAAAAATAACAGTTTGCATATCACGGATATTAAATGCTACAACACCGGAAACTTTTCCATCTTTGTAAATAAGATCAGCTGCATACCACTCATCCCAAAACTTTACACCCGAACGGTGTGCTTGTTCATAAATAGTTTGAAGGAGTGTTAAACCTGTTCTGTCTTTTGCATAACATGCACGAGGAGAAGACTGTCCTCCAAAAGGGCGTTGTGCGATTTTTCCATCCGGAGTACGGCTAAATGCTGCACCCATTCTCTCAGCCCAGCGAATTGTCTCAGGAGCTTTTTGACACATAAATTCAACTGCATCTTGGTCTGCCAAATAATCGCTTCCCTTCACCGTATCAAACTCATGGAGTTCTACACTGTCTTTATCGCTAAAAGCTGCATTTACACCACCTTGTGCTGCACCTGAGTGACTTCTTAGGGGATGAAGTTTTGTAATAACTGCAACTTTTTTTCCTGCATTTTGCAACTCTCTGGCTGCTGCACATCCCGCAAGGCCTGCACCAACAATAATTGCATCGTAAGTATAAATAGGAATACTCATTAACTTTCCTTATGTTCAAGAAATAAAATAATGCTGATTGTAGCGTGATTACTCTTTGTAAAGATTAAATTATTACTTTGCACAAATGAACTTTTAGTTTGTTACTATTTGAGACACGGAAAACACTTTTTGATGGAAAAAATATGTAGCGTTATGAAACATGTTGGTTTTACAATTCACGTTCAATCATATCTTTTGTTTGAAATATTTTATTTTTTCCATTTTCTTTTGCACGTTTTAAAAGTTCTTGTGCCTGTTTAAGGGCTTCTTCTAAATGGGTATTTTTATGTTTTATAATGAAACCGCCGCTTACCGTAACAGTGTCAGATTCTTTGTCGGGAAGATTGAGTGTTATTTCAGAGATACTTTGTTTTATTAATTCTATATCTTTGAAACATTGTTCTTTATCTGCTCTTGAGAGAATTACGGCAAATTGGTTGTAGTCTATTCTTGCAATAATGTCGGTTGTTTGTTCATGCAAAGAGATAGTGAACGCAACTTTTTTTAATATAGCCTGAGTGAGTTCCGGCGAGTAAGGTCTGTAAGATTTTGAAAAATTATCAATTTCAAAAACTGTTACAGACCTATAATAACTCTCTTTGAAGCCCTTTTTATTAGAATAGGCATGAAGCATCCCTTTATAATTGTTGATACCTGTGACCTGATCCGTCATGGAAGAAAGATCAGTGTTTGCCGGTTCCCCTTTTTTCATCCGAAGTGATATTGCATCTGCTTCTTGGGAAAAAATCTGATAGTGTTTCTTGTCTGTCTCAACTGAATAAAGGAACAAAATATCTTGATAAATAGAGTGCAGTCTTGTTCTGTACCAGAATGTCATAAAAAGTACGAATATAAATGAAAATATTGCAATTTCTTCAAGTATGCTGAATTTTATTTCATCATAGAATATATTTCTTAGCATCATTGCATCAATATGGGAAGTTATTTTCTTAAAGCTATCGTTAAGTTCTTTTTTATTTGTTGTATTATTGTTATCACTTTCAAGTAAATAGTCTCGTGCACTTTTATTAAATACTGCGGTTAGCGTGCTAAGTGTCTCAAGATCTTCTAAATATTGGATTTCATTGTTAAGAAGGGATTTTTCTACAAAATTGAATCTGTATAAATTATGGAGTTTGCTGATTTGGTTACTCAAAAGGGTGCTTTGATTGTTAAATTCTATAGCAAGCAATCTTTTATCTGTTTGTTGCATGTTCGTGAGAGTTGTAGCCACGGTTTTTTGGTAATTTAAAATATCTATTTTTGTAAATGAACAATGCTGTTCCACAATAAACACTATTGCGACAACCGCAAGTAACAAAATACTTAATAGATAGATGTTTAGATTTTTAAATATCTTCTTTATGGAGTGCTTCATCATATTTTCCTAAAAATGTTATAATTGATAATTATTTTATATCGGCAGTCTTTAATATTTACTTAAATGTAATTAATACACTGTTTTTAAGAAGTTTTATTGAATTTAGAAAATTATTTTATATCACAATTTCACAATAAGCATATAGGTGATGATGGTGCGTTGATTGGTAACAATGTGTATTCAAAAGATGCATTCTTTGAAAATGTACATTTTAAAACTGATTGGATGAGTCATTATCAAATTGCCAAAAAAGCAATGTTGGTTAATGTTTCAGATGCCGTTGCTATGAATGCCAAGCCACGGTATGCGCTTTTAAGCGTCGCAATGCCTCGTAATATATCCAAATCGCAAATGCGGGAGTTGGCATGTGGATTTAAAGATGCTGCCGAGGAATACGGTATAGAGATTATCGGCGGAGATACCATTGCCAATGTAAAACTTGATATTACTATAACGATAATCTCTGAGACTAAAAAACCGCTTTTAAGAAGCGGCATCAGAACGGGATATCTTTTGGCATACACCGGAGAACTCGGTAAATCTCAAAAAGATTTAAAAAAGCTTTTAAATTTGGGCTTTATTCATAAAGATTCTAAGTTTGTTCATTTGAAGCTTCGAGAAAAATTTATAAAAAATACGGCAAAATATTTAAGTTCAGGGATGGATATCTCCGATGGGCTTTATAGAGACTTAGAGAAACTGGCGAGTGTGAATACGATTGGCTTTAAGTTTATTAAAAAGATGTCCAAATCTTTTGCCTGTAGCGGTGAAGAGTATGAAATGCTGGTGGCTTTTGATAAAAGATACAAAAAAACAATTTTACGAAGAGCCGCACAGAGCAGAACACCGATACATATATTTGCCTCAGCGAGCAGAACAAAATATACAAACAAATGCAAAGCAAATCATTTTTAATACAAATTAGGAGATAAATATGGATAGATTTTATTCACTCGACCATGCAAGTATAGATTTTCATTTTAGGCAAACACCAAGAGACTTCGTTGTAGAAGAGATACCTCTTTATGAGTTCTCGGGAGAGGGGGAACATCTTGTTCTTTGTGCAAGAAAGAAAAATCTTTCAACACTTGAGTTGGTTGCTATTATTGCAAAGTTTTTAGGTATTCAAAATAAAGAGATTGGATATGCCGGACTCAAAGATAAACATGCCATGACGGTACAATTTATATCGTTACATAAAAAGTATGAGGAGAAGATGGAGAGTTTTTCTCATGATGATATTAAAATTCTCTCCAAAACATATCATAATAATAAGATAAAAATAGGGCATCTCAAAGGGAATAGATTTTATATCAAACTCAAAAAAGTGAATCCTACTGCTGCAAAAAAAATAGATGAAGCGCTTAAAAATATTGCTGATTTTGGTATGCCTAATTATTTCGGATACCAAAGATTCGGCAATGACGGTGATAATCATATTGATGGTGAAAAAGTAGCCAAAGGTGAAAAAAAAGAGAGAAATCCAAAGATAAAAAAATTACTTATCAGTGCGTATCAGAGCCATTTATTTAATCTATGGCTTAGCAGAAGACTCGAAATAAACACGCTGATAAAAAATTTCTCGCTCAGGGAACTTGAATCTGTTCTTAATATGCCAAACGATGAAGTAACAAAATTAAAAGCCCAAAAACATCCATTTAAGCTTATTTCCGGCGATATTATGGAACATTATCCACATGGAAGACTTTTTGATTTTGACGGCTCACAGGAAGATATAAGCAGATTTTTAGCACGTGATATTACCGTTACGGGATTATTATGCGGAAAAAAAGTTAAACCATCATCAGGTATTGCAGGAGTCATTGAAAAAGAGTTCGATGATGAGATAAATGCCGACGGCGCAAGAAGATACGCTTGGATATATCCTACAGAGATAGAGGGGAGATTCAAGGATATGGAAGCGCAGTATGAGATGAATTTTACACTTCCAAAAGGTTCTTATGCTACTGTTTTGATTGAAGAGATAGCCAAAAGAAAAATTACTGAATAAACGGAGTTCACAAAATGCAAAAACATATAACATCACTCATATCGCAAAACTTTGGAAAATTTGCTTCCAAAGAATTTCCAAAATGGTTTCAAAAAATTATAAATAACGGATATGTTAGTTTGATGGGTCTGGATATGCGCGAATTTCATTCGCCGATTACTTATAGAAGTTTAAATGCACTTTTTACGAGAAAATTAAGAGAAGATAGACACTATTCTTTAGATGCAAGTGATTTTATCTCCCCTTGTGATTCTTTTGTAACCGAATGCGGAGTATTAATAGAGGAATATGCTTTGCAGATAAAAGGTATGCGCTATCAAAGTGATATGCTTTTGGGAGAAAGTTTTACCCAAAATGAGAAAAATATTGTTCATGGCGGAAGTTTTATCAATTTTTATCTCTCACCTAAAGATTACCATAGATTCCACATGCCGATGAATCTTAAGGTTTTAAAAGCGGTTCATATTCCTGGTAAGTTTTATCCCGTAAATGTACCTTCTTTGGAAAAAAGACTCAATCTTTTTATAGAAAACGAAAGAGTCGTTTTGATGTGCGAGACTTCTTCGAATAAAAAAATATTTATTGTCCTTGTCGCCGCACTGAATGTGGGCGTGATGCAAGTTTCTTTTGAGCCTCGTATCAAAACTAATACAGATGTACTCACAAGCAGTGTTTATGAATATACAAACCTCCATCTCAATAAAGGGGATGATTTCGGATGCTTTGAGATGGGCTCTACTATTGTAGTTCTTGCTGAAAAAGATTTACTACACCCTGTTGTTCAAGCAGGTGAACATGTGAAATACGGACAAACAGTCGCCAAAGTAAACTAAGGTACTAAGCGACTTGAAGTCTTAACACAAAAATATCCCCTTCCTTATAAATATTCATTTTCGTGTCGATAGGAGGTCTTTGTCTTTTTAGGCTTCCTTGGAGAGAATGAAGAACATGGGCAAATTTCAAAAACATAGGGATAGATATATAGTCAATGTGCTCTTTTTTTAAGAGTTCTGCCAGTTTCTCTATTGCATTATAGTATATTGATTTGTTGACAAATCTCTGAATAATGTAATCTTTCATAAGATAAATATTATTTTGAAGAGCTTCTTTTTCTTCGGCATTGAGAAGAATACTTTTTTTAGTTCTTTTTATTTCGTGTTCTATATATTCTCTTGCCTTAGTACTTTTTTTCTCTATTAAAAAGTTTATATCAGGGCAAAATTTTTGGAGTTCATGCATGAGCAAGGCACCCGTTAGAACCTTTGCATCGGTATCATAGTAATATCTTTTATCTTCATCATACTCATGATCAAATGCTTTGATAAGTTGTACGACAACATTGAGATACACAAACTTATCTTCCTTATTATTGTCAAATTGAATCCCAGAATGTGAGATAAAAGGTTTTGGACCAACATATTTCAATTCCATCATAACTCCTTTTTAAACATCTATTTTAAATATTATATCATATAATAAAATAAAAATTTAAATAAATATATTTAGTTTAATAAAGTTATATTAAACTAAATATGAGATTGGAGGGGAAGTTTTAAAAAAAAGCTTGGCTTAACTATTAATAATTTGCAGCTTTATAGAGAGAGTATCATTTTCTTTGTAAATACTCAAAGTAGTTTCGATGAATTGTCGCTTGAGACTTCCTTGTAGGGAATGTAGGACATGCGCATAACTGATTGTCATAGGAATTGCTATATAGCCTACGTGTTCGTGTTTTAATAATTCAGCCATCTTGTCAATAGCAGCATAATAGATGTGTTTATTGATATATCTTTGTACGACACAATCTTTCATGATTTGGATATTTTTTAAAAGAGTATTTTTATCTTCTTCTTTTAAAAAAAGATTTTCTTGGGCTCTTTGAAGATTATGACTGACATATTTCTCAGCTTCTTCTTTTTTGTTTTCAAGGAGCGTACTGATATCGGGAAGATATTTTCTGAGTTCATTGAGAAGCTCTGCTCCATTAAGATTTTTGGAATCCGCATCGTAAAAATATTTTTTATCTTCAAAGTAGTTGTGATTAAAAGCCTGTAGAAGTTTGAGTGCGCTGTTGAGATAAATGAATTTATCTTCTTTGTTCGTGTCAAATTCTACACCTGTATGTGAAATAATCGGTTTTGGTCCAACGTATTCTAATCCCATGAAAATTCCTCGTTTTTGATATTTACATTTATTAAAGATTAAATCGAAAGTGCATT
>DZBD01000043.1 GCA_022729795.1 Sulfuricurvum sp. | reverse complement strand
AGCGTGCGCTTATCAAAGCGCCTCCGATATCTGTGGGCAAAAAAGAGCTCCAAGAGTTTCAACAACTCTCAGGATTCGAGTACACGGAGGATCAAAAGCAGTCGGTAGAGGAGATACTCTCTCAAATGGAGTCAGGACATATCATGGATAGACTCCTTAGCGGTGATGTCGGTTTCGGTAAAACCGAAGTGGCGATGAATGTGATATTTGCAGCTTATAAATCGGGATACCAATCTGCTCTTATTGTCCCTACCACGCTTCTCTCAGCTCAGCATTTTCGCACATTATCGGAGCGGTTTGATGCCTTGGGGATTCGAATTGCCAAGCTTGACAGATTTGTAAGTGCTAAAGAAAAAACAGCGATTATAAAATCCTTGGCATGTGGAAATATAGATGCTGTTGTGGGAACACATGCGCTTTTTGGGTTGGACTTTAAAAAACTCGGTGTCGTGATTATAGATGAAGAGCACAAATTCGGGGTAAAACAAAAAGAGAAGATAAAAGAGCTCTATCACAATGTGCATCTTCTCTCCATGAGTGCCACGCCGATTCCCCGTTCGCTCAATCAGGCGATGAGCTCTATCAAGACAATGTCGCAGCTTTTAACCCCTCCAAGCGAAAGACAGCCTGTGAGAACCTTCGTAAAAGAGTACGATGAAAAACTGATAAAAGAGGTAATTTTAAGAGAACTTCGCCGTGGCGGACAGGTGTTTTATGTGCATAACTCCATAGACCATATGCCTATTAAACTAGGAGAACTTAAGGCTATTTTACCGGAACTGAGAGTGTTGATGCTCCATTCCCAAATCTCAGCCGCAGAAACAGAAAAAGAGCTCTTAAAGTTTGAGCAAAGAGAATACGACTTGATGCTGGCAACTTCTATCATAGAATCGGGAATCCACATGCCAAGAGTCAACACCATTATAGTTGACGGCGCGGATAGATTCGGTATAGCAGATTTGCACCAGCTTCGCGGTCGTGTAGGGCGTGGAAGTTATGAGGGTTTTGCCTATTTTATCGTCAAAAACAAAGACAATCTCACGGATGAGGCGAAAAAACGTCTTCTTGCACTCGAGTCCAACTCCTTTTTGGGAAGCGGCTCCGTGCTTGCTTATCATGACCTTGAAATACGGGGCGGCGGCAATCTCGTAGGGGATGCACAAAGCGGACATATTAAAAATATCGGATATTCCCTTTATTTGAGAATGCTAGAAGATGCTATTAAAGAGTTGAGCAATACCGTAGAAGCCGGTAGAGTAAAGGTAGATATCAAGCTCGCTATCTCTGCGTATATTTCCGATGAGGTTGTCAAAGAGGATAGGCTTCGTTTGGATGTTTATAGACGACTTTCTCAGTGTGAGGATGCAGTGGAAGTGTATGAGATTGAAGAGGAGCTTATTGATAGGTTCGGCGATTTAGACAATCCGACGAAACAATTTATAGAACTGATGGTGATAAAACTTTTAAGTATGCAAAAAAAGATAAAGTCAGTTTCAAATTATGGGCAAAATATTACTTTTACCTATATGAATGAGTCCAAAGAGACCATAAAATCCGCTTCTAAAGATGATGATGACGTGATAAAAGCGACCCTGTATTATTTAAGAAACAACAAACCAAAGGTATTATAAAGTATGAGAATAGCATTCATAGGCGATATAGTCGGAAAACCCGGAAGAGGGATGGTTGCTTCTTATTTGCCAAAAATAAAACAAGAATACGGGGTAGATTTTGTCATTGCCAATTATGAAAATGCTTCCCACGGCTTTGGAGTGACTACGCAAAATGCGAACGAACTCTTGGCATGTGGAATTGATTGTATGAGCGGGGGAAATCACTCTTGGGACAAAAAAGAGGTGGAAGCCCTTTTTGGCACGCATGAGATACTCAGACCCCATAACTATCCCGATGAACTCAGCGGAACGGGATGCAAAGTGTATGAAATTGCGGGTGAAAAATTGGCTGTTTTAAACTTGATGGGACATTACTCTATGCCCTATGCAGACAACGCTTTTCGTTGTGCAAGAGACACCGTAGAGGCTCTTCATGCTCAGGGGATAGAGAACATCTTTGTAGATTTTCATGCAGAAGCTACGAGTGAAAAAAGGGCGATGATGATGCTGCTTCAGGGGAAAGTGGGGGGAATTATCGGTACGCATACCCATGTGGGAACAGATGACTTTCAGATATCCGAGGGGACTGCCTATCTCAGCGATATAGGTTTAAGCGGGTGTCGGGATAATGTCATCGGGATGGACAAAAAAGTGCCTCTCAAGCAGTTTTTGACAGGGATGAAAGGGCATTTTGATGTTCCAAAATCATGTAAAAAAATACTTCAGATTGCTATCATGGATTTGAGCGGCGGCAAATGCTCAAACGCTTTTAAACTCAAATATTTTGATGACGGAAGAATTATAAAAACAGATGCGTGGAGTGAAAATTAATTAGGCAGTAATTTGGTAGTATTTATCGTTTGCAAGATAGGTATTTACCATCACGGGACGTAAATTTTTATCTTTGAATTCTTGAACATCCGCTGGAAGTTTTTTGAGTATATTTGCCGATTGGTTATATACAATCTGCGGTTTTTTAAAAAAAGAAAATATTTGTACACTTTCTGCATAAGCTTTTTTTGCATTTTCTAAGGTTTTATGAGTCGTATATTCTTTTGTTAGCTCTTTTGGTTTTTGTAAGCTTGCATCTTCGGAGTGCTCAAGCTGCTGTTCTTGAACCTGAATCGTGAGTTTATTGCTGAAGGCTTTGCTTTTGGAGATGTAATCTATAGGCAGATTTTGAGTATATTCAAAATCCGTATTTTGCTGTTGTAGAAGTTTGCCGGTAAAAGAGAAATCACTTTTTTTTTCAGCCAACCTCTCTTTTGAAGTTTTTTCGGATGGATTAGTATGAATATAAGTGTTATAAGACGAAACAAACATAGTAATTCTCCTGATTTTTGTTCACTTATTATAACGTAAAGTATATTATCGCCTCATAATAATTTGAAAAAAAAACGAAAATATGATTTTTACTGTACGTTTTACCCTCTTTTTTATTTTAATTACAAGATAACAGCAGTACAAATATGCTACTATTATCACTCTATTTCATTAACAAAATAACAAAAAGATATCTTAAAGGAATGGGAATGAGTGCTAAAATAGTTATAGTAGAAGATGAAGAAGATTTACTTGAGCTCATTGAATACAACCTTACAAAAGAGGGTTTTGATACCGTAGGTTTTTTAAATACCAAAACAGTGGCACAGATACTTGAAGAAGAAGAGATTGATTTGCTGATAATGGACAGGAATCTTCCCGGAGTCGAGGGGAGTGAATTTGTTATGCAACTTCGAGAAGAGGAGATTCTTACTCCTGTTATTTTTCTCACCGCCAAAAGCAGTGACTCTGATATAGAAGAGGGATTTCACAGAGGTGCTGATGATTATATTACGAAGCCTTTTAACATGAAAGAACTTATACTCAGGGTAAAAGCCCTCCTTCGCAGAACAACCAAATCGCACAATGACGGACAAATCGCCCACAGGGATTTATTACTAGATAAAAGTACGAGAACACTAAGTGTCAACGGGGAGAATGTTGATATCACAAAACTGGAATTTGACCTGCTTTATGAGTTTATCCTCAATAAAAACAGAGTACTTGATAGAGATTATCTTCTAGATCATGTTTGGGGTGACGGTGAACTGTATCAATACAGAACAGTGAATGTCGCTATTAATCGACTCAAAGAAAAAATAGATCCTAAAAAAACAAAAGATTATATACAAACAGTTCGCGGAGTCGGATATAAACTGTGCTAAAAATATATCAGATATTTATACTTAAGTTCTTGAGTCTTTTTGTAGGGACACTTTTTCTTTCCTCTTTCATCATCTATTTTGCCATGAAATCCAATATTATTGAGAATAACAAAAATCATCTTCAAGATGTAATAGCCTTAATTGAGATGGATTTGCCTTCTGTAAATAATTTGGACGCTTATGTTGCAAAAGTAAAATCTAAGACAGATTTGAGAATTACCGTGGTAAACGGTGATGGAGTAGTTATTGCCGAGTCGGACTATGACAAAAAAGATATGCATAATCACGCTGCAAGATACGAGATACTCGAGGCGAATAATAAAGAATATTCCCACACCGTACGATACTCCCAAACACTCAAAGTGGATTTTTTATACGTCGTAAAAAGAATTACATATAAAGAAAATATTGCTTATGTAAGGGTTTCCAAGAGTTTAGGGAAGCTTTTGAAGAATTTCTACTCCCTTTTATTTAATCTTGGAATTGCTTTTTTTATTGTTATACTCATAGCATTTTATATCTCCAAGGCTATGGGTAAAAAAATAGTTTATGATTTAGAGCAAGTCACAGATTATTTGGATGAAATTTCTAATAAAAATTACAAGGCAGCCGTAAAAATTAAATATTTTAAAGAGTTTTTGGAAATATCTATTGTCCTAAAAAATTTGGCAAAAAAACTCAACAATAAAGATAAGCAAAAGCGAAAATACACGGCAAAACTTCGACTGATGAATAAACAAAGAGACGAGATACTTTCTGCTATATCGCATGAGTTTAAAAATCCTATCGCTTCTATCATGGGTTACGCACAAACGCTTCAGCAAGACCCCAAGATTGATCTGAGAATACGGGATAAATTTTTGTCAAAAATTATTTCTAATGCAGAAAAAATATCCAAGATGCTCGATAGATTGGCTTTATCCGTGAAGCTTGAAAACAGAGATTTGGATATCCATTTAGTCGATTTTGATTTAGCCGTATTATGTGAAGATATTGCTACTAATCTATTATCCAAATATAAAGACAGAAAGATTCATGTGGATGTACAAAAGTGCATAGTCAACGCAGATAAGACGATGATAGAACTGGTTTTGATTAACCTCGTAGATAATGCACTCAAGTACTCTCAAGATGACGTTACGATTCTCTTGGAAAACAATACGCTTTTTGTCAAAGATAACGGTATCGGTATTCAAGAAGAACATATCGATAAGGTCACTTCGAAATTTTATAGAGTGTACAAAAACTCATGGGATAATTCCATGGGGATAGGTTTAGCGATGGTGGATTATATTCTCAAAGCACATAATACGGTGTTAAATATTGCATCTAAGTTCGGCAAGGGCTCCTCTTTTAGTTTTAGCGTAAAAGAGCTATTGAAAAAATAGCATATTGCAATAGAATCGTGTGTGCTTCGTAAAATGTGTTATATTTTTACTTTAAGGAGTAAAAATGAGAGACTTTCGAGCACTTATTAGAGAGATAAAACAATTAATTTCGCAAAACACGAAGATAAAAATTTTGGACAAAGATGTGGCAGATGCTCTTGGACTGTCTCAGGCGAATTTTGCAACTATAAAAAGAAGAAATTCCACTCCGTATGAAAATATATTGCATTTTTGCAAAAAAGAAAACATCTGTAGTAACGAACTTTTTTTTGGGGAATAAAATCACTCTTAACTTAAATTTTAGATTGTATCACTATTTTTGTAGCTTCAAACATCTCTATGGCTTTTTTAACCATAGGTTCTTCTTTGATATCGACTCCGTTTATCTCCTCAGAAGATGTGTCACTCGCAGAGCAATCGGCAACGCAGCTTGCACTGCCTCCAATTTCGGTATCTTCTATCATAGAAGAACTTTGGGGCGCTTGCGCTCTTTCTAGTGCTTTTGGTTGCGGGATGTTTTCTTCTTGTTCCTCTTCTTGCACCTTTGTTATTTGTGTGCAGGGTAAACCTTTTATTTGTGTCTCAAAACCGAATATTTCTCTTACAAGTTGTCTGATGACGGTGTAGCCGTGTTTGAGAGATTGTTTACAGTTTTCATCCGCACAACTCTCCCAAGTTAAAACAGCATCGATATACGATACGAATGTAACGCTTTTTTCAAAGCATTCACCGATTTCATAGTTTCTGTCTTTGATTTTTGCAACAAGATTTTTAAACATGAGAAGATGCGGATTGGTGTCGGCATGTGGAATCTCTAGGGCATGTGGAACAGGCTCTTGGTTTGAGGCTGATTGTTCCGGAGCTTTTATTTGTGGTTTGTAAATCTCTTTTTGCATCGATTCTATCATCTGGTCAATCTCTTTGATACGAAGTGCTTCTATCATTTTGAAAAAGATAAGAGAAAGGACGAAATCACCGTCTGCATTGATGCTAAAAAGAAATTTTGAATCGCTCAAAATTCTAAAAAACCTGTCTAAAACTAGAGTAGAAAAAAGAGCATCGTGATTATACATCCGCTCTTTGAGATAGGCAATGAGTTCATCTACAACCATCTCTGCCTCATAGTCTTGCAAAGTTTTTGTATATTCCACGAGTTTGGCATAGTCTTTTGCAAATACGGCACTAAAAATATCTGTAATAAATTGAGGGTCAACAAGACCGAGCATATCTGTGACGGTACGGACATCCACATGATTTTTAGAATAAATTATCGCCTGATCTAGGAGAGTAAGGGTATCTCTAAGGCTTCCGCTTCCGCTTCTTGCAAGAATATCCAAGGCTTCAGGCTCGTACTCGATTTGTTCCAAATGGAGAATATGTGCTAAGTGGTCGGCTATCTTGTTTGTTGCGATACTTTTAAATCTAAAATGTTGCGTGCGGCTCAAAATAGTAGCAGGAAGCTTGAGCGGGTCTGTAGTTGCCAAGATGAACTTGACGTAAGCGGGAGGTTCCTCAAGGGTTTTGAGTAATGCGTTAAATGCCTGAGTCGTAAGCATATGGACTTCATCGATGATAAATATTTTGAATCTTGCCGAGGAGGGTCTGTATTTTGTTTGCTCTACAAGTTCTCTTATATCGTCAATACCGCGATTGGAAGCGGCATCCATTTCCACTATATCCATGTGACGACTTTGCACTGCCAAAATACAGTTTTGGCACACTCCGCAGGGCTGATGCGTTACACCTTTTTCACAGATGAGTGCTTTTGCAAAGATACGGGCGGTGGAAGTTTTGCCGCTTCCTCTGAGTCCTGAAAAAAGATAAGCATGAGAAAGACGGTTGGAATCAAGAGCAAGAGAGAGGATTTGAGCTATAGTTTCTTGACCGATGAGTTCGTCAAAATTAGAAGGTCTATATTTTCGTGCTAATACCTCTGAACTCGCTCTCAAATAATGCTCCCTATTGAAATAAAGGGGATTTTAGCATTTAAAGGGTTAAACCATTATCAAAGATTCAAGAAGAGAACTCATAGCAGTGTTATTTTCAGAATTTTTAGCAACTTTTTTTTGGAGAGATAAAATAGAATTTATCTCACTTGCAGATCTGTTTTTTACGGTACGTGAGACAATGAGTAAAGAGGCGCTTACGGTTAAAAGGGGGAAGTTTTTTGTATTATTGTCCCTGTCTTTTGCCGTGATATAGCCTTTTTGCTGATCTTCTAGTGAATAAAAGGCTCTTACGTCCTGCGTGAATTTTTTTATAATAGAGGATATTTTTTCTATATATATATTTTCATTTTGATTTTCATTCTCGTATTTTATCGCTGTAAAAAAGTCATCTCCCCCTATGTGCGCATTAAAATAAGGGTATATCAAATATTTTTTCATCAAAGCAGCAAAAAGTAATATGACTCGGTCTCCGCTTCTAAAGCCGTAAACATCATTAAAAGCTTTGAAGTTGTCCAAATCAAAATAGCATAGCATATAAGAATGGGTACTCTGTGTAACTTCGCCAATGTATTTTTCTATCATCGTGTTTCCGGGAAGTTTTGTAAGGGGATTTTGCTCTAGTGCTAACTTGATATTTTGCTCATTCATGATAGAGATAATGGCTCGTGCGGATAAAAAGCCGTAATATTGTGAATCTTTTGTGATGATGAGTCCAACTGAGTCCGGATTATTCGAGAATAGTTCGATAAGGGTAGAAAGGGTACTGCCGATATCGGCTACCCCGCAGTTTCTAATGAGAGATTTGAGTTTGGATTTACTTGCACTTTCATTTAAGAGAAGTGCTCTTCCGTAAGGAGAATACAAATACGATTTAATCTCACTTTCAAGAAGTATCCCTACGGGTTCATTTATCGAATTTATTACGGGTAAGGCGGTGATTTTTTCATTTTTTTGAAAATATTCTATAACGGAATTCATTTTTGATTTAAAATGTATAGGCTCTTCTTTGTCCAAATAGACCTCTATCTGATATTCACTTTTTTCCATCCGTTTGTCGTTTTGAATTATATATTGTATGTGTTCATATTCTTTTGTAATGTCAGCGGTATGGAGTGTAGGTTTTTTGATGAGATAACCCTGTGCTAAATTACAGCCTATATCTTTACATGTTAACAGTTCTGCTTTAGTTTCAATCCCCTCGGCAATAACATTAATCCCTAGCTGCACGGCGATACTTACGATGTTTTTTACAATAAGTCTTTTTTTGAAATCTTTTTCAATATCCGTTAAAAAAAATCTATCTACTTTTATAATATTGGGTGTTGTTTCATAAAGGAGTTTAAAGCCGGAATAACCGACTCCAAAGTCATCGATAGCAATACAAAAATTCTCATCCTGATAATGGCGGATTATTTTTTCCATGTTGCATTCGCCCGATAACTCGTGTCTTTCGGATATCTCAAAGCAAATATTGTCTTTTTTAATATTGCAGTCTTTGAGTATTTGAGTGGTATTTCCATGTGAAAAATCGGGCATCTCAAAAAGGCGGTTATCCAAATTGTAAAATAATTTTATTTTTTTGTAATGCCCGATGGAGGTAAATTTACGAATTGTTTTTTCTCTGAGTGCTAAATCAAAAGTATAGAGAATATTATCCTCGTATACTTTGTCGAAGAGATCAAAAATTGATTCAAATCCCACCTCTTGAAAGTTTCTAAGAAGTGCTTCTACTGCAAAAAGTTTACCTGTATGTATATTGATGATAGGTTGAAAAGCAATATCTAATATTTTTAAATTTTCAATCCATTGTTGCGGTAATTGCATTTTTATACCATTCCCTAAATTGGTTTTTAGAACGAAATACTATAGTGTCAATGTTGCATTTAGGTTACATTTATATTAAATTAAGCCATTTTTTAGCGACTTTTCTAAGGGCTTCGGGATTTTCCGAAGCAAAGAATTGAAGTTTGGGATTTTTATATTTTGTTGAAAAAATGAATTGTTTTTCCAGATGTTCTACTATTGCATCTCCCGAGTGGATAAGTACGGTATTGGCTCCAAAATACTCTTGCAACGCATTGGCGATAAGAGGGAAATGGGTACATCCTAATATGACGGCATGTGGAATTTGAGTCTCACTGAAATAATGCTTCAAAGTTGCCTGAAGAATCTCACCCTCATAAATCTCTTCTTCAACCATGGGGACAAAAAGTCCCGTTGCTTTTACATCAATATTTTTATATCCTAGCTGCATGAGTTCTTTTTCATAGGCTTTAGAATTAATAGTAGCCTTTGTTCCAAGAACCAAGATGTTTGCATCTTTATTGTGAAGTGCATTGGCAGCCGCAAGTGCTCCTGCTTCTACTACGCCGATTACAGGGCATGTGGAACTTTCTCTCATCTCTTGAAGTGCATATGCGCTGACTGTATTGCAGGCAACAATAATAAGGTCAAGCTCAAAATTTTTGAAAAATTCTATCGCTTCGATGGCATAGCGGATAATGGTGTTTTTATCTTTGATACCGTAAGGAACACGAGCAGTATCTCCAAAATAAATAATCTCCTCGAAAAGCTCATGGCTAAGAAGCGATTTAACAACAGTTATACCGCCGATTCCACTGTCAAATACCCCTAATTTCATGCTTATTGATTCGTATTCATACTTTCTAAAAACTCTGCATTCGTAGGGTTTTTAGCCATTGTTGTGTAAATAAATTTGAGTGCTTCTATCTCGTTGTCTTGTTTTTGCATCATTTGACGTAAGATAAATACTTTTTGCAGAACTTCAGGACCGATAAGAAGTTCCTCTTTTCTTGTTCCCGATTTCAGAACATCAATAGCAGGGAATATTCGTCTCTCGGCAATTTTTCTATCCAGAACAACTTCAGAGTTGCCAGTACCTTTGAACTCTTCAAAAATAACTTCATCCATTCTGCTTCCAGTATCTACAAGTGCCGTTGCGATGATAGTCAAGCTTCCGCCGTTTTCGATGTTACGCGCAGCTCCGAAAAATCTTTTTGGTTTGTGAAGGGCGTTGGCATCAACACCGCCCGAGAGAACTTTTCCGCTTGAAGGTGTCACGGTGTTGTAAGCACGGGCAAGACGTGTGATAGAATCCAAAAGTATTACCACGTCACGACCGAGCTCTACTTTTCTTTTTGCTTTTTCTATCACCATCTCTGCAACTTTAACATGGTTTTTTGCAGGCATATCAAAGGTAGAACTATAAACTTCCCCTTTGACGCTTCGCTCCATGTCTGTTACCTCTTCGGGTCTTTCATCCACCAACAAAACAAGTAATTCTATCTCCGGATGGTTATGCGCAATTCCGTGAGCAATCTCTTTGAGAAGTTCTGTTTTACCGCTTCTTGGAGGTGCAACAATAAGTCCGCGTTGCCCTTTTCCTATAGGGGAGAACATATCCATCATACGACCCGTAAGCCCTTTTTCGGTGTATTCGAGTTTGATGTGGTCTGTGGCATACAAAGGTGTAAGGTTTTCAAAAAGAGGTCTTTTTTTACTCTCTTCGGGAGGGAGATAATTGATTGCTTCTATTTTTATAAGCGCATAGTAGCGTTCTTGATCTTTGGGAGGACGGACTTGACCGGTCACGACATCCCCGTTTCTTAAGGCAAATCTTTTTATTTGCGTGTTGGACACATATGCGTCATTGATACTTTCGTTAAAACTTTTGTCTATAGAACGGATAAAACCGTAACCGTCTTGCATAATCTCTAAAATACCGCTAAAGAGAATAAAACCGCCTTGTGCAGTTTGGGCTTTTAAGATTTCAAAAATAACGTCTTGTCTTTTGAGCTCATTCGGGTCTTCTACATCAAGTTCAGTTGCGATTGCTACGAGTTCTTCAATGCTTTTTGTACGAAGGTCTTCGATTGTGGCGCCTTTGGCGGGAGTGTGAGAGCGAGATTTGTTATTATTCGTTTTTGTTGTTTTTCGAGGTTGAGGTTGTTGTGAAATGTTTTCACTCATATATGAACTGCCTTAGAGTTTTGGGATTTATTGCGTGTATGGAGATATGTTGCGATGTTTAAGTGCTGCAATTTTACACTATTCGATTGAATAAAGTCAAGAAGGGCTTAGATATGTTGCGCCCTTAAAAAATTTACTTCATCTAAAAGAGAACTATTTTGTTTTTTAAGCTCTCTTAAAATATTTTCGCTAAGCAAATCTTTTTCTGTTCTTGAGCTATTTTTGAATAATAGATAGCCAGCAAATAAACCCACAAGAAGCCCGAGTGTCACTATAATCGCCCAAATTGTAAGAGAACCAAGAGGCTGAGAGGATTTTTGTTCTATTTGGATTATTGCATCCTGCACCATATTTTTATAGAGAGTTTTGATTTTTTCTATGCTTTGGGGGTTGAGTTTATCATTATATAACGGAAGCAAAACATTGAGGAGTGTTTTTTGGCTGATGTTTTCTATTTTGCTTATTTCTGAATCTCCTTGAAGCAAAGAACTTACGATTGCATCATGGGTGGACAGAATATGGTAATGGAGGGAGATTTTTTCTTCTGCGTTTAATTCGGGTGATATTTTCTCGATTTCATTATTGAGAATTTTATAATTTTCTTCTATGCTCGGTAAAGATGCAAAAAGATTCAAGGCTAAAAAAAGGGTTAAGATTAATGTTTTCATCCGCAAATAATAGCATACTTTTTACAAAAGATAGAAATTTTTGCGTGTTTGTCTCTTTTTAAATGCTAAAATATAGGTATGAAAAAACAATATAATATTTTAGTCACGAATGATGATGGGTATGAGTCGAAGGGTTTACTGAGTTTAGTAAGCGCTTTAAAAGAGATTGAGGATGTTACGGTTACGGTGGTGGCACCTGCGAATGAAAAGTCGGCATGTGGACATTCTCTCACCTTAGTGCGTCCGCTTCGTTTTATCTGCGTGGACGATAATTTTTATAAGCTTGACGACGGAACTCCGAGTGATTGCGTGTATCTTGCGCTCCATTCTATGTTTGAGGGGCAAAAGCCTGATTTGCTTATCAGCGGTATAAACAGAGGCTCGAATATGGGAGAAGATATCACCTATTCCGGAACTGCTGCGGGCGCAATGGAGGGCGTTTTGCACGATGTTCCCTCTATTGCAATCTCTCAGGTGATGGATTATACTAATCCTGATGGCGATTATTTTCTTGCTTGTAAAACTATCAAAGAGCTGGTGATAAAGATAAAATCAGGAGTATTTCCTCTGCCTCATAGAGAATTTTTGAATGTCAATATTCCGGCAGAATTAACCGAAGCTCAGATGAGAGTAACCTACGCCGGCTATAGATGTTACGCCAATGACGCGCATCTCCATAGAAATCCTCGCGGAGAGGAATACTACTGGCTTGGACTGCATCCTTTGGAATTTCGTGCCCGTGACGTGGCGCATGAGTTGAGTGATTATGAAGCGATTAGAGCAGGATTTATCTCTCTTACACCGATTCATTTAGATATGAGCGCCTACAAAAGTATGAATGCCTTGCAAGAATGGATGAACGCTATTGAAGAAATATGAGCGTATAAAGACGCTTCTTGGGGATGATTTCGTAAAACTAAAAGAGGCAAAAATCATCCTTTTGGGGGTAGGGGGAGTCGGCAGTTTTTGTCTTGATTGTTTAAGCAGAAGCGGTATCACCGACATAACCATAGTAGATTTCGACACCTACGATGTGACAAACCAAAACCGCCAAATGTGGTCTGAACTGCACGAGGGGGAATCTAAAGTAGAAGCTCTGCGTGAGCACTATCCACATGCCAAGAGTATCAATGTTCGCATAGATGAACAGTGGGTTTGGGATTTTGATTTTAGTAGTTACGACGTGGTTTTGGATGCTATCGATGATACAAAAGCGAAACTCGCCCTTGCTCAAAAATGCCACAAAAAGCTTATCTCCTCTTTTGGCTCTGCAAAACGGCTCGACCCGACACAAGTGCAGGTAGCAGATATCTGGAAAAGTTACGGTGACAGATTCGGTGCCAAAATACGGTATGAACTTAAAAAACGGGGTTTTAACAAAAAATATACGGTGATTTTCAGCGCTGAAGAAGCAGTCGTAAAAGAAAAGGGCAGTTTTATGGGCGTGACCGCTACTTTTGGGCTTACTATGTGTGCCCAAGCAATAAAAAAAATAAGAAAAGTATAGGGAGAAAATATGTTTGATTTTTTAGATAGTGATTGGTTTAACATAAGTTTAGAGATTATTTTTGTGATATTGATAGCTTATGATATAAAAAAATATATGCAGACAAAAAAGAAAGAGTACATAACAAATATAGTTCTTACCTTGGGCTTTGCCGTATGGACGCTTTACCCTTACTATAATAGTTATATCGGTTGGGATGAAAAACAAAAACTAGAGATGATTTCCACATGCCAAGAGGATAGCAATGTAACCTTGTGCAAATGTCTTGATGAGAGGATTTTTAAAGAGTATACCTATGAAGAGTATAAAATACTCGATAAAAACAGCAGTGATTTTCAAGAGTTTGTAAAAGAGAGCAAAGAAGATTGTGCAGATGATTCATGGTTTTGATGTAAACTCACCGCTAGTTTGTGAGGGCATCATAGGCGATGGCTGCGGCGGAGGAAGAATCTTTTTTATAGAAAAACAAACACTCTTCGCACACGATCCGCAAACAAAAGAAAATCTCCCCCTCCTAGAACAAATCCACATGCCAAGAACTCTTAGCAAAAAAGGGTGCGTCGTGAGCATTGCGTGTGAAGATGAGTTGATTGAGTTTGATTTGTCGCAGATGAGGGAAAGTAGAACTTAAAATAGATGCCATTTTGAGTGAAAGTTTTGTATAATAAGTAAAATAATATGCAAAATAAAGGGAATGATTATGCTTTCATATAATGCCAATGAACTTTTTAGTGCGATAGAAATTGCGAAAAACTTTGCAACAATCATCCAAAAAGCACTCTTTGAAGAAGATAAAAAGTTTGTAGCTTCTCAAGTAGAAAAAATAAAAAATGGCACAGCTAAATTCTACTCTCTCGAAGAAACACAAGACCAGCTTGAGGGTGCAATACAAACATAAGATACACGACAAATAAGGAAATAAACTAATTATGGAAGCAAGACAAATAAGCATTGAAGATTTTTTATCTTCTAATAAGACAAGATTTATTATTCCCGTGTATCAAAGAAATTATGATTGGAGAGAAAAAAATTGTTTGCAATTTTTTGAAGATATAAGAAATATAGGACTTCAAGGTGAACGAAAAAGTCATTTTATGGGTTCCGTTGTTTATGTCGCAAATAGTGAAATTGATAGAATTGATTTGAAAGAGTATGTTATTATCGATGGACAACAAAGGCTTACAACTTCTACACTTTTTTTAAAAGCTTTGCATGATGTTATTGAGGATGAAGATTTAAAAGATGAAATTTTGGAAAGTTTTTTAATCAACAAAAGACTTGATGAAAAAAATAAACTCAAACTCAAGCCAATTAAAAAAGATGATGATGCCTTTAAGAAACTGCTAAAAAATAATTTTGATACTATTGATGTAAATTCAAATATTTATAAAAATTATAATTTTTTTAAAAATCAAATGATAAAGTTTGGAGATTTTAAATCGCTTTATTTAGGATTTAAGAAGTTGTTTATAGTTCATATAGCACTAAATCGTAGAGACGATAATCCACAATTGATTTTCGAGAGCATAAATTCAACAGGAGTGAGTTTATCTCAGTCAGATTTGATAAGAAATTTTTTATTGATGGATAAAGAAGTTGATGAGCAAATCGAGCTATTTGAAAACTATTGGTTTAAAATAGAAGAAAATTTGACAAGTGAAAATATATCAAATTTTATAAGAGATTATTTGACGGTAAAGCAAAATAAAATACCAAATAAAGATGATACTTATGAAGCTTTTAAAATATTTGTTTATTCTCAAAATATACAAACTAAAGAGTTACTAAGCGAACTTTTAGAGTATTCAAAACTTTACAAAACTTTTTTATTTCCTCATAATGAAATCTATGCTCAATATTTGAAAAATATTAAACAACTTAAAATTGGAGTTGTTTATCCATTTTTATTATCAGTGATAGATAAGTTCAATAAAGAGTTTATAAATGATAAACAGCTTTTTATAACACTTGAAATTATTGAAAGCTACATAATTAGAAGAATGGTATGCAACAAGGCTACTAATGCATTAAATAAGGTTTTCGCATCTTTATTTAGTGATATTTTAGAAATGCCAAATTTTAGCTATGAGCATTTCAGTAAATATTTTGCAACAATTTTATTTTCAAAAAGAGGCTCTGCAATTTTTCCGGATGATGAAGAGTTTAGAGCTGATTTTACTTCAAGGGATGCTTATAACCTAAAAAATATAAAATTTATATTACTCAGGCTTGAAAATAAAGACAACAATGAAAAAGTTGATATTGCAACACTTTCAATAGAACATTTTATGCCGCAAACATTAACAAACTCTTGGAGGGCAAAACTTGGAGATAAGTATCAACTTATTCATGATAAATATTTGCACAATATCGGCAATCTCTCACTTTCAGGCGACAATACTCAACTTGGAAATAAATCTTATGAAGATAAAAAGCAGATTTTAAAAGAACAAAGTAGATTAAAACTCAATCAATATTTTTTAAGTACAACAAATTGGGACGATAATGAGATAAATAAAAGAGCCGATGTACTTTTTGAAGAAGCTAAAACAGTGTGGCAATATCCAAAAGAGTTAGATTTAAAACTTGATTTTCAAAGCACTGACAAAGAGTTTTATACGCTTGATGATGATATTGATATAACGGGTAAAAAACCGTTTTATTTTGAACTGTTTAATGAAAAACATAGTGTTAAATCTTGGAGTGATTTATATGTGAATGTTGTCAAAATCTTAGTTGATTTTGACTCTGAGATAGCAAAATCACTTTTACAAGATGATGATTTTAGCGGTAAAAAACAGAGAATTATCTCTAGCATTGAAACCGACTGTCGAAAGCCGTATAAGATACAAGAATTTTATTTCGTAGAAACAAATTTGAGTGCGGGCGGTATTATGACTTATGTAAAGTTGATATGTGAAAAGTTTGGTTTAAATGGTAGTGATTTTATTTATGCCATTAGGAATTAACGGATGAAAAATGATAAACATCATCTTGTTAATTATATTCCTAAAAGCACACTCAAAAAGTTTAAATAAAGATTATGAAAATAATAAGATAAGGATAACCATTGCGACTAACAGAATTTGAAGCATCATCTATCAAAAAAGCCTTTACAGAAATTTTTGATGAGGGAAAGATTTATCTTTTTGGTTCTCGTGTGGATGACAGTAAAAAAGGTGGAGATATTGACCTTTATTTGTGTCCGACAAAAGAGTTTGAAGATATGAGAGAGAAAAAAATAGAGTTTTTGATGAAACTTGACGAATACATAGGTGAACAAAAAATAGATGTAGTGATTGCAAAAGATAAGAATAGGCTTATAGAAAAAGAAGCTTTAAGGGATGGGATAGAATTATGAATCAAAAAATAGAAACATTAGTAGAAAAACTGTATGAGTGCAATCAGCATAAACAAAAAATAACTATAGCTGCAAAACAGCTTGAAACGCTGATGCCACTAGATATAAATCGATACAACAAACTAAATATTGATGAATCTAGTTTTGTGGATCAGATGATTTTTAGATTTTCTAAACTTCAAGATACTATGGGAGAAAAACTATTTCCATCTTTGTTGGAGATACTAGGTGAAGAGGTAAAAAGTAAATCTTACATAGATAGACTTAACCGAATCGAAGAGCTTGGAATTATCGATAAAAGTGAATGGATGCGACTGAGAAAAGAGAGAAATGAGATAGCACATGAATATTCATTTAACAAAGATGAAGTAGTCGATGGAATCAATACTATTTATGAAGTAAAAAATGAACTTTTATCCATCTATGATGTTTTTTATAAATATTGCTATGAAAAATTTGATTTTATACGAAAATCTAAAGTGCTTGAAAATACCACTGAAGAGATAGAAACAATAAAAGAGGATAAAAAATTTAGTTCTTGAATGGGCTGATGAACATAGAGAATATTTGATGGAAGATTAGAATCTCGCAAGAGAAGAACAACCATTAAAAAAGATAGAACCTCTCGTTTAAGGAGTAACAAAATGATAAATATAATAGAAGCAAGATACATAAAAAATTTTAAACTGCAACTTCTTTTTGAAATAAGCGAT
>DZBD01000042.1:7168-17627 GCA_022729795.1 Sulfuricurvum sp. | reverse complement strand
GTTTTCCTTTGATTTGAGAGTCGGATTATACAACACAAAAATGAATGGGTATAATTACCCCCATGAAAAGAATCAGAGAACTCAACAGCGGTGTCAAATATATGCTTATGGCATCTTTTATGTTTGCAATAATGGGGGCTTTTGCCAAGCTTGCGAGTGAACATATGAGCTCAATAGAAGTGGTATTTTTTAGAAATATAGCAGGCGTGATTTTGATAGGGTTTGCTGTTTTGAAAAAGCCGATGGTACAAGTGGGCGGCAAGCCTTGGCTGCTGTTTTTTAGAGGTTTTATGGGATTTACTGCCTTGCTTGCTTTTTTTTATAATATTGCGCATATTCCGCTAGGTGACGCTATCACTTTTTCAAAAACATCACCTATATTTACAGCGATATTTGCATGGATTTTCTTAAATGAAAAATTATCTTTAAAAGCTTGGCTTGCTATTGCTGTGGGATTTGTAGGGATTTTACTCATAACTGCACCGACAGGAATCGGTTTTAGCAAATACGATATCCTTGGAATATTCAGCGGGATAGGGGCGGCTTTGGCGTATACATCTATCAGAGAGCTTAGAAATTATTACGATACGCGTGCTATTGTTCTTTCGTTTATGGGGGTTGGAACTGCCGGTCCCCTTGTGCTGTTTTTCATCTCCCCTTATTTGCACATGCCAAGCCTTGATTTTATGCTCGGTACTTTTGTGATGCCGCAGGGAGTTGTATGGATATATGTAATAGGGATGGGAATTTTTGCAACTATCTCTCAACTCCTCATGACAAAGGCTTACAGCCAGACAAAAGCGGGGATAGTGGGAGCCGTGAGTTATTCAAACATACTCTTTGCTATTGTAGTGGGTGTGCTACTGGGTGATGCGTATCCTAGTTTTATCATGGCATGTGGAATTGTGCTTATTATTCTTGCAGGGGTAATGGTAGCAAAGGCTAAGTAGATGTTAAAAGCATTATGATATAATCATTTTCTATTTTTTAAAAGGCAATTATATGACATTATTAGCAGGTCCTTGTGTTATTGAGAGTGAAGAAAATATATTTAAAATTGCAAAATCCTTAGAGATTTATCAGAACGACCCTACAATTGATTTTTATTTTAAGTCGAGCTTTGACAAGGCAAACCGCACCTCTTTAGATAGCTTTCGCGGTCTTGGGATGGAAGAGGGACTTAGAATTTTAGAAAAAGTAAAAAATGATTTCGGCTATAAAGTGGTTACCGACGTGCATGAATCCTATCAGGTGCCTGCAGTTGCCGAAGTTGTAGATATGCTCCAGATACCTGCTTTTTTGTGCCGTCAGACAGACTTGCTTGTGGCATGTGCAAAAACTAGCAAAGAGGTTAATATTAAAAAAGGGCAGTTTATAAATCCGCCGGATATGAAATACTCGGTTGCCAAGGTGCTTAAAACACGTGGATGTGACGAAGTGAGTTACGAAAATTCCAAAAAGCACGGAGTTTTTTTGTGTGAAAGAGGAAGCTCTTTCGGATATGGAAATATCGTTGTAGATATGCGCTCTTTGGTTATTATGAGAGAGTTTGCGCCGACGATTTTTGATGCAACCCACTCTGTGCAAATGCCCGGTGCGCTTGGCGGAAAAACAGGCGGTGATAGCTCTATGGTTCCTTATTTGGCATCAGCGGCGGCTGCCGTGGGGGTGGACGGTTTCTTTTTTGAGACACACTTTGACCCAAGCATCGCCCTTAGTGACGGACCCAATATGATTCGACTCGAACAACTTGAAGCCTTGGTAGCAAAGATTAAGAAAATTCAGGAGATTTAAAATGTTTACGTTGAATATCGAAGATAAAAATCTTGAAAATATATTTTTAAATGAATTTCACTCTAATAAAGAAAAATTCATAGAGTTTATTAAACTCAGTTTTGATAGTGTTAGAGGTAAAAATACGGATGAAGATTGGTCTTATCTGGAAAATGAGATACAAGAGGGAATAGATTCGGGTATATGTGAACAGTCTCATGATGAAATTTGGGATGAGCTTTTTAAAAAATATGCTTAAATTGCTCTATTCAAAAAAGTCTAAAAGTGATTTAATTTATCTCTTTGAGAACATTAAAGAGGATAAGCCAAATGCAGCAAAAGAGTATACGAAAAAATTAAAAGAGTATATAGAGTTATTAATCACTAACCCGAATATGGGAACTGATTGTAAAAATAAGAGCTTAAAAATTAAGTGTAAAATCTTAATATTCAGGTCACATTTAATTTTTTATAGATTGCGTGATACTAAAATTACGATTATTAGAGTGAAGAATTCTAAAGAAAACTACAACACAAAACTTTAAAAAAAGGAAAAAGAATGAAATTAATCGAAGGCACATTAAAAGTGATAAACGGCAAAAAAATTGCTATCGTGAGTACAAGATGGAACCATTTTATCGTGGATAGATTGGTTGAGGGTGCAAAAGATGCTTTTGCCCGTCACGGCGGCAATGAAGAAGATATTGCACATGTTTTGGTTCCCGGTGCGTTTGAGCTTCCTATGGTTATCGACAAGCTTTTGGCAAGCGGTAAATATGATGGAGTTTGTGCTCTAGGTGCAGTTATTCGCGGGGCAACTCCTCATTTTGATTATGTCTCTGCAGAGGCGACAAAGGGGATATCTATGATGAGTTTGAAATATCAAAAGCCGGTTTCTTTCGGACTTCTCACAACAGACACCATAGAGCAAGCGATAGAAAGAGCAGGAACAAAAGCAGGCAACAAAGGCTTTGAAGCGATGACGGTCGTCATAGAGATGCTTGATCTTTATGAAGCGATAGGGGAATAAACTATGGCGACAAGACAACAAGCGAGAATGGCAGTCGTAAGTTTGCTGTATGCGTATGATTTAGGAAACGGAAATATCGCGCAGCATACCGATGAGATTTTAGAAGAGAAAAAAATTCGCAATAAACAAAGAGATTTTGCACTTGGACTTTTTGAGGGAGTGATGCAAAATCTTGAAGTTGTAGATGAAGCAATTATCAAACACCTCAAAGAGTGGGATTTTGAGCGTCTTGGAAGCATTGAACGTGCAACTTTGAGACTTGCTTCGTATGAGATTCTTTTTGGGGAACTTGATTCTGCCGTGGTTATCAATGAAGCGGTAGAGATTACGAAAGCATTCGGAACAGAACAGTCTCCCAAATTTATCAACGGTGTTTTAGACGCAATATCTAAAGATAAACAAGCCTAAATTTATGAACAAAAGAGATAATACACCGTCATTTCAGGTCGTGACGGCTTTTATAATTTTCTTTTTTTCAACATTTGTGTATGCTGCTAATAGCTGTTCCACATGCCATGGAGGGATAGAACATATCCGCTCTGAGAGTTCGGGGATGATGAAAGCGATTCTTGAAGTGGCAGAAAAAGCCGGACATGCCGGAAACGACTGTATTGTTTGTCACGGCGGCAATCCGGAAAAAAAAGAGAAGAAAAATGCACACTCCGCAACAGTGGAGTATTTTAAAAATAATAAAGGTCCAAAAGAGTTTTATCCGGCTCCCGCAAGTGCATGGATTAATCAAAATACTTGCGGAATGTGCCACGAAAATCAAGTAGCTTCTCAGATGAATTCTCTGATGATGACTGAGCAGGGAAAAATTCAGGGTACACTCCAGAGTTTTGGAGCTAAAAACAGCAATGCGCATGATATAGGCACCTATAAAACACAAAATCCTCAAGATCTGCATGCCAGACTCGGTACTGAGCAATACCGAAATTATATGGACAAACTCTCCCTTATGGAACCTCAGGCATTTCCAAAAAAGATGAAAGAATTACCAAAAGCTCCAACAGCGGATGAGGTGCAAAAAGACCCCTCTTTAGCCGTTTATACCTATCTTCGTCAAGAGTGCCTGCGATGTCACACGGGAAGTAAAGACAGACAAGTGCGGGGTGATTACCGCGGAATCGGATGTGCATCTTGCCATATTCCCTACTCAAACGAAGGATTTTATAAAGGGGAGGACAAAAGCATAGATAAAAAAAAACCGGGACATCTCTTGGTCCATTCGATTCAGTCCTCTCGTGATGCCAAAGTAAAAGTACATGAAAAAGAGTATTCTGGTGTTCCCGTAGAGACCTGTTCCACATGCCATAACCGCGGAAAGCGTATCGGTGTTTCGTATCAGGGTTTGATGGAAACCGAATATCAGTCTACCTACGACGGTGAGGGAAATCCGCAGCCAAAACTCCATACGAAACGTTATATGCATATGCAAGAAGATATTCACTTTCAAAAAGGGATGTTGTGCCAAGATTGCCACACTTCAAATGATATGCACGGTGACGGATTTTTGGGCGGTGCTAATTTAGCTGCCGTAGAGATAGAATGTCAGGACTGTCACGGCACGACAAAGGCTTATCCTTGGGAGTTGCCGCTTGGATACAGTGATGAGTTTAATACCACTGCCGCAACGGGCGAGGCAAGAGGCACTACCAAAACAGTGGCTGAGTATCTTAAGCAAGGAAGTGTGAGTGAACCTGAGGACGGATATCTGATAAGTGCAAGAGGAAACCCGCTTCCACATGCCGTAAAAATAGGTGATACGATTCTTATGCATCTTGCAAGCGGCAAAGATATTACGCTCAAACCGCTCAAAAAACTCAAACAAGATAATAAATTATCTAAAAAAGCACTTCTTGCAATGGATAGTATCAGTGCTCACACGGACACGATGGAGTGTTACACATGCCATGCGACTTGGGCGCCTCAGTGTTATGGATGTCATGTAAAAATAGACTATTCTAAGGGCAAACAAAATCCTGATTATCTGATGGCTTCGCATGATCAGGATATCCACGGGCAAACGGGCGGAATGAAAGATTTGAAAAAATATTTGGTGGACGGGCAGGTGACTGAGAGTAACGGTTTTATGAGTTGGGAAGACCCGCCTCTCTCACAAAACGGTGAGGGAAGGATAAGTACGGCTATTGCGGGATGTCAGACTACTATTACCGTAATCGGTAAAGAGGGCAAAGCACTTTTGCAAAACCATATGTATAAAATTCCACATGCCGAGGGACAAAACGCTATTGATATGTCACCTATTCAGCCCCATACCATTTCGAAAGGGTCACGTAGTTGCGAGAGTTGTCATACGAATCCTAAGGCAATGGGGGTGGGAATGAGCGGTTTAAAAATTTCGGATGCAAATGCTACGCAGCTACAAACGCTAGTGCAACACTTCAAACTCTCTCGTGAACTCTCAAAAGAGCAAAGAGACAAGCTCGATAGAAGCGGTGTCTGCATCTCGTGCCATTTGGATATTCCAAGCGGGAGTTTGGCAATTGCAGCCATGTCGCATATGGCACAAATGGCAGAGGTTAGCATTGACAATGATATGCATAAAACGATAGTAAATAAAACCTTAAATGTTACGGCGTGGGTGCAGGTTTTAGGGGGCGCTTTGCTTGGAATGCTTATTATGCTGGGAATATATATCAGTTTTTTTAAAAAACAAAAAAGAAATCCAAGAAATGAGGGATGGAAATAGATACGAATGAGTAGATTAACAAAAGAAGAAGCATTAGATTTAATAAAAAATGCAGACTTAAAAGAGCTAGGAAGGATGGCAAGTGCTCGCAAACGTGAGCTTCATCCCCAAGGGATTACAACTTTCGTGGTGGACAGAAATATCAACT
Organism: Sulfuricurvum sp.; assembly: GCA_022729795.1. GTDB lineage: Bacteria > Campylobacterota > Campylobacteria > Campylobacterales > Sulfurimonadaceae > Sulfurimonas. The sequence continues at coordinate 11,963 of DZBD01000042.1, read as the reverse complement.
ATACCAATATTTGCTGGGTAGATTGCAAGTTTTGCGCTTTTTACAGACACGAAAAAGATGCGGATGCGTATGTGCTTACTTTTGAAGAGATTGATTCAAAAATAGATGAGCTTTTGGAAATTGGCGGTACACAGATACTTTTCCAAGGCGGCGTGCATCCGAAGCTCAAAATAGAGTGGTATGAGGATTTAGTCGGGCATATCCATACAAAATATCCCCAAATCACTATTCACGGATTCTCCTCCATTGAGATTGATTATATTGCAAAGGTTTCACGCATTAGCGTGGAAGAGGTTTTGGTTCGTCTCAAAGCAAAAGGTTTGGCTTCTATCCCCGGAGCAGGCGCTGAAATACTCTCTGATAAAGTTCGTGATATAATTGCGCCCAAAAAAATAGACTCGGAAGTTTGGGTGGATATCCATAGAAAAGCGCACAAACTTGATATCAAGTCAACTGCGACAATGATGTACGGTACGGTTGAGAGCGACGAGGATATTATAGAACACTTTGATATGATACGTAACTTGCAGGATGAGACAGGCGGTTTTCGTGCGTTTATCATGTGGAGTTTTCAGGGACAAAATACGGAGCTATTAAGGCTTATTCCAGAGATGGAAAAGCCCTCTTCCAACCGTTATCTGAGACTTCTTGCCGTAGCAAGACTATATCTTGACAACGTGCCCAATATCCAAAGTTCTTGGGTAACACAGGGACCTTATATCGGTCAGATGGCACTCAGATTCGGAGCAAACGATTTGGGCTCGACGATGATGGAAGAAAATGTGGTGCGAAGTGCGGGAGCCGGATTTCGAATGGCAAAAGAGGAGATGGTACGATTGATTCGTGATATCGGTGAAATACCGGCTGTTCGCAATACAGCCTATGAGACTTTAGAGAAATTCGCATAATGAAATACATTTTTACACTACTAATTTTAGGACAAATACTTATGGCAGCAACAATACAACATTTACAAATCGGCGACATGAAAGTACCGGTAATTTTTGAAAGCGACACAAGACTTCCCCTTGTAGCAATGCAGTTTACTTTTACGAATAGCGGAAGTATTACGGATACGACAAAAGCCGGTCTGGCAAAGTTTAGTGCTAGAGTTATGGGTGAGGGGACAAAAGAGCTGGGAAGCAGCGCTTTTGCCGAAGCTTTGGAAGCTAAGGCTATCCATATTTCCGCTTCAACGGGAACGGAGACTTTTATTGTGGAGATGAGCTGTCTCAAAGAAGAGTTTGAAGAGGGGCTCAAACATTTTGATGCGCTCTTAAAAGATCCAAACCTAAGCGAAGAAGCTATTAATAAAGTCAAAAAAACAACTATCGGTTCACTCAGCGGTAAAGAAAATGACTATGATTATGTCGCATCTAATGAGCTGATGTCCCTTTTGTTTAAGGATACTGTTTTGGCAAATCCCGCTTCGGGAACAATTGCAAGTGTCCAAGGGATAGAACTTGATGACGTAAAAGCGTTTATCAAAGAGCATTTGGTAAGCTCAAGACTTATTGTAGTAATCGGCGGCGATATTGATATTGAGAGTGCCAAAGAAAAGATAGCAAAAGTGATTGAAGCGATGCCAAAAGGGCAAAGTAGCGACATAGGGAATTACGCTGTAAATAATAATCCTCAGGAGAGTGTTCTCAAAAAAGAGACTGAGCAGGCTTATATTTATTTTGGTTCCCCTTATCATATGGTGGATGATTCACCGGAAAATTATAAGGCAAAGGTAGCCTCATTTATTCTTGGAACAGGCGGTTTCGGCTCACGTCTTATGGAAGAGATTCGTGTCAAGCGGGGTCTTGCATATTCGGCATATGCCACAGTAAATATCAGCAAGTCAAGCAGCTATTTCAAAGGGTTTCTTCAGACAAAAATAGAATCTCGTGAAGAGGCGGAAAAAACCGTCAAAGAGGTTATAGCCGATTTTGTAACAAACGGAGTAACGAAAGAGGAGCTTGCGCAGACAAAAATGTTTATGCTTGGAAGCGAGCCTTTGAGAGTTGAGACGATGAGTCAAAGACTCAACCGCACATTTTTAGAATTTTACAAAGGGCAGGAACTTGGCTATTCTGCAAAAGAGTTGAAGCTGATTTCAGAACTGAAGCTCAAAGATTTAAATGCGTTTATTAAATCTCACAAAGAGATAAATGAACTCAGTTTTGCCGTAGTCACCAAATAAATATTGCAATATGACATATTTTTATCTTTTATTTCCTAATAACGGTAGTATTATCTCCTAAGGAAATAAAATGAATCTCACAAAAGAGCAAGTCGCTAAGTTTAAAAAGTTGGGCATCGGCACTTGGTGCGAGCTTGCTCTTATGATTCCCTATTCTTATGAAGATTTGAGACTTCACGAGAAGCTACAAATCCACATGCCGCAACTCATTGATGCTACGGTAGAATCGGTGCATCGCTCTGCTAATTCCATACAAATAACTTTTTTCGTGCATAACTTCGGTCATACCGTCCAAGGGGTAATATTTCGCCCAAAACCTTACATGATGCATCAGTATCAAGTGGGTGAGCGTGATTATTATTATGGGATAATAGAGTGCAAAACCGGCATGTGCAGTATGAGTATGCCCAAAAAAATAACCGGCATCGGCGCTATTTCTCCTAAATATAAATCAGCTTTGCGAAGTGATGTGATGGGGAAGTTTATTGCAAAAAATCTCACTTTGGAGAATCTTTTGCATGAAGGTTTAGACGAAAAAATAGCGCAAGAATTACTCAAACTCCATTTTCCAAATGATACGGTTTTGAGAAATAAAGAACTCTCAGGTGATGCATTAGCGGCTTTAAAATATACGGAACTTTTTGTGTATATGAAACTTTTATCTGCAAAGAGGAGATATTTTGAGTCTCTTGTGTCGGTGAAAGGGGATTACAAAGAGTGGGCTTCTACTCTACCTTTTACGCTCACGAGTGAGCAGATAAAGGCGATAGAAGATATCGGGTGCGATTTTGGTAAAAACGTAGCGGCAAAAAGAATGGTAGTAGGAGATGTGGGGTGCGGTAAAACAATGGTTATTTTGGCTGCCGCTCAAATGATGTTGCCGCACCGCTCTATACTAATGGCACCGACAACAATCCTTGCAAATCAGATTTTTGAAGAAGCGCAAAAGTATCTTCCACATGCCAAGAGTGCTTTGGTGACAAATAAAACGAAAAAAGTAAATCTTGAGGAATATGATTTTATAGTAGGGACACACGCTCTGCTTTATAGAGAACTTCCACATGCCGAGCTTGTGATGGTAGATGAGCAACATAGATTTGGAACCGCTCAAAGGAATACACTTGAAAAGCTTGTAAGTAGCGGGGCAAAGAAGCCCCATTTCTTGCAGTTTAGCGCCACTCCTATACCTAGAACACAGGCGATGATAGAAACGGCAAATATAGACGTTAGTTTGATTACTACAACCCCTTTTGAAAAAGATATCACAAGCAAGGTAATCCATAAAGCAGATTTTAAAGATTTGCTCTTGCACATCAAAAGTGAAATACAAAAAAAGAATCAGGTTTTGCTTGTTTATCCTCTGGTAGAACAAAGCGAAGTTATAGAGTATCAAAGTATAGATGAAGCGCGCGCTTATTGGGAAAAAAACTTTGATAATGTTTATGTTACCCATGGAAAAGACAAAAACAAAGAGGATATTTTAATAGAGTTTCGTGAAAAAGGGGATATTCTTATTGCCACGACCGTGGTGGAAGTGGGGATATCTTTGCCAAAACTAAGCACCGTCGTAATCGTAGGAGCCGAGAGATTGGGACTCTCTACCTTACACCAATTGCGAGGAAGAGTGAGTAGAACAGGGCTTAAGGGATATTGTTTTTTATATACTAACCAAGATAAATCACAGAGGTTAGAGCAGTTTGTAAAGACGCAAAGCGGTTTTGATATCGCAAATCTTGATTTGCAGTTTCGAAAAAGCGGCGATTTATTAAAAGGTGCCTCTCAAAGCGGAAGCCGGTTTAAATGGGTAGATATTGCAGAGGATGAAGAGATAGTAAAGAGGGTGAAAAAAGATTTAAAAATTGTATGAATTTCCACATGCCGAGAAATTCTCGGCATGTGGAAATGAAGTTTCTAATAAAGTCCGAATTTAGAGTCGTTTCTTTTGTAAAGAACACGAGTTTTGCCCTCATTGTCTAAAAATATTTCAAACAATTTACCGCTTTCTTTGAGGTCTTGAAGCACGTCTTCTACTTCACGCGGTTTATATAGCTCTAACTCTACCGGTACTATTTCATCTTCTAAAGTTTCTGCGGCTTGACTTAAGTCTACTGCCGCACTTGCTTCTATTTTAGCTTCATTGATACCGACTTTGTGGTGCTCGCTGTCTCTGTCGTGGATACGGCGCATTGCTTTTTGTGCTCTGCTTGTTGCTAAGTCGATTGCAGCGTAAAGATCTGAGTCATTTTGCTCAATAACGATAGAGTTTTTATGCGCAAGGTTGATAACGAACTCTACATGAGAGAGGTCTTTGCCTTTTTTGGTTTTTGCAGAGGCAATAATATTCACGGAAATAATATCCATGTTAAATTTGCTGAGTGTTTCTATGGAAGCATTCATATGCGCTTTGATTGCATCAGTGAGCACTATATGTCTTCCCGTAAGAGAGATATTCATAAAAAATCCTTTAATTTGTAGTAGAAAATATTATATCATGAAAATGTTGATATCTATTTATATAATTAAAGTTTTTGGATACTTCTTCTGAAAAATCTTATAGGTTCAGTCGCAGCGTCGGTACTTACGGTCACGTCCATCATGACTGAGCCG
>DZBD01000042.1:0-7068 GCA_022729795.1 Sulfuricurvum sp. | reverse complement strand
TGTTCGTAGAGATACAAATCAGTTGTCTGTTTGGTGGTTTGTGAAGTCATAGAGAGTGAGAGAGCCATAATAGAAGCAAGAATTACAATAACACCCATAGCCAATATCATAGCAAAACCGCTTCGATGGGACAATCTTAGAATATTGTTTTTTCTTTGCATATTGAATACTCCTCTACTAAGTTACTTTTGACGCAAACCTGAATCTTGGCTACAGAACCGATGGCTCGAAACTGGAAAGTGCTGACGTTTTCCATGATGGTCGCTTTTTTACCGTTTGCTAGATAGCTTTCTCCGTTCCAAGGCTGGTAATCGTAATAAAAAACTAAATCCCCCATTTTTGTAGCATTGTCATAGTTTTCCATTGCTACAGCATAGGCAGTCCAAGCGAGTTTATAGTATTCATAGATATCTACACCTGTGAAATCTGCCGCTGTTGCGGGTCTTGATACAAATTGGGTTGCAACTAAATTTGAATTTATCGGATGCATTACACTGCTTTGGTCTGTGAGTGCTCCACCCCAGCCATAACCGTTTATATCATTGTTAGAGCCTATGAAATAAAGAGCTGCATCATTTATACTGCTATCACCGTCGGATAAGATATCTATAAGTGCATTGATGCTCCCTGTATCTGTAGCGCGTGAGACAAGTGCCGCAGCATTCCCGGCATTCAAATCCAAAACTCCACTCCAATAAGGGAGTGAATCTCCGCGGAACCCCTCTATATCAGATCCTATCCATTCCAAAACTATATAAGAGCCACCCGCAGCATTTGCAAGTGGGACAAAAGCTCCTGCCGTATCTCTTGCAATAGTAGAGTCTTTGATACGGTACTGAAGCCTGTTTGCTATAAACTCTATAGCTATTTCACTGTTAGCTTGTAAGGTATTGCTTACATTGGAAAAAATAAAATTTCTATACGCTTGTACTAAAAATTCTACTCCAAATTTGCCTACGATTCCCATGACTACAATGACAAAGACTAGCTCAATCATAGTAAAAGCGTTACGAATTTTCATTAATAACTCCTCTTGTAGTAATCCACTTCGCCGATATTGGCACTATAAGTGTATAAACTAGTCACAAGATTTCCGCTTGCATCGTTTACTGAGATGGTTATTTTTTTTATATTGGGGTTTGCACCGTTAAAATCAGCATTGGATACTACGGTTACGGTGCTGTTATATGCTTTTTTATATCCTGCCGCATTGAGCGTTGTATCTGTAAATATATTTTGACTCGCATGCGCTGCATTATTGAGATTTGTTAAAGTTGTGTCATTAGTATCTGCTGATACGGCTATTGTAGTGTCATCAAGACATCTTCTATGAAGAGGTTGGTTGATATGACCCGGTCTGAGTTTGGTGGCAGCATTGCAGTCTGCGCTAATATTAATAACTCTTGAGAGAGAGTTGGGATTTGCATTATTATAAGAGTTGGCATCCCAGTGGAATGTTACGGCTTGATTGAGCTCTGTTGCTGCTGCAAAGATTGCTTCTTGTACAAGGTTTTGGTCAATCCCTTTTGCCGTAGCCTGAGTCATCATAGGAAGCGACATCACTGAAATAGCTATAATGACAATAGCAAAAATCAGCTCAATCATGGAAAAAGCAAATCTGCTTCTTACCACATGGTTCTCCTATTGGTTACACTTGAACCGTTGTTTGTAGTAGAAGTATTGGTTTCATGCGCTCCAGCCCATGATCCGCCCGTGTTATAAAATTCTACTTCAAATTCGTTAGCTACTGTAGCCGCATTATATTGGTTGTAGAGAAGCCAAGAGGATGGAGTGTTTAGCATTGTTGCTTTGTATGGATAGCCTCTTGATTGATCATATGTAATAAAGACTGAATCTTGGTGATTCCCTGTTGGTGCTGTTGTTTGTGTAACAAAAGCAGCACTTTTTTGAGTAATAGTTGTTCCGGCTAGGGTTGCAGTTCCTGAAGTATCGGTGTGTTGTGCATTGGTAAACCATCTCGGGTCATCATTAGATATAGATGCAACTCCATTTGGAAGCAAGGCATTTTGACACTCGACTACATCGCAATAGACTTCATAAAATATTGGTATAGTTCCAGTGGCTCCTTCAAACACTTGCCTTGGCGCATTGGTTCGACCGTAAACAAAAGTTGCATTTTGATCTGCAACGCTTGTACCTGTTACCTCGGTTCCTCCATAATCTGACATTGCAGTTAAAGTAACATCAGTGCCGTTAACGATAAATGGATTGATAGGAATATCATTCGCCCTTATAAAGTTAAATCGAAGCATTTTTGTATTATTAGTTTCGTTCCATGGAATAGTGAGTGTTCCAAGGGCAAAGTTTAAATTGACACTATCATTTATGTCATCTTGTATGATACCGGGTGTACTTGTTGTTGCTACGTTTATAGCAAAATTAACAGGGTTTTCCCAAGAACCTGATTTGAAGTTTTGCGTCACGGCATTAAGAGCGTTTTGAGCTTCTATCGTTACCGCTAAGTGAGCAGACATATTTAAGTCACTGGAAAAATAGGTAAAAGCCCCTTGATTACTATTGTCGAGATGAACATTTGTTAATGTAAAATGATCCGGGATAAAAGTAGCGTCGTTACTCCCACAAATATAAGCCCCATTTGTACTGCAGTTTACGGGCGTAGTGTCATGGTTGATATCTACTGAAGCCCAGCTAATATCTTTTAACTGTATATTTACTTTTCCAACATCGGTAAAATTAATTCCAACAACATCGGTAGCCGTGCCATTTACGATATCATAAGAGGGGGAATTAAGAAGAGTGAGTGTTCCATTTAGTGTTGCCGTTGCATCTGAGTTATCTATATTATAAATGATTTTATTGATATTCAGTACACTTGGTGCATCGGTAATATTATAGTTATTTGTTCCTAACGTTGATAAATAAGGTGTCGCTATAAGTGAAAAATTGTAATTCTGTGCTGAAGTTAAGAGGTTAATATCTTTTCCTGAAGGTCCGATAATAATAAATTTATCAGGTCGAATCGCAAAATTATCCGTACTTGCTACCGATGTGTTAAAATCATGTCCTTGAGTGCCTGATTCGCAAACTGAATACGGAACGAGACTTTTATCTGCAGTGTATTGACAATACCGAAATTGAACCCTCACATCTTTATAGGCACTGCTTATGCCGGAAAATGTTTGGGCAATACTTGACTGTGTACTTGAACTAAAATCATACCAAGAAGTGACGCTGGAATTTGTATGGTAATCATAAAGTCTAAATTTTGCATCTACACCTTGTTTGATTCTTGCATCTCCATTCTCATCTAAACTGACAATTCTAAGTGCAAAATCTTGAGAAGCAATTTTGGTTGTAATATTTTTATCGGATGTACTATTATCCCAAGCATCATATAGCCCTAAAACAGGCTCGTTCGAACTTCCACCGACACTACAAGTATCAAGTATAACTTCATAATCCCTATCAGAACTATCGGTATACTGTGCTACATATCTTACAGTTGCCTCCCAGTCAGAAAACGAGCTAAAGCTAAACAAAGATGATTGCTTGGTTTGGTAAGAAGATGATGGCGCATAGGTAGCTCCTGCGGGTCCAAAAGTATAAGTATTGCTTCCTCCACCATGGCTCATCATAAAGATTTTATCGGCATCCGAAGAGGTACTGCTTCCTGCAACATGGTTTCCATTTTCATCTTGCACATCTAAACTTCCACCAAAGTTAAAGGTAGTATTAAAACTTTCTTCAACGGCAACATCTTTTAATGTTTCGTTACTATTATTGACAATCGGTGTAACAGTTGTCATCATAATACTCAAAGGCCCCATGCTTATGCCTGTATGATTATTAGGATCACTTACATAGCAGAGTTTACATTCTCCATATCCGATGCTCTCTGCTCCAGCTTCATTGTAGATAAAGTTCATGTTGTTTCCGGTAATATTAACGCTACCTTCTGCCGTAATACCTCCAAAAAGAGAAGCAGCATTTGAATTAGCTTGTACATTCGCATCGCCTACGACATAAATAAACATATCTAAAAAGCCGCTACCTCCACCGTTGCTTGCAAAGTTTAAATCTCCGCCGATATACAAAAAGAGGCTTCCTCCATTTATGACATTCATGTTATTTCCAGAATAAGTAAAATCATTTTTGATAAAAAATCTTACGTCACCATTGATAAATAATTCTGGAGAATTGTCTAAAGTTAAAGAGTTAAAATAGTAATCACCTTCTTCAAAAGTTAGAATTTGTCCATTACTCGTAAAATCTACATCTCCAAAAACCATAACTTTTTTTGTGCTTCCGTCATAAGTATAGTCTGGATTAAACGTAACAGATTTATCGTTTCCGCTCTTGGCAATAGTATAGCTAGAATAGTATAAATCCTTAAATTCTATGTTTCCACTCCCAGAAATAGTTCCTGCAATGGTTGTATCTACAAATTCATGGCTATACTTATTTGTCGGTTCTGGAATGATTTCACACGAATTGTTGGCACTGCAATGCTCTCCCGTACAACGACACAAGGGCGTGCTGTCGTCTATACCCGTATAGCACGATACGTTATGTTGAGAGCTTTCTTCAAGGTTAAAGTCTTTGACTGAAATTTTACACGTGTTAAAGACATCGTTTTGCTCTACTGAAATACTTTTATAAGAAGCTAGTACGCTCGGAAAAATACCGCAAGAATACGCATTTTGATCAATGAGTCCAATAGAATTGCCACACTCACTCCAATCTCCATTTTCAACACTTTGGTCAAAATAAAATTTTGAACCGTTTCCAATTTCAATATTGCCGCCTGTTGATACAGCACCTTTTAGATATGTCGGCGAACCGAAATCTGCCGAACCTTCTACATATATAGTTGCATTAAATGTCGTTCCTCCACCGCCTGTTGTCACATCTCCATTGACAAAAAAGAAGAAGTTCGATGGCGGTAAAGTTCCAAAATTGCCACTATTGCCCGTACTATTAATGCCGGGACTGTTCCCCGGTGCAAAATCCCCGTCTATATAAAAATTAATAATTTGATTTGCATCACTTGCACGAATAGAACTAACATTTGAAGACCCGGGAATGCTAAAAGATTTTGTATAGTAGTTTCCTGAATCAACTATCATAGTACTGCTTGATGAAGCGGCAATAGAATTGGCTCTGAAAAGAATCTTTTGCCCCGATGTGTAAGGTTTGAAAGTTATAGTAGCTTCTTGATCCAATTGAAGCGTACCGATATCTACATAGTCTGCAATAATTTCAACATTGGAGACACCGTTATAGGTATTTGATTGATTGAGCGTATTAATCTGCACATAGGGAGCTTTTAGTTTTACACTTGTATCGGCACGACCAATTTTTAAGGTTTCCATTTTTATCGTTTGTGTTGCTTCAAAATCAATGGTTGTTTTTCCCGGAAGGTCAAATGTTTTTATTTTAATATTTTTTGGTATTGTTGAGGTGGCAAGGCTGTTGCCTGAACCGTTGTTTACGATACCGACGCTTCCTATTTCCAAATTATACGGAGTAGGAGCGGAAAAGTTCACTGTATTATTTATCGTGAAATTTAAAATATTTATTTTTTGTAATTCAGAGAAGGTTATATTTAGAGAGCCTGTACTGCCGGAACCAACTTCTATTTTGTTATATTCACTGCCAATTACTGTTTGGGAACTTACAAGGGTAAGATTTGTAGCTGAAGAGGATGGGGCTGAATTCACAGACACTGCAACGGGACTATTGCTATAGTTTACAGTGAGTGTTTGACCGTATGATGCAGTCGCAGCTGCATCGCCACCGCTACAACTCAAATGTTGCCATAACCCGAAGTCTATATCGCCTGTGTTGAGTGTACAGTCGGGTGAATTGAAAATGTCGGCACTTGCTCCTAATTTGTTGGAAATTTTACTTGGATTGCTTCTTGTTTGCATTACATCTTCAAAAGTACCGCATACGGGAGTTAATCCAGTCACGGTAGTATTAGGTATCGGTTCATCACCGACCGCATATATTTGGATAGTAACCGTGGCAGTTGCAGATAATATTCCATCAGTTACAGTGTAGTCAAAAGTGTCAGTTCCCGTATAAGCACTATTTGGAGTGTATGTAAAATCACCGTTAGTAGCAATAGTGACATTCCCATGTGAGGGCTCAGTATTTGCGCTGACGCTAATTGTGTCACCGTTTGGATCACTATCGACAGTTCCTCCGTTACTTATGACATTCGCTGTTTTAGGTGTATCTGTCGGTGTTGTAAAGCTTTTGTTGTTCGCGATAGGGTCGTTACTTGTGATGTTGATAGTCACGCTCGCTGTAGCTGTACCTCCCTTTCCATCGCTTAAAGTATAGGTAAAGCTATCTGTACCTGTTTGACCCGTCGTAGGGATATAAGTGAAAGTACCGTTACTGTTTACGGTTACACTTCCTTTCGTCGGATTTGTTGTTCTGGATGTTGTCAAAGGAGTATCGCCGTCAGGGTCACTATCTGCAGTGCCGCCGCTTGTCATAAGATTGTTTGCTAGTGTTGTGTTTTTAATTGTAGAAAAAGTTTTATTATTGGCAGTCGGATTATGGTTTATCCCTTGTGCTTCAACTGTTAAAGTGTATGTTCGGCTAGTAGAGTCGGCCGTTGAAAGACCGATACAATATTCGGTTCCGGAAATTACAGAATATGTAATAATGACGTCAGCAGCGTTATTGGAAGATGTTGTCGAGGTGAGATCATCAGAATCCCAAGCACATCCTTTCATTAATAAAACAGACATTTTTTTTGCATAATTTGATGTTGTTATGGTAATAGAAAGATCTGTTGATGCAGTGAATTTAAAAAAGTCAGGGTCATTCTTGTCTGTATCTCCAGTTGTGGTACTGTTTTGTGTAATGCTGTTTGCACTGAATTTATTCCCATTCCATTCACTTTCAGTGCCTGCATAAAGAACAGTTGAAGCAAAAATTGTGAGTGACATGAAAAAGGATAACGTGCTAATCTTTAGATCTAAAACTCTCATGAGAGCCTCCTTTGAAGCAAAAATCAGAGCACAAAAAATTTGGGCTCGGTAGCGAGTGATTTATAAAGTCTTTAATTAT
>DZBD01000041.1 GCA_022729795.1 Sulfuricurvum sp. | reverse complement strand
GGCATGTGGAAAGGTTATGTTGTAACGGAACCGATGGCTTGCCTTCGGGAGAGAAGTCAGGGATATTGCTGCTTTATGACCGCGCTTAGCGAAGGCAAGCCATCGCTTCCGAGAGAATGGTGCATGTATCGGCATGTGGAAATGTTGTGTTGTAACGGAACCGAAGGCAAGCCATCGCTTCCGATAAAAGATGTAAAAATTTCAGCTATTGGAGTTATTCTAGAGTTTTTATAGCTTCATATGCAGTGTCCATCATCTTGTCAATCTCTCTATTTGTGATGATATAAGGCGGCATAAAATAGACAATATGTCCAAGCGGACGAAGAAGCACTCCGTTTATGAGTCCGTATTCATACACTTTGAGTCCTATTCTCTGCTCCGGTGTGTAGCCTTGGAGTTCGATAGCGCATATCATCCCCGTTTGTCGCACCTCTTTTACATTGCTAAGCTCTCTAAATTTTTGCAATTTTTCTCCCATATATTGAGAGATAACTTTATTATTTTCTATAACATTTTCATTTTCAAAAATATCCAGCGTTGCGTTTGCCGCTGCACATGCCAAGGCATTGCCCGTATACGAGTGTGAGTGCAAAAATGCTTTGTGCTCGCTATAATCACAATAAAATTTTGCATATATTGCATTTGTCGTAAGTACAGTAGAAAGAGGAAGATAACCGCCTGTTAGCCCCTTGGAGAGCACTAAAAAATCGGGCGTTATGTTTGCATGTTCACAGGCAAACATTTTTCCGGTTCTACCAAAACCTACCATCACTTCATCGGCAATCAAATGGATATCGTATTTATCGCAAATAGTACGGATAAGTCTCAAAAATTCTGGATGGTACATATGCATAGAACCCGCACCTTGAACTAAGGGCTCTAGGATAATAGCACTTATTTCACCCGCCTTTTCTTGACACAAAGTTTCAAATCCACATGCCGCTTCTACTGCCGCTTCTATGCTCATATCTTTAGGAACAGCCGTTTGAACAGAACGGATAAGCAGAGGTTCATACGTTTCTTTATAAAGCTGCACATCCCCCACACTCAAAGCGCCTATTGTCTCGCCGTGATAAGAGTTGGTGAGAGAAACAAAAAGAGTTCTTTTTTTGCCATCGTTTCTGTGGGCGTGGTAACTCATCTTGAGAGCCACCTCCACCGCACTTGAGCCGTTGTCTGAGTAAAAACATTTCTCAAGCCCTTCGGGGGTAAGTTTGACAAGTCTCTCAGAGAGTCGCACAACCTGCTCATGGGTAAAACCCGCCAATATTACATGTTCAAGCGTATCTAACTGCTCTTTAATTTTTTCATTAATATAAGTGTTGGTATGCCCAAATATATTCACCCACCAACTACTTATCCCGTCTATATAGCGGTTCCCCTCAAAGTCTTCCAGATAAATGCCGTGTGCTTTTTTGATAGGGATAAGAGGCAGTGTTTCATGATCTTTCATCTGCGTACATGGATGCCACAAAACATCCAAATCTCTATTTTTCAACTCAATATTTTTCATAAATCTAAGACCTCTTTGATATTTTCTACAAATTTTAAAGGATTTTTATGAACCGCTCCCATAATTGTGATATTGTACAAAATCCCTCTTTTATACACCTTGCCTCTTTCCTCATCAACTTCTATAGCTTTATCGTAGTCAGGCTCTTTTTTTGTAACAATTACAATTTTTCCATCTTCATCAATAATGTTTCTTAATGCAATGTATTTGTATATAAGTTCTTCAAGCTTAACATTGGCTCTGAACTTACATTCAATCATATGAAGGTGATTCTCTTTCATAATCAGAATGTCAAATTCATTGACGATGTTTGAATTTTTATACTTTTTAAATACTTTCAGGCCAATTTCTATATCGTCAAGGGGAAGGTTTTTTAGCAAATTATAGATATAAACCTCAAAAAGGGTTCCCATCAGAAGAGTATCTCTGATTTTTATCTCGCCGAAATTCATGTTGAGAAAAAATTCTCTAATTGTTCGGTACTGATTGGGCAAATTTTTTACAAAAATATTGTCTAGCTCCAGCTTTGTAAACTCATTGTATTCTTTATAGTATTTTTCAAATAGTACTTTTATAGGAGCCTCATACTTTTGTGCAAATTTTTTTATAGAACCGCTTTGAATCGTGTACCCCTTCAAAAGAAAATGTTCATGAATATGAAGAGAATTTTTTATCGCATACTTTCGAAGTGATGTTTTATATAAAACACTATATTTGTTTTCATACATATCATAAGTCAAAAAATTAACCCCCTTATCCAAAAGAATATGGCTTAAAACAATGGAAATCGAAGAAGAGCCGTCTGTTGTATTGATAATAATCTCTTTCATTATGTTACTTTGAAAAAGAATAAAATCAGAGCATTTTTGCAGTGACTGATAAGAATCTTTTTCAAACATAAAAGAAAGAAGCTTCAATGAATAGCCGTATTTATTTTTGAATTCCTTGAGCCCTTTTTTTATACTCTTGGCTTTTTGCACATCTTTTTGAGAGCTATCAAATAATAAAATATGTTTTTCAATACTATCTTTATATTCATAGAATATCGGCAAAATGGATGAATAAAAGTCGCCGACTATTGAGACTAAAACCATATTCCAATCCTCTCATTTTTATAACATTATACAAAATTTATCTTATCCAAAAGGAGATATTGGATACTGGCATGTGTAAATTAACAGCCTACAACGAATATTAAGCCCTCTTTATCAAGGTTTAATACGAATTTACATAGAATTACAAAAATATCACGCTTAAGGTTTTTACTGAATGATTACATGGATGCAAAGACATAAAAAATATCTCATAGTTACTATTTGGATTTCTACAATTGCTTTTGTAGGAGCTGGTTTTGTGGGCTGGGGGCAGTATAGCTATGGAGACAAAGCAGGTGCTGTTGCAAAAGTGGGAGAGATAGAGATAACAATGGGTGAACTGCAAAAAACCTATTCTCGTTTATATACACAATATAATCAAATGTTTCAAGGGAACTTTGACGAAGAAAAAGCAAAAAGTTTTGGTCTTAAAAGTCAAGCTTTGGGTCAACTCACGGATCAAGCTCTTGTTCTTAATCTCGCTTCTTCTTATGATTTAAGAGTAAATGACGATGAACTTTTAGCTGAAATAAAAACTCAGGAATATTTTTTCAAAGACGGTGTGTTTGATAAAGAGACATACAAGCAAGTTCTTTCAAGAAACAACTTATCAATACAAGATTATGAGACTGATGTAAAAAAACAACTCTTAATTCAAAAAACCCTCAAATTGCTTCCCGTTGAGTCAACTCCTAGTGAAGACGATATCTTTAGCACCCTCACAAGAATAGCAGACAAAATCAACTACAAAGTTTTGAGTGATGCTATGGTGGAAGTGGGAACTTCAGATGAAGTTATCAAGCCATTTTGGGAGACTATGCAGCAAAACTTTATGACAGAAGTGAGTTATGATGTTAGAGCAATTCACCAAGAAAAAGTTACGGCTAGCTACGATGAAGCGAAGCTTAGTGAATACTATAATGATAATAAAACACATTTTAAAGATGCAGAGGAAAAAATAATCCCGTTTGAAAATGCTAAAGATGCAATAACTGCCGAACTCAATGAAAAAGCTACCAAAAACGAGTCACTCAAAACATATATAGCACACAAAAAAGGAAAACTCCCGGAAGGTACACAGATACAAACACTAACGATATCTGCTTCAAACAATCCGTATAATGCCGAGACTTTAGAAGAAATTTCAAAATTATCACTGGAATCTCCTTATTTAAAACCTGTTCTTATTAATAACGAATATTATACATTTGAACTTATCAAAATAACTCCCTCTGTTGCCAAAACATACGAAGAGGCAAGAAATGAAGTGATACCTCTTTACGTTTCTCAGCAGAAAAAAGAAAAACTTCTTGCCTTGGCTGAAAAACTCTATGTCGCTTTTGAAGGGACTACAACGGATTTTATCACTAGCAAAGATGCAGCAAAAATAAGTGATTTGAATCTTGAAGAAGCAAACGAATTTTTGATGCAACTTTTTAATCAACAACAAAAAATAGGTTATATTGCATTAAATAATGGTAAAATAGTTCTCTACAACATTTTGGAACAAAAGTTGCTAGACAAGCTCGACAATGGACAAGATAATTCAATTTTAAAAATAAAAAATGCTATGTTTAATGAAGGCTTGATAAAAGCCTTGCAAAACAAGTACCAAACAGAGATATTCATCCAAGGACTCTAAGTTGAGCAAAACTGTTTTAGCCATAGATATTGGCTCCACCAAGATATGCGCCATAATCGCTCAGATAGGTGATGACAATGCTATTTCCATAACCGGTGCAGGAATTGCTAAGGCGCAAGGTCTTAGAAAAGGAAGCATCAGCAATATAGAACTAGCTTCCAAATCAATAAAATCGGCTGTTTATGATGCAAAAAGAGTTTCCGGAAGCGATATTAAAAGTGCCATCGTTTCCATATCCGGAGCATATACAAAAAGCTTGAACTCAAACGGGATTGTCAACATTCCAAACAAAGAAATTAATTTTAAAGAGATAGAGAGAGTAATGCATACAGCTCTCTATAATGCAAATATTCCCAATGAATATGAAATACTACACGCCTTACCTTATAACTTCAAAGTAGACGATCAAGATTATATAGAAGATCCTCTTGGGATGAATGCGTCAAGGCTAGAAGTAGATACCCATATTATCACCACTCAAAAATCTAATCTCAATAACCTAAAAAAAGCAGTCCGCGGTGCCGGTATCGATGTAGAAAATGTTGTACTCTCCGGATATGCTTCTTCTATTGCTACGCTCAATTCGGATGAAAAAGAGTTGGGAGCGGTTGTAATAGACATGGGTGGCAATACAAGCAATATTGTAATCCATTCAGGAAACTCCATTAAATATAATGATTTTTTAGGTGTAGGTTCTAACCATGTTACAAGTGATTTATCTATGGCACTTCACACTCCGCTTAATATTGCGGACACAGTTAAACTTAGATATGGTTCCCTTTTGACACCGAGTAATGATTTGATAGAGCTGCCTATCATCGGTGATGAAAAAACGACACATGAAGTTTCTCTTGAAGTGGTACATAATGTTATCTTTGCAAGAGTAGAAGAAACCTTGATGATTTTAGCGCAGTTTGTAGAAAACAGCGGTCTTAAAAATCAAATCGGTGCAGGGATAGTATTAACGGGCGGTTTTTCTAAAATGGAAGGGATTAGAGATTTAGCTATTGCTACTTTTGGTTCTATTCCGGTTCGCTTAGCCCGCCCCATACAACTTAACGGTCTCTTTGAGAACCTCAGAGAACCTGAATATTCAAGCGCAATCGGCTTGATTATGTACAGTGCATCTGCATATGCACCTTATGAAATAGACGTGAATAAGAGAGTACGCCACTCCAATGAAGTGCAGGTACCTAAAAACACTATAGATTTTAAGAATGAATTTGAAATTCCAATAGCACCCTCACAAGAAGAAGGGCTTCTGGACAAGATGATTATTTTGCCGCCCAAAAAAGAGAAAAAGAGTGATGAACCCGGAGTATTTAGTAAATTTTGGAACTGGGCAACCCAGTTATTTTAAAGGAGTGTGATAATGGAAGCGTTTGTAGTTCAAGAAACAAAAAGTATTAGCGGGGCAAGAATTATCGCAGTCGGTGTCGGCGGCGGTGGCGGAAATATGATTGGACATATGATCAGAGAAGGGGTAAGCGGGATTGAAATGCTTGTCATCAATACCGATGCACAGGTTTTGTCTGAAACCAGCGCTGCTAAAAAGATTCAAATCGGTATGAAACTTACAAAAGGTCTAGGTGCCGGAATGAAGCCCTCTATAGGCAAAGATTCTGCACTTGAAAACTATGATGAAATAAGAGCTGCTCTTGAAGGCGCTGACATAGTATTTATTTCTGCAGGTCTTGGCGGCGGAACAGGAACCGGTGCGGCTCCGGTTGTGGCTCAAATCGCTAAAGACATTGGTGCTTTAACGATTTCAATCGTAACAAAACCTTTTAACTTTGAGGGTCGCAAAAGACTCAAACTTGCAGAAGCAGGCTTAGAAGAGCTTAAAAAAGAAAGTGATTCTATTGTTGTTATCCCTAATGATAAACTTTTATCCATCATTGACAAAAAACTTGGTCTCAAAGACAGCTTCAAAATAGTGGATGCTGTTTTGGCGCAGGCGGTGAGCGGAACTTCAGGTGTTATCCTCTCAAGCGGAGACAATGATATCAACCTTGACTTTGCCGACTTGCGTACGGTTATGAGTTACAAAGGGATGGCACTCATGGGTGTCGGTGAGCATGAGGGTGAAAATGCCGCTTATGAAGCTATTAAGGCAGCTATAGAGTCACCTTTACTTGACAACATGTCTATTAACGGAGCTATGGGCGTTTTAGTACACTTTAAAATGCACCCTAACTTTCCTATGATGGAACTCGCCGAAGCTATGGATGTAGTGCATGAAAGCGCACACGAAGAGGCAGAGGTAATTTGGGGAACATCTACTGATGCAAGTTTGCCGGAAAACTATATCAAAATCACGATAGTTGCAACGGGATTTGAAAAAGATTTAACAAATAATAAAGATTTTGTAAGTGAAACAGCCGTACCTGAGCGAAAAATAATTCGTCCTAGACTTATTGTAGGCGGCGACTTTGATAGTGATTATCTTGATATCCCTGCATACATGAGACAGCAGCAAGACTAAGACAAACATTGCACTCCTTTGAACAAATTATGAAAGCCAAGTCTTTGCTTGGTCTTCGTGAGACTTCTACCTTAAAAGAAATCAAAAACAAATATAAAAACCTTATGAAAAAGTGGCATCCCGATAAGCACAAAGACGATGTTGACAAAGCCACAAAAATGAGTATGCAAATAAATGATGCTTATACGATTATTTTAGACTACTGTAAAAATTATGAATATTCTTTTGATGAAGAGAGTGTTAAAAAAACCTCCTACTCTCCAGCAGAGTGGTGGCATAGTAAATTTGGCGGTAGATAAACGGCATGTGGAACTTCCACATGCCGAGAAAACATTATTGCAGAAAAACTAAGCGCGGCGTAAAAGCATCAATCTTCTTACAAATAAAATAAGCAAAGCAAGTGCTAAAATCTTAAAATCAATTTCACTTGCTATATGAATATTTTCAAAAGTATCACTTCGTGTAGCCTCGGGACCGATAGCCTGCATAGAAAGAATCTTTGGTGAATATACAGTGCTGAACATCAATGAAGTAAATACTACACTCACCGCTGCACCAAAAGCAATTGCATCACGCTGACCCATTTTATACCAAGCTGCCTCGTAAAGCAAAACGGATGCTGCAACGATATAGAGCCAATAACTGAACCTATGGAATATTTCACCCATAATAATACCTGCATTGTAGTGATCCAGCGACATATCTACAAGAAATTTTTCAGAATGAAATACTACGGGAGCTACAACTGCACCCAAAATAATAACTGCACCAAAGGTAGCTGCCAACACAATCAAATAAGTAAAATCTGCATAAATATTTTTGTTCAATTTCTCATACCTTTTCTCATACCTTTAATGTAAAACCTCTATCAAAATCACTGTAATCTTTGTAAAAGTTCAACTCTTTATAGTGTGTCTTTTCTAAATAGTTTGTTATTCTATCTTGTTGGTCATAACCCATCTCACATGTAAATAAGTTAATATTTCTCTTTAATGCCTCATTAAGTAGCTCTTGAATGATTTCATCTCCGACATTTCCGCCAAAAAGTGCATTTTGAGGCTCGTATGCTAAATTGGATTCCAATTTTACGTCGTTAGCAATATAAGGAGGATTAGAGACCAGATAATCTATATGCTCGCTAACAGGCTCCAAAAGGGAACCAAGCCTCAGCTCAATTCTCCCCTCTAATCCAAATTTTTTTATGTTTGTAGCGGCTACACGAAGTGCCGCAGGAGAAATATCTACTGCAATAAACTTGGCATGTGGAAAATGAAGGGCTAATATAATAGAGATAATCCCACTCCCTATGCCCACCTCGGCAAAAGTAATTTTGGAATCATGAGGATGTGCAACATTTTTTATCACTTCGTCGATAAGCAGTTCTGTTTCGGGACGCGGAATAAGTGCGCCCGCATCTATATAAAACTCTTCACTGTAAAAACTCACTTTGTTTGTAATATATTCAAAAGGCTCATTATTCACGCGTCTTTTGACCCATTCAAAAAGTTTATCGGTATTATGAACTTCCGTATTTTGGTTACTTATAAGCCAAAGCTCATCACACCCCAAATGTGCCATCAAAAGAAGTTGTGCTTCCCTTGATGCTCTTTGGATAAAGGGATTTAATGTAGCGGTAATCTCCCTTTGAATATCTTTAACTATATATTTGCTTCGCATTTTCCCTCTAAAGCACTTGTGTCATTCTTCCCGACATCTACGCCCAATGCTTTGAGACGCTCCAAAACAGGGGGATGAGTATAATGAAAAAATATATACAAAGGGTGTGAAAGAGGAAAACTTTTGTTTTCGCTTACTAACTTTTTCAGTGCATTTGCAAGCTCAATAGAACCTCCTGCACCCCCTAATTCACTTCCTGTTTTGTCTGCCGCATATTCATTTTTGCGACTCACTATTCCCATTATAGGCATCATTACAAAGCCCAATATCGGCATACAAAGAAGCAAGAGTATCATCACCAAATAAGGCGCTTCACTCAGACCCATTTCCAAATAAAGACTCTGCGGTAAATTGCCAAAGATTCCAAACATGGCAAAAAGCATAAGACCCACAAGTGCTATATTTTTGTAAATGTCCCCATGTGCGAAATGCCCTAGTTCATGTCCTAAAACAGCCAATAGCTCTTTTGTAGTAAGTTTTTCTATCAAAGTATCGAAAAGGACAACCCGTTTCGTTTTTCCCAAACCGCCAAAATAAGCATTGAGTCTGACATCTCTTTTACTTGCATCGCTTATAAAAACACCCGAACTTACAAAGCCCGTTTTATCCATAAGAACCTGTATCTCATTTTTGAGCTCTTCATTTTCAAGCGGAGTCACTTTGTCGAAAAAGAGTGCTCTAAATGTAGGAAAAAGCATATTAATCAAAATTACAACAGCGAAGATAAAGGCAAAACTCCAAAGCCACCAATTGTCAAAATTGGAGATAATCTCATAAATACCCCACACCACCGCAGAGCCGAGTACAAGTGTCAATACAAATGTAATGAGCGTGTCTTTAATATATTGTGCTAAAGTTGATTTATTAAATCCAAATTTTTCATCTAAAACAAATTTTTCATAATAAGAAAATGGAAGGGAGACTACGGAGTTAATAACGATAAAACCCATCACTATTGCCACATTCATCCATGCATCATTCTCAAAAAAGAGATTTTCGGACAAAAATGCTATCCCCATTCCAATCCAAAATATAAACATGAGATAATCTACAAAAGAGCTCAAAATAGACATTTTCTCTTTTGCAACTGCATAATTGCCCGCTTTATAAAATTCGCTCTGTTCCAAAAGAACTGCCGATTTTACCTTAGCTTGGTTGATATAACCTATCTGCATAATACTCACATAGATGGATATCAGGACATAAAGAGTATATATGCCCACTATTGTCATTAACATGGCGTTATTGCATCGGAATATTTTTAATAGTCTGATTTACTTCTATAGTATCTTCTTTATTGTTATATTTGTTATACACAAACATATAAAGAATGCCCATCAAAAGCCCTGTTAAAATAACTGCCCAAACAACCTTTCTTTTTTCACCTTTTAAGGTATTGTAATCATCTATATCACTTAATCTTGGTTCACTCATGTTAAATATCCTTTTCTTTAATTTTTAACATTCTATCAGAGACAGGATGCAATAATCGTTTACAATTTGAATTAAACTCCTCTTTTAAGTCTTTTTTTTAGATTGTTAATCCGTCAATGAAAACCAAACGAGAAAAAGGAAAGTAGCGCCATAAAATTGGCGCTATGGCATGTGGAAACTACTCTAAAATATAATCGACTACTTTTGATTCCAAAGTTACTTCTTTGATAAGTGCAACTACTTTGAGATGCTCTTCATGGCTTGCATATTCCTGTAAATCTTCAAGTGTATCAAACGTGCTATAAAGAGACAAATCAAAAGCTCTTTCACTCTCGTTAAAATTAATCCCCACTTCCATTAAATTTAAACAAGATATTTTGGACTCTAAACTGATTAACTTACTTTGTACTTTTGCTATGTTCAAAGCCTTATGTTCCTCTTTGAACTTAAACATTACTATATGAACAACCATCACTACACCTCATAAAAATTTAGCAAAATCTTATCTTTAAATATCTAATTAAGAGATAAAAAAATTGCGTTAGAGTATATTTGACCAAAAGTACTGAGCAATAAGCACTATAATAAAAACTCCCACAAGATTAAGAACCAAGCCATACCGCATCATATTCTTAACATCCACGGCGCCGCTGCTCATAGCAATAGCATTGGGCGGCGTGGCTATGGGGAGCATAAAAGCATAACTCGCACACACGGTAGCCACCATCATAAATAAGCTTGTATTTATCCCCGTTTGCTCTGCCATGGAATAGATAACCGGAAGCATTATAGAAATTAATGCGGTATTGGAAGTAATCTCCGTGGTAAAGGTAATGAGCATTGCAACTGCAAAAAGTAAAAGCAAAGGGGACAAAGCTGTCATGCCCACAAGAGAAGAAGCAAGCTCATCCGCTAAGCCCG
Organism: Sulfuricurvum sp.; assembly: GCA_022729795.1. GTDB lineage: Bacteria > Campylobacterota > Campylobacteria > Campylobacterales > Sulfurimonadaceae > Sulfurimonas. The sequence continues at coordinate 7,097 of DZBD01000041.1, read as the reverse complement.
TAGCGCTAAAAGCATTGGCTATACTAAAACCGGCTCCAAACAAAAACATAATTCTATAAGGTATTTTACCCTTGTCTTGCATCCAATCGAGCGCATTAATAGTGGGCATAAAAAGTAAAAGGCCGGCTCCCAAAAGGATTCCCGCTTCACTTAGCCCCAAGCCGTTCCAATAAGGTTTCATAGGAGCATTCATAAGCAAAAGAAGAGTCAAACCGCCCATAATAGTTAAAACTTTTTTTTGCAATCTATCCAGAGGCTGCTTTTGTTTTTCTCTATGAATGGGTGTATTGGGCACACCTAAACTCAAAAGAAAACCCACAACAAGAAACATTAAAAATGCCAAAGGAGCCACCATCCAGATCCACTGAAAAAACGGTATGCTCTGCATCCCCTTGTCCGACATAATGCCAAGAAGTATAAGATTCGGAGGAGTTCCGATGGGAGTAATTATCCCGCCGACACTCGCACCGTAGGCTATAGCAAGTACAAATCTCATTTTGAGTTTTTTTTCTTGCGAGATAAAAAGAGCGATAGAGATAAGTAAAAGCGTTGTAGTTGTATTGGAAAGTACAGAGCTTAATAACCCCGATGTAATCACTAACGAAAACAGCATCCCTCTAGGGGTATTGGGAAAAATATTCAAAATTTTCTCGGCAATCCAAATATGTAAATTACTTTTCTCGACTGCGATAGCGAGTAAGAAACCGCCAAAAAATAAAAACACAATCGGATTCGCATAATTGAGCGATGTCTCATTTGTAGAGAGAATAGAAAAAGAGGGAAAAAGGATAATAGGAAGTAAAGAGACAACAGCCAAAGGCAAGCCCTCATTTGTCCAAAGAGTAACGAAAAGAGCAATAAGTGCTAAAAGTGCACTTTGAGTGGAATTAAAAAGTGCAGATGAAAGCGCAAATACTACAATACTTACCGTTAATGCAACGGCGATTTTTATAAACTGTTCTTTATTCGCATCCATGTTTATCTTTGCCTAAAAATTCATCTCGCCAAAAAGCGGTCTTTCGTTAGAGTTCGCACTCAGGCATCTTTTTCTTAATATATCAAGAGCTTGATAGTTATCTCCGCTTTGAACGCTGCTTCGAGATAATAAGTCATCCAAAAGACAGCCAAAAGCACGTACCTCTATTTTTTCATACCCTTTATTTTTTACTTCATAAAAACTTGCTGCGCCAAAATCACCCAAGTAGCATTTATATTCACCGTTTATCAAAATATTATGTGCATAAAGATCACCGTGCATTAAGCCGTTTGCATGTAAATGTGCCGCTGCAGAAGCAATTGCTTTTGCAATTTTTTTTATGGCATCTATAGAAAAAACCAATCTATCTTCAAAGGTGTCGCGCGTGCAGGTATCAAAATTGGGAGGGAAACCTAAATTTTTGTATTCAGAGGGGATATACTCTAAAATCAGCCCCAAACGTTCATGCTCCACCACTTTTGCAAACACTTTTATAAGATTGGGATGTGTTCCAACGCTCATACAAGCATTCATCTCATCTTTTGCATAGCCGTCACTCGTCACCTCCCCCTTGAAAAACTTGATTGCAAGCTCTTTTTCCAACTCTTGCGAATACCCTCTAAATATCTCCCCCGAAGCGCCCTCACCCAAAAGTTCTTGCACCTGTAAATCTTCAAATGCTATCTCCTTATGCTCAGGCTCGCAACTGCCCGAACAAGGATTTCCGGAAAATGCAAGCCAAGAAAGTTTTGGAAGACTAAGCAGCCAAGGCGGTATTTGCGTGAGATTATTTGCAGACAGACGAAGTAATTCCAGATTTCCACATGCCGACATCGTATCGGGGAGTTTTTCAATCCTATTTCCTGCCAAAGCGCATTTTTGCAGTTTTGCCAGTTTTCCCATGGAATCGGGCAAAGTTTTGATTTTATTATCCGTAAGAATCAGCCAGCTAATACTCAAAGGCAAAATATCCTCTTCAAATACCTCAATCTTATTTGCCTTAAATCCTAGCATATAAAGATTTTCACACTCTTTGAATGCGGAGGAAACACTCGTAAAGAGGTTGTTTGAAAAAAACGCAATTTTGAGTTTTTTCAGTTTGTTGATCTCTTTTGGGATAGAGTTCAAAGCATTATTACTCAAATCTAAAATCTCAAGTGTCTCTGAGAGCTCTAGTATTTCTAAAGGAAACGAGCTAAGATTTTCAGAGAGCTTGAGTCTTTTAACCCCTTTGAGCTCACCCGAGCGAAGTTGTGCTAAAGTGTGCATCGGTTGCCTTTGTATAATATTTAATGTGAGAGCAAATCATGCAAGGAAGCTAGAGGGTCTTTGCCTTCTAGTAACTCATATACTTCTCTTGCTATAGGCAAATACAAATCTTTTTGCCTTGATATCTCATGCAATGCGTAAGCCGTTCCGATTCCCTCGGCTACTTCACCAAGTTCTTGAATTATCTCTTTTTGACTCTTTCCACATGCCAAGCCTAATCCTACACGAAAGTTACGCGACATAGTAGAAGAAGCGGTCAAAAACAAATCCCCTGCTCCGCTGAGTCCTATAAAACTCTCCTCTTTTGCACCGTACACTTTCCCAAATCTCACCATCTCTACCAAACCCCGAGAGATGAGAGCAGCCGTAGCATTGTTGCCTAAGGCCAAACCGTTACAAACCCCTGCTGCTATTGCGATAACATTTTTATATGCTCCCGAAATTTCTGCACCCATAACATCGGTAGAGGTGTATGTTTTAATAAAAGATGGGAAAAAAGAGGCAAATTCTTTACTCAGCGCTTCATTATGAGAATTTACTACCAATGCCGTGGGCAAAGATTGCATCACCTCAACCGCAAAAGAGGGACCTGATAAAAAAGCTATATTTTCATCGGGAATATACTTTGCGTATATCTCATTTAAAAACTTACCGCTTGAAGCTTCTATCCCTTTAGATGCAACTAACACTTTTTGATGAGAAAAGACAAAATTTTCGTCCAGCCATTTTGATGTATGCTGTACCGGCAATGCTATAACTAAATACTCACACTTTAAAATTTCTTCCATAGGTATAAAATTTTTTACATCTCTTGGCGTTCTTGAACTAATAAAGACCTCATTTTTTTTCGACAATGCGTAAGCTAGGGCAGAACCCCATTTACCTGCTCCAATTACACCAATACTCATCACATCTGCTCCCTATTAATTTTTCAAATTCATTGATATCTTTTTCATATCCTACAACAATAAACATATCCCCTTCCTTGATAATATGATGTCTAATTTTAGAGGAATAGATAAATTCACTACTCATATCTTCATTCACTATAGATAAAACAACCACACCGTATTTCTCACTCCAATCTATATTAGAAACATGTTTGCCTATGTAGCTTGAGCTATCCCCTATTTTGATCTGTGAAATTCTCAATTCACCGCTTTCAAATAAAATACTATGAAAAACCTCTTTGACGATAGGTTTTTTAAGCATCTCTGCAATCATTTCTGCCGTTGTCTGCACAAGAGGAATCACCTTATTTGCACCCGCCATGTGAAGTTTATTCGCAGTTTCTTTATTTTTGGATATCGCTATAATCATCAAAGACTCAAAAGTAGACCTCAGCGAAATTGTCAAAAAAATGTTTTCGGCATTATCTTCAAGAACACAAAAAGCTATAGAATTTTCAAAATCAATATCCTCGGGAAATTCGTTCCATGTGTCCTCCAAATCAAAACTTCTTATCTCAAAATTCGTCTTGTTTATGAGCGTGTCTTGTTCTTTATGTAAACTAAATATATAAACATTTTTATAGCTGTTGGCAATATTTTTAGCAATTTCCAAAGCATAATCGTTGTAGCCGAAAATTAAAGCTGAATTATTTTTCATATTCGAATCTTTTTATGCAAATATTTCTCAAACTCTCTAATAAAAGCAGAATTTCCGATAACGAGTAGATAGTCTCCGCTTTCTAATATAGTACTGCCGATAGGATTAAAGAAAAATCTTTTTTTATCTTTTTTGTAGATGCCGAGCAAAATAACCCTGAATTTATAGTTATGCAATTCATGCACATAAATAATATTTTCATTCATTCTATTATCTACAAGAATCTCTTCAACATCCACGCCGTAATAATCATTGCGAAGAGCGTGAATCACTTCAAATGCAACATGTCTGCCTATGAGCTCTTTTGCAATCATTCCCACCAAACCCTTTGGATAAAGTATCTCGTTAACACCGGCAAATTCGAGTTTTTTTCTATTTTTGTCATCCATTAAAAGTGATACGATAGTAACATGTTTGCTCATGGAGCGAATGGTCAAAGTAGTATAAACATTTTCCACGTCACTTTCTCTCAAACACAACACGGTCTTTACCTGCGTATGAAAGTCTATCCCTATATTTTTATAACTATGCACATCTCCGGGGTCATAATTTAAGGCGATAAGTCCATCTTTTTTCGCATTGGCAATTCTATGGGGATCCTCATCTAAGACAATAATATTTGTATAAGGACCTTTTAATTTTTCTGCCACTTCTTGTGCTACTTGCTCATAGCCGCAAATAAGATAAAAATGTTTCATTTTTCTTATATTATCTACTGTTTTTATCTCCCGTATATCTTCAAGTTTTTCGGTAAAAGCAGAAACAACGATAGAAGTAGTAAATGCTAAAACAGCGATTCCCGCTACAATAACAAACATAGCTACAATACGCCCTTCACCGGTTATTGGTACGATATCCCCATATCCTACAGTGGAAATTGTGACAATCGACCAATACACGGCTTCAAATAAAGTGTTGATAGGGGAATCGGGATTATTGGCTTCCATCACATAAATAAGAACCGAAGAGACAAAAACAACAATAGATGCGAACATCAATAAGATGAAAAATTCAAACTTTTTTGTGGATAAGACGGAGGAAAATGTCTGAAAACTCGTGGTATATCTAAAAAGTTTAAACACCCTCAAAAGAACAAATAAACGCAAAAGTCTTAGTTCATGGAAAAACGGAAGTATCGCGAGTAAGTCAATAATAGCTTTTATCGAAAAAACAAACTTGGATTTTATTTTTATTATTTTGGCAAGAGATTTAAAAAAACTATATTTTTGACCAAGCATTGTTGCATGCTCGCTTGCGTTAATAATCACGTCCGTCACACTGCAACAAATCCAAAAACGCAATATATATTCAATAAAAAAAATGATAGAGATGATATAGGTATTGAAAAACTCAATATTTTCGTTGACATCGGACTTCACATCCACTATTAAGATGATAACACTTAAAAATATAAGTATTATCATAAAAAAATCAAAATATCTCTTGTATCTGTATCTTTCGTTTTCTAAAACGTCATAAACAAATCGCTTTTTACGTTGGTAAAAATCAGACGTATTGATAAAATACGCAAGATTAACGATAAAGCGACCAAGAAAATCCATTTAGCCTAGTTTTGCTTTGAGAAGTTCATTTACGGTTTGCGGGTTTGCACTCCCTTTGGATTCTTTCATCACCTGCCCTACAAAAAAGCCGAAAAGTTTATCTTTGCCGCCTTGGTATTGCTCTACCTTATCAGGATTTGCAGCTATAACAGCATCGCAAATGGCTTCAAGAGCCCCTGTGTCGCTTACTTGCTTGAGTCCAAGTGTGTCTATTGCGCTATCTACATCCGCACTGTTTTGCATCAAATAATCCAGAACCTCTTTTGCTGCTTTTCCGCTTATAGTGCCGTCTTCTATTCTCTTCACTAAAGAGCCGAGTTTCTGTGCATCCACCAGCGAATTTGAGATATTCATCTCACCTTTGAGGCGACCTTGAAGCTCTGTTGTAAGCCAAGTAAGAGCATTTTTGGCACTGATTCCACATGCCATCATCGCTTCAAAAAAGTGTGCCATCTCCACGGAAGAGGTGAGAACACTTGCACTGTACTCATTCATGCCGTATTCGTCTACAAATCGAGCCATTTTTTGGTCGGGGAGTTCCGGAATAACGCTAAATTTTTCCATCATCTCATCCGTAACCGACACTTTTAATAAATCAGGCTCCGGGAAATAACGGTAATCCGCTGCTTCTTCTTTCCCGCGCATCGAACGGGTTTCTTGTTTTACTTGGTCAAAAAGTCTTGTTTCTTGGCAAATCTCTTCCTTATAAACACCGTCTTCCCAAGCTTCAGTTTGACGAGCCACTTCAAGCTCGATAGCTTTTTGGATAAATTTGAAACTATTGATATTTTTTATCTCCACACGGGTATAAAGTTTTTCATCACCCTTTGGACGGATAGAGACATTTACGTCCACGCGAAATGACCCTTCTTGCATATTTGCATCGCCGATATCTAGGTAACGGATGATAGAGTGAAGTTTTTTAAGATACAAAACCACCTCTTCGCCGTTTCTCATATCAGGCTCGGAAACTATCTCCAAAAGAGGAGTTCCGGCACGGTTTAAATCCACTTTGGAGATATCACCGTCATGGATATTTTTACCCGCATCCGCCTCGATATGCGCACGGTTGATACGGATAGTTTTATGCGAACCGTCTTCAAAATCTATCTTCAAAGCACCGTGTTCTACGATTGGGGTATAAAGCTGTGTAATCTGATATGCACTTGGGCTATCCGGATAAAAATAAGACTTTCTATCAAAATAGGATGTCGTATTTATCGTGGCATCTATAGCTGTACCAAGCATAATAGCCTTATGAAGAACTTCTTTATTTAAAACAGGAAGAGCCCCCGGAAGTGCTAAACAAGTAGGACAAGTATTTGTATTTTGTTTGTGATTAAAACTCGTAGCACACGAGCAAAAAAGTTTAGTTTTTGTATTAAGTTGCACGTGGACTTCAAGCCCTATAACTGTTTCAAACATATCGTTCCTTAAATTTTTAAAAATTAGGTTTCAATGTTATCTAAATTATCTTTTAAATCTGATAAAAAGGGTTTTGGCATGTGGAAATGGAAAATAGAAAGTGTTTTTGTAGTCTAAGAGGTGTAAATTTTAAGCCGTAGCTTGAAGTTTTACACCAAGTGAGTTGAGAACTTTCATAACGGTTTCAAACTTATACCAAATACAACTAACTATGCATACGATAAATAAAAAAGAGGTCTGTAGCTCCAAGGCGTATC
>DZBD01000040.1 GCA_022729795.1 Sulfuricurvum sp. | reverse complement strand
TATCATTAATCGGTATAATATCAAAAAAAAAATTTATGAGGTTTAAATGCAACTTCTTGACGGTAAGATACTTTCACAAAAAATAGAGCAAAATATAGCACATGAAGTAAAACAATTAAAATTAGTTCCCGGTTTGGCAGTAATCTTGGTTGGGCACGACCCCGCGAGTGCAGCATATGTGAACATGAAGAAAAAAGCTTGTGACAGAGCAGGTTTTTATTCTGTTACCCATGAGATGCCCGAAGATATTTCCCAAGACGCCATTGAAAATACAATTATTATGATGAATCAAAATCCTAATATCAATGGAATTTTAATTCAACTTCCCCTCCCCTCACAGATTGATACGACTAAAATACTTGAACTTGTAGATCCGAGCAAAGATGTAGACGGTTTTCACCCCTATAATGTCGGTCGTCTTACAACAGGGCTTGATGGCTTCGTCCCATGTACGCCACTTGGTGTCATGCATCTTTTAGCAGAGTATGATATTGATGTCAAAGGTAAAAATTGTGTTGTTGTCGGTGCTTCCAATATTGTTGGAAAACCAATGGCCGCACTTCTTTTGAATGCAAATGCAACGGTTGAAATTTGTCATATATTTACAGACGATTTAAAAAAACATACACTTCATGCCGACATACTTCTTGTCGGCGTGGGTGTTATTAATCTGATTAAAGAAGATATGGTCAAAGAGGGTGTCATCATTATTGACATTGGAATAAATAGAACCCTAGACGGAAAACTTGTCGGCGATGTTGATTTTGACAATGTAAGTAAAAAATGCTCTTATATCACTCCTGTTCCCGGCGGCGTTGGTCCCATGACAATAGCTATGCTTTTAAGTAATACTTTAAAAGCTGCAAAAATAAACGCTAAAGAGAGAATATAAATGAGAGATTTTTTACACAAAACATATAAATTTTCGAATTCATGGACAGGAACTGTTATTATTGTTTTATTTATAATATTTTTTGTTGCACAGGCTTTTCGAATACCGTCGGGCTCTATGAAAGATTCTCTTTTAATCGGAGATCATCTTTTTGCCAAAAAATTTGCTTATGGTATTTCTATGCCTCATATCCCTTTTTTAGAGATCTCTATTATGCCTTGGAGCGATAAACTTCGTCTGCTTGAGGGAGATAAACCAAAAAGAGGCGATATAATTATTTTTAGATTCCCGGGTAATATTAAACAACATTTTGTAAAAAGATGCGTAGCACTTCCGGGTGATGAACTTTTTGTTCTTAACAAAGATTTATATCTGCACCAACATGAAGGTGATGAGTGGATTAAGGAAAATTTCAAAGATGCAGAAATCGTTGTTTTTTCAGGACAGCTTTGGGTGAAAAATCCTTATATGAAAGAGCATCCGGGAATACATCATGATGATAAAATTATAGATGACGGACGCTATCCGCAACAACTTTTTAATTTTGCGCCTATAAAAGTGGAAGAAAATAACTATTTTATGATGGGTGATAATCGCGATCATTCAAACGACAGCCGTTTTTGGGGTTCTGTTCCTTATGACAACATTGAGGGAACTCCTTGGTTTATCTATTTTAGTATCGATGACAACTGGGAAATCAGATGGGATAGAGTGGGTAAAACACCGACAGATTTGGAATCTCCCCTTTACCTTGACAAAGCAAGAACAGAAAGAATAAAAGAAGAAAAAGAAGACCATGGAATCTATTGATTTATTAAAAATAGCAGCATCTATTCTTGCATTAGCCGTAGCGATTATAGGGCATGAAATAATGCATGGTTGGGTGGCACATTTATATGGCGATAATACGGCTAAAAATGCCGGTAGATTATCTATTAATCCTTTATTGCATGTAGATTTGGTCGGTACGATTATCGTTCCCGCTACTATGTATTTTTTGCCTATGCTTCTTGGCGGTGAGAGCGGATTTTTATTCGGCTGGGCGAAACCCGTTCCAATCAATATGTCCAATGTTCTTAAAAGAGGCGGCTATAACGCCGCGATGCAAGTTGATTTAGCGGGTATAGTTTACAATTTTACATTGGCGGCTTTGGCTTCAGTATTCGTAGTTGCTTTGGCTGCGCCAAATTCTGCAGATAGTTTAACCTATATATTTTTATATCTTTTTATTTTTCAACTTCTTGTTATTAATGTTGTTTTAGGGGTATTTAATTTACTTCCTATACCTCAATTTGACGGTGCACATTTCGTAATGCATCTCGCATTAAAGTATAAAATTGATGCTGTTGCAGAATTTTTTTATAAAAACGAGAGATATGGAATTATTATTGTTTTAGTTGTTCTGATGACACCTTTGAAAGATTATTTGTTATTATTGCCGGTTCAAACCATTTTGCAATTATTATTATCATAAGGAAGAAAGATGAAATTTTACATAGCTACCGACCATGCCGGAATAGATTTAAAGGACTATACGGTTGCATTACTCAAAGAAAAAGGGCATGAGGTTATAGATTTGGGACCTTTTACAAAAGAAAGAGTGGATTATCCGGATTATGCAATCAAGGTTTCACAAAGTGTCCTTGCTGATGCAACAGCTCAAGGCATTCTTATTTGCGGTTCAGGAATAGGAATGAGCATGGCAGCAAATCGGCATGTGGGAATCCGCGCGGCACTCTGCCATGATGCATATACGGCAATGGTAGCAAGAGGGCATAATGATGCAAATATTCTCTGTTTTGGAGAGAGAATTATCGGCAAAGGTGTAGCAGAATCTATCCTTGATGCTTGGATTGCTTCAAGTTTTGATGGCGGTCGTCACTGTGGACGTGTTGAAAAAATAGAAGCTATACAGCCTAAGTAACAAAAAAAGGATTATTGATGTTTTGGGAATGGTCACTTTTAACAATATTATCAATAGTATCTATTTATTTATTTGTAAAAATGTTTTATTTTAAAAGTATCACAAATAAAGAACAAAGAGGTAATGACCTCATGAAACTTACGTTAAGAGAAGCAGAAATACTTATCCGCAAGTATCAAATACAACTGCAACGTGCTTTAGGAAATGTTGATATATTGAGTGAAGAATTGACAAAGTTAAGAAATGAACTCAAAGTTCTGAAGCAAAGAAATTCTAAACATCGACAAGAGACAGACCGTTTGAACGGTAAGATTAAGGCGCTTGAGAGTAGAATAGACGCTCTATTATAAGGAAATAAAATGATTTTAAGTTCTACGGAAAGAAAAATAATTCATAACTCTATACGAGATATTCAAGACTTTCCAAAGCCGGGAATAGTTTTTAAAGATATTACGACACTTTTAAATGATGCCAAAGCATATAATGTTTTGATGAATCATCTTTGCCAAAGATACAAAGAGTATAATTTAGATTACATTGCCGGCATTGATGCAAGAGGTTTTATTTTTGGAGCGGCTCTTGCGCAAATGCTTGGAATAGGTTTTGTACCTATTCGCAAAAAAGGGAAACTTCCTTATACGACTATAAGTGAAAAATATTCTCTCGAATACGGTATAGATGAGATAGAAGTGCATTTGGATGCTTTTAGTAAGATTCCACATGCCAAGGTTCTTCTTATAGATGATCTCATTGCAACCGGCGGTACGGCAAATGCAGCTGCAAAACTTATTAATCAAGCCGGTGCCGAATGTGTTGAAGCTTGTTTTATAATAGGACTCAACTTTTTAGACGGACAAAATAAATTAAAAGAGATTACAAACGTGTATTCTCTCATAGAGGTTAACTAATGTATATTCCTAGCGCTTCAAAATTCGATCCGGACGCAAATGGTCATTTTGGAATTTTTGGTGGTCGATATGTTCCTGAGACATTGATGCCCGCACTTTTAAAGCTTAAAGAAGAGTATGAAAATATTCGCTTCGACAAAGATTTTTGGAGTGAAGTCGACTACTATCTTAAAGATTATGTAGGTCGCCCTTCCCCGCTTTATTTTGCCGAAAATATTTCCAAAGAACTTGGGGCAAAAATTTATCTCAAAAGAGAAGATTTAAACCATACGGGTGCGCATAAAGTTAATAATGTAATTGCACAAGGGCTTATGGCAAAAAGACTTGGCTATAAAAAAATTATAGCTGAAACAGGTGCCGGTCAACATGGCGTTGCTACTGCAACTATCTGTGCTTTATTGGATTTGGAATGTGAAATTTTCATGGGAGCAAAAGATGTTTTGCGTCAAGAATTGAACGTTTTTCGTATGAAACTCCTTGGTGCAAAAGTGAACTCCGTAACAAGCGGAAGCAAAACACTCAAAGACGCAATGAATGATGCAATACGTCATTGGGTTACAAATGCAAGAGATACTTTTTATATTATAGGAACTGTTGCCGGTCCTCATCCTTACCCAATGATGGTTAGAGACTTTCAAGCTATTATAGGTTATGAAGCAAGACGGCAAATACTCGAAAAAGAAAAAAGATTGCCGGACTATGTCATCGCATGTATCGGCGGTGGAAGCAATGCAATCGGAACATTTCAACACTTTTTAGAAGATACAGAGGTCAATTGTATCGGTATTGAAGCCGGTGGAAAAGGGATAGCTTCAGGTCAGCATGGCTGTTCGCTAAGTCAAGGTCGCCCTGGTGTGCTTCATGGTCAAATGACTTATTTACTCCAAGATGAAGACGGTCAGATTTTGGAAGCGCATTCCATAAGTGCCGGACTTGACTATCCGGGAATAGGTCCAGAACATGCATTTCACAAAGAAAATGCTTCGGTCAGTTATGACCATATTACAGATGAAGAAGCATTAGATGCTTTTGTTTGGTTGTCTCGAAAAGAGGGAATCATACCTGCCTTTGAAAGTGCACATGCCGTTTCTTATTTAAAAAAATTACCGAATATAAAAGATAAACTTATCATTGTAAACTTATCCGGTCGTGGAGATAAAGACATGATACAAGCAAAAAATTTATTAAATTTTGATAACTAAACATATCACAAGAATCAGCAGTAAAGTAATGTTGAATATTTATACAAAATGAATACCCTAGAATAACCTTTATGCTGATATAATAAGTATAAATCGTTAATTCCAGATTAGATACATTACACAAGGAACTTTAAATGTCACTCAAAGTTGTACTCTCACATAAAACTCACTATGCATACGATAAATATATATCGCTCTCACCGCATGTTATCAGACTTCGTCCTGCACCTCACAGCAGAACACCTATTGAAGCTTATTCTCTTAAGATAACACCCGAGAATCATTTTATTAATTGGCAACAAGATCCATTTGGAAACTATTTAGCCCGTATTGTTTTTCTGGAAAAAGTAAAAGAGTTCGGTATTGATGTTGAGATTATCGCTGATTTGATTACTATTAATCCTTTTGACTTTTTTGTTGAAAAATCCGCGGAGCTTTATCCATTTAAATACAATGATGAGTTACAAAAAGAACTGATTCCCTATCTTGAAATTACGGAAGACGGCAAAAAACTTCAAAAATTTATTCAATCTCTTGATTTAAAAGAGAGAGCTATTAATGACTTTTTAGTATATCTCAACACAGAAATTTATAAATATCTCAATTACACCATCAGACTTGAAGCAGGCGTGCAAACATGTGAGACGACACTTGACAAAAAACTTGGAAGTTGTAGAGATTATGCTTGGCTTTTTGTTCAAGTGCTTCGTCATTTAGGACTTGCTGCACGATTTGTGTCAGGTTATTTAGTGCAACTCAAAGCAGATGTTAAATCACTTGACGGTCCAAGCGGTCCGGAAGAGGATTTTACGGATTTACATGCTTGGACGGAAGTTTATATACCGGGAGCCGGTTGGCTGGGTCTTGATGCGACAAGCGGACTATTTGCTGGTGAAGGACATATTCCACTTGCATGTACTCCATCTTTTGAAAGTGCACATGCCATAGAAGGTTTGAGCGACAAATGTGAAGTGGAGTTTGAATATTCAAATACGGTAACGAGAATCTTCGAGTCGCCTCGCGTCACAAAACCATACCGCGATGACCAGTGGGATGCTATTTATCAACTTGGATTTGAAGTGGATAAAGACCTTGAAGAAAATGACGTAAGATTATCAATGGGAGGAGAACCGACTTTTGTATCTATTGATGACATGGAATCTCCTCAATGGAATACGGAAGCAGACGGTGCACATAAAAGAGAACTGGCAGATAAACTCTCAAGAAGACTTATCGGTACATTTACTGAAGGTGGCTTACTTCATTATGCTCAAGGTAAGTGGTATCCCGGAGAGCCAATTCCAAGATGGCAAACATCTATTATCTGGAGAAAAGACGGTAAAAAAATCTGGAAAGATACCGGCCTTTTTGCAGACATGAATGAAAAATACAACTATACGAACGAAGATGCAGAAAAATTTATTAGAACATTAGCACTTACTTTATGTGTCAGTGATCAAAATGTCATCAAAGCGTATGAAGACCCTTTTCACCATATCATAAAAGAAGCACAAATGCCTCTTGATATTGATCCAATGAAAGTGGACTTAAAAGATTCCCTTGAGAGAAAAAATATAGCAAAAGTTCTCAGCCAAGGGCTTAATAATCCTGTCGGATTTGTTTTACCTTTGAATTTTGGACAAACAAAGTGGATTAGTGCCGGCTGGTCGTTTAGAAGAGAATATCTTTTTCTCATTCCGGGAGATTCACCTTTGGGACTAAGACTTCCTATGGATTCTTTATTGCAAAAACCGAGATATGAATTGCCTTTGCATTTTGAACCGGATCTTTTCGCAGATGTTCCGCAACTTGGCAAATTTAGAAAAGATGCTAAAAAAAGATTCAAAAATATCGAAATGTTGAAATTTAACGATATGAGTGATGATGTTTTTGTCAGAACAGCACTTAACATAGAGGTAAGAGATGGAAAATTATACATATTTTTACCGCCGCTCAATCATACAGAAGCATTTTTAGACCTTGCAGCCTCCATAGAAGTTGTTGCGAAAAAATTAGATATGAAGGTTGTTTTAGAAGGATACGAACCTCCACACGATTTACGTATAGATAGAATCAAAGTAACTCCGGATCCGGGTGTAATTGAAGTCAATATCCAACCTGCTACTTCTTGGAAAGATTTAAGTGATAACCTTTTTGCTCTTTATAATGATGCAAGGGAGTCTCGTTTGGGCACAGAAAAGTTTATGCTTGATGGTAAACACACGGGTACAGGCGGTGGAAACCATGTGACAATAGGCGCACTTGAGCCTGCAGATAGTCCGTTACTTAGACGACCTGAGCTTTTAAGAAGTCTTCTTACATTCTGGCAACATCATCCCGGTCTTTCGTACCTCTTTTCGGGTGCTTTTATCGGACCGACTTCGCAAGCACCTCGTGTAGATGAGGGAAGAATGGATAATCTTTATGAGTTAGAGATTGCTTTTTCACAAATTCCTCAAGATGAAGAAGTTCCTTTTTGGCTAACGGACAGATTATTCCGCCATATGTTAACAGATATTACCGGAAACACCCACCGTTCAGAATTTTGTATCGATAAATTGTATTCGCCGGATTCAAGTTCGGGAAGACTCGGTATTTTAGAATTACGTGCATTTGATATGCCTCCACACCCAAGAATGGCACTTTTACAAATGTTACTTGTTCGAACTCTAGTTGCTGTTTTTTGGAAAAAACCTTACAAACATAAACTAGTTCGCTGGGGAACACAGCTTCATGATAAATTTTTGCTTGAACATTATGTAAAAGAGGATATTCGTGATATTGTTGAATTCTTAAACGGTGAAGGTTATGCTTTTGAAGCTGATTGGTTTGATCCATTTTTTGAGTTTAGATTTCCTCTTTACGGAATGGCTACGGTTGAAAATTTTCATCTTGAACTTCGTGCGGCGATTGAGCCTTGGAACGTTTTGGGTGAAGAGAGCGGTTCGCAGGGTACATCACGCTATGTTGATTCTTCCCTAGAAAGAGTGCAAGTAAAAGTAAGCAATTTCACACCTGAGAGATATGTCCTTACTTGTAACTCAGTAGTAGTTCCACTGAGTCCTACGGGTATCGAGGGTGAATTTGTTGCAGGTGTAAAATACAAAGCTTGGCAACCTTGGTCTGCACTTCATCCTACAATCGGAGTAGATACTCCTTTGGTATTTGATGTTGTAGATAAATGGAATCAAAGATCTATTGGCGGAATGAGCTATTTCGTATCACATCCCGGCGGAAGAACATATGACACATTCCCCGTAAACTCTAATGAAGCAGAATCAAGAAGAATCAATAGATTTTGGGATTTCAACCACACACAGGGTGAAGTTGAATATGTATCTGCTTCTGTTGTGAAACAAAGTTTAATTGATGTTAATGGAGCAAAAAGAGCAGTTCTTACAAAAGAAAAATCTCAAAGTAAAAAAGTATTTTATTTCCAAAATGTTCCTGCAAGTTTGGAATATCCAAATACCCTTGATTTAAGAAGAAAATGGGCCAAGCAATAGATGCAGATTTTCGATAATTACTTTTCGGAATCATTGTTCGATGAAGTATTTGACGACGAAAGTAATGTGAGAGCTCATTGGAAAGATGTTCTAAGCGATATACAAAATGCCGGTTTGGAGTCCCTAAAAGAGAAACAAACTGAAATTGATTGGTATCTTGAAAACAATGGCGTAACATATAATATATATAATAACCGTGATGGCAACACAAGCAGGTCATGGAGTTTAGATCCCATTCCTTTTGTTATATCAGAGGAAGAATGGGAAAACATAAAAAAAGGTTTAAAGCAAAGAGCCAAACTCTTAAACTTAATTTTAAAAGATTTGTATTCTGAACAAAAACTAATAAAAGAAAATATTATTCCGGCTGAAGTTATTTTTGGTCACAAAGGTTTTGCAACAGAAGTTTTTAATTTTGGGTATAAAGATAATTTTAATCTTTATTTTTACGCAACGGACCTTGCAAGAGGACCCGATGGAAAGATGTGGGTTATCAATGACCGCACACAAGCACCCTCAGGGCTTGGATATGCCATAGAAAATAGACTTACAATGAATTCTATATCTCAAGATTTATATCCGAATATCACGACTAAAAAACTCTCTTCTTTTATTGAAGAATTTAAGAATTTACTTAATGAATTGACAGGTGACGACATCTCGGCAGCAGCACTTCTAACCCCTGGACCACATAACGAAACATATTTCGAACATGCTTTTTTGAGTTCTTTTCTTGAAATAAAGATGGTACAAGGAGATGATTTACTGAGCAAAAATGGTTCTGTTTGGCTTAAAAGCTTAAGTGGTCTTAAGAAAATAAATACACTTTTAAGAAGAGTCGATGATAGATTTTGTGATCCATTAGAGCTCAGAAATGATTCTAAACTTGGGGTTGCCGGACTAGTTGAATCAATGAGACAAAATAATTTAAGTATGATTAATCCTATAGGGAGCGCTATTTTAGAAAATATAGGATTAAATCCTTTTATGGAAAAAATAGCGCAGTATTTCTTGAAGGAAAAATTAATCCTTCCACAAATAGCAACGTGGTGGTGTGGACAAAAAAAAGAACTTGAATATGTACTCAATAATCTAAATACGCTTATTATAAAAAAAATAGACAGGACGGAGACAATTCAAGTTTATTTCGGAAAAAATCTCTCCCCCGAAGAATTAAACAATCTAAAAATATTACTCATTCAAAGTCCAAACAAATACGTCGCCCAAGAAGAGATAGGCTTTTCCACCGCACCCTATTACAATAATGGCACAATAGAGCCGAGAAATGCTGTTATTAGATCGTATTGCTTAAAAAAAGAGGATGAATATACGGTGATGAATGGAGGACTTGTTCGAGTTTCTACAATCAAGGATTCATTGCTGGTGTCTTCTCAAAAAGGTGGTACGAGTAAGGATTTATGGATTTTAGGCAATGACCCAAAAAACAACAATCCTATAAATATATTTAAAACTACACAGTTTATAGAAACATCTATTGATAAAATACCTACACCCAAGGCAGAAAACTTGTTTTGGCTTGGAAGATATATTGCGCGTTCAATTACAACTACAAGATTGATTTTACATATTATTCAAAAAATAACTAATTTTTACAGATATGAAGTAGCAACATCTAAAGAATCACAAGTGATTTTACAAAATGCATTAACACATATGACAATGACTTATCTGGGTTTTCTAGATACTAAAAATAAGGAAACTCTTGATAGATTTCCAATGAGAGAAATAACTTCCGTAATCAAAAATACTTCAAGATCAGGTTCTCTGGCTTTTACGATTTCAATGCTTTCTGTCGCAAATATTAATCTCAAAGACCTCTTGGCATTTGAATCATGGAAACTCTTCGAAAAAATGCAAAAAGAGTGGAGTGAATTTGCAAATAGAAGAGGTGATTCAACACTTATTATCTACAGTGAACTAGACAAGTTTCTTATTTATTTGATGGCTTATAAAGAACTCGTAAAAGAAAGTATTTTTAAAGAACAAGGTCTCATCCTATATGATATAGGATATAAAATTGAAGACGCTTTACTTCTTCTTTCTAAGGCAAGGTCCATTTTATGTTTAAAATTAGACAAGTCGATTGGTCATGATGTTTTAGAAGGTATGCTTAACTCTGCAGAAAGTTTTAATGCTTATAGGGCACACTACAAAAGTTCCCTTAACCTAGAGAATGTCGTTGATTTTCTCATATTAAATAAGCAATTTCCAAAATCTCTTAGTTATATGACGGATAAACTTTTAAAAGAGTTCAAGATGTTGCCAAAAGCGAAAAGCTATTTAACTTCCTATGAAGAACCCATAGCCAAGGCACAGTCACTTCTTAAATCTATCAATATACAAACTCTTCTGCAAAGTACAGAAAATGAAGGGGTATATACTGAACTTGATACGATTCTTGCTCATTTGTCTGAGCTATATATGAAGTGCTCAAACGAGTTCTCAAATACCTATTTTTCACACTACGATGAGTAAATATGATTTATAACATTTATCACAAAACAGAGTTTCATTATCAAAGTATGGTTTCTTTTAGTCATAATATTGCAAGATTAAAGCCTAAAGAAACACCGTATCAGAAAGTGCATAATTTTGCTATGCAAATACAACCCGTAGTCTATGAATCGCATGAATTTGTAGATATATTCGGCAATACGAATAACCACTTGCTTATAAGAGAGCCACACCAATCTTTAGCTGTTACGGGAATCTCCTTAGTAGAAATTTACCCGCATCTTATCGAAGAGCATCTTCATGCTATAAAGTCCAATAGTATTACTTATAGTAAGGCATTGGAAAGATTAAGTAAGTTTCATGTACATGATTTAGATGCAAAACAGTTTCTTTTTGAATCAGAACTTATACCAAGTAATTCCCCGCAAATACAACAATACGTACTAGAATCATTCCATAAAGATAGAGATGTTTTTGAATCTACAAATGAATTTATGGGGCGTATTTTTAGTGATTTTAAATTTTTACCGGGCTTTAGTGATATCACAACATCAGTTGAAAAAATTTTTGAAGCAAAAAAAGGTGTATGTCAGGATTTTGCACAATTTGCTATATCTGCCCTGAGATCTATAGGACTACCTGCAAAATATATGAGTGGGTACATCGAAACACTCCCGCCTAAAGGTGAAAAAAAATTATTTGGTACCGATGCATCTCATGCTTGGTTTGGGATATATATTCCAGGTGCAGGATGGGTAGAATTTGATCCGACCAATAATCTTATTCCAAAAGAACAACATATACTTTTGGGCTTTGGAAGAGATTACCATGATATTTCGCCTCTAAAAGGAGTTGTAACTAGTAGTGGAAACAGTCGTCTATCGGTTATGGTTGATGTAAGAAAAGCACAGATGCAAGATTTTGTAGAAGAAAAAAATATGCTAAGTATCCAGAGTCAATCTCAACAATAAATAAGGATAAAAACTATGTGGCTACATACAAGCTGCGATTTTACATTTAATATTACGGTGGATACACCTTTTGTGCTGATGTTACGACCAAGAAGCGGTGCAAATCAATGGATAGCTTTTGAAGAGTATGAAACTATCCCTAGTGTGCCTGTATCTGAATTTACAGATATGTACGGAAACCTTTGTCAAAGACTTGTTGCCCCACCTGGAGCTTTTGCCATTCACACTGCGGCGAAAGTAATGACATCCGATACTATTGATCAGGCTCCCGGAGCCCCCTTTGTAGAGATTCAAAATTTGCCGGAAAATGTACTTATTTATCTTTTACCTAGCCGTTACTGTGAAGCAGATCGTTTTAGCCAAAT
The DNA here is from genome assembly GCA_022729795.1 of Sulfuricurvum sp. Taxonomy (GTDB): domain Bacteria; phylum Campylobacterota; class Campylobacteria; order Campylobacterales; family Sulfurimonadaceae; genus Sulfurimonas. The sequence goes on along the minus strand of DZBD01000040.1, from coordinate 5,709 downwards.
GGCTACAGAAATAACCGCAGGTGAACTTTTGGGCTACAATCAGGTTGTTGCTATCACTAGATGGCTAAGAAATACGATCAGTTTTGATCCATATAGTAGTGATTCCATTGTTTCAGCGATAGAGGTGAATACTAGAAAGCACGGTGTATGCCGAGATTTTTCCCATCTGGCTATTGCGATGTGCAGAAGCCTTAGTATACCTGCGCGTATGGTTGTAGGTTATCTGCATGGCTTGGAACCTATGGATTTACATGCTTGGTTTGAAGCATATATCGGAAATCGCTGGTACACTTTTGATGCTACACAAGACCAAATGAAAGATGGTTATGTTATTATCGGTTATGGACGCGATGCGGCAGATGTTGCTGTTTACAATCAGTTTGGACCGGCACTCTACCCTACTTCTCAACAAGTTCATGTAGAGAAAATATAAGAGAATATCACTCTCATTTTAGGATAAAATATGCAGCGCTACAAAATTATTCATCGTACCTATTATAACTATTCTGCTAGCGTAATACTTGGCGAACATCATTTACTTCTACGTCCCAGAGAGGATCACGAACTGCGCATAGAATCATTTTTGCTCAAAACTACTCCTGAGGCCAAAATATTTTGGCATAGAGATGTTGAAGATAATTCGGTCGCTATTGCAAATTTTAATCAGCCGACACAACAGCTTGTTATTGAGAGTGAAGTTATTATTCAGCAGTATAACGACTCTCCGCTTGACTTTTTAGTAGCTGATTACGCCGTCAAATATCCATTTAGCTATAAAGACGATGAAGTATTTTTACTTTCACCTTATATGGTACTGCCAAATCAGGCGGCTCAAGAAAACTTGAAAAATTGGATTTACGGTGTGTATCAAGGTACTGAGTTAATTCAAACATATACACTTTTGCAACGGCTCACTGCGCATATATACAAAACTTTCACCTATAAAGCCAGAGAAGAACAGGGAGTACAAACAGCCATAGAAACACTATCTTTAAGATCTGGCTCATGCCGTGATTTTGCCTTACTTTTTATGGAGGCTGTTAAATGTTTGGGGCTTGCTTCACGATTTGTAAGCGGCTATCTTTATGTTCCGTTGATGCCCGATCAAATAGGTTCTACCCATGCTTGGGCGGAAGTCTATTTACCGGGCGGTGGCTGGAAAGGATTTGATCCTACTACGGGAGAAATTGTTGGAGCAGATCATATTCCTGTGGCAGTTTCTAGATTAGCTGAATCTGTTCCACCTGTCTCAGGCTTATTTTCAGGGGTAGCAGATTCAACTCTTGATGTAGGAGTTTGGGTAACGCAGTGTTAAGCTAGATACATTTATTCACACGAGAGAATGAAAATCTCTCGTGTGAAAGGTACAATTTAAATTGATGATATTTCATCCGTTACTATCATGTCTATTTTTGCATTAACCAAGCTAACGATTTCATGCTTATCTATCTCTTTATAGTCCTTAGATTCTGTAATATTGGTTAATTTTTCAACAATAATATCAATTTCTTCCAAGATAACAAGAGAAAGTACTTTTTCTTTATCTAATCTCAAATGAAAATCTACCTCTTCTACTAATTTACCTAAAATGATAAACGAATTGCTTTGTTTTCTTTGTTGTCTTTTTGAAAGACTTCCCCAAATTTCACTTATTAAAGATAAAGCATTGTCAATAAATTTATAATCGATATAGGAAGTAGCAAGAGAGACATTTTTAAATAATGTATGTAACTCTATAATCTCACCAAAAGAATCTTCCCCAAGTTGTGTTCTTGAAATAATTGCATTTTCTCGTATCTGCACAACAATATTTTTTAAATTTGCGTTGTGCTCACCCAATAATGCTATATTTAAAAAATCAAGTGCATTCGAATAGCTCAAATCTACATCAAAGTTTTTATAAAGAGCTACTCCTGCATTTTTATCGACATCTATAATATTGTCATATGCAATACTCACTTCCATTAACGTTGCTTCTACTCTTTCTAAATATCTTCCCAGCCAATACAAACTTGTCGCTGAATTTGCAGTTAATAATTCTTCCATTGTATTACTCCATTACCCAAGTATCTTTAAATCCGCCGCCTTGGGAGGAATTCACTAAATAGTTTCCGGCTTCCAATGCGTAACGTGTAAGCCCGCACTGCCACACTTTTACATCTTCACCCACAACAACATACGCTCTAAAATCTGCTTTTCTTTCTTTAAGTTCATTATGTAAATAACACTTTTCATCATAAAACTCAATAAGTTCTTGGGCTATAAATCTTCGAGGATGTGCTGCTATGATAGTTTTCATATCCTCGAGTTGTGTTTTTGACATAGAATGACCAAAACTAACTCCATAGCCACCTGCTTCTGCAACATCTTTAATAACAAGTTTTTCGATATTGTTAAAAATATAATCCATGTCTTCTTTAAAATACGGAAGGTATGTTGGAGCGTTTTGCAAAATCGGCTCTTCATTTAAATAGTATTGAATCATTTTAGGTACAAAATAATAAATACCTTTGTCATCTGCTACGCCATTGCCCGGAGCATTCATGATAGCAACATTTCCACTTAAATATGCATCTATTATCCCAGGAACGCCTATAAGACTCTCAGGATTAAAAAAAGTAGGATCTAAAAAGTCATCGTCGAGTCGTCTGTACACTGAACCTACTCTGATTTTCTTGCCGTTATAGTTTTTAAAATATACTTTTTTATCAATGACACAAAGTTCACTTGCTCTGACAAGTTGTGCACCGATTTTTTCGGCAAGATAACTATGTTCGTAATAAGCTGAATTAAATCTTCCTGGTGTCAGGACAACATTAATTCCGCCACAGTTTACATAATTCATCGAATCGGCAATATAGCTTGGATATTGTTTAATAGGTTCTATCTTCAGTTGCTCAAAAAAATCAGGATATATTTTTCTGTATGTATCTCTTATAGAAAGTGGGTAACTAGCGCCACTTGGAACCCTTAAATTGTCTTCTAGTATTACCCATTCATCATTTTTCGTATCTTTTACTAAATCTATCCCATTTATATGTGTTCTAATTTTTTTCGATGGTGAAAATCCTGCAAATTCTTTTAAGTAGCCTTTTGCTTCATAAACAAATTCTTCCGGAACAATACCGGCTTTGACTATTTTAGCATCCGTGTATAAATCTTCCAAAAATAAATTTAAAGCAGTAATTCTTTGAACTAAACCTTTTTCCATTTTTGAAAATTCACTTTTTGAAATAATCCGCGGGATTATGTCAAACGGCAAAGATTGTTCTATAAAGTTTCCATCTTGATACAGATTAAAATTTATAGCAAACTTATCCATATAAGTTTTAAATTCTTCTACTTTTTTTCTATCTTGCTTGGAGAAAATTTCCCAAAATTTACTTTGCACATCACTAGATTTGTCTAACATATCTCACCGCCATATTAATTTTTTAAACATCTTTACCAGTAACATTATATCAATACATATACATGAGAGAAATACCGATATGTATAAATAATATGCAGTAACCATGGTACCATATAAAATATAATTTTTTAACATTCTCATATCAGACTTATTAAACTTTCATATATAAAACTAAATTTTGTTAAGAAATTGCCCATTCTAAAGCACCTATGAAAACAAATTAAATTCTACTTAGCAATTCGCTTTTCTTTGAATTAAATTCATCATCACTCAACGCACCCACATCAGTGTTTTTAAGACCGTAATTAAACATATCTCCAACCATAGTCATTCCACCTTGCATCCACTGACCTGAACCGCCAAGCTCTGGACAATTGAATTGTGCCATAGTATCGCCACCGTTGTTTACTGCAACTATCATATGAATAATTGCATCATAACTTAAATTGTATCGATTAGATAAATCCTTGGCTAAATTTTGACCTGTTTGAGTGAGTTCTTGCATATAAATTCCTTTTTAAAATGTATTGGAGACGGATAAGCACTACTAGCATTCAATAGAGACAAAATAAATTTATATTTCCACATGCCAAGATATTAAGATACAATTATTGAAATAAATTTTAAACCAGCTTCGAGGAGATGAACGATGCACAATATATATAACACAATTCAAAAACACTTGGATACCAGACATAAACAAATCAAAAATGATTTAGAATCTCTTGTACAATCCAATCTCAAAGAACAAAAATGAATGTACTATTATTAAATAAAAATATATCTGATATCAAAGCGGATATATTAGTGGAATTTTTAACGAAAAATGAAGTAGAAAATCATTCAGAGCATAAAATCCTCAATAAAGCAGGATTTAAAGCAGAGCAGGATTCTACCTGTTTTTTATACGAAAAAGGGATACTTTTTTGTGGAGTAGAAAACCTAGATTCTGAAAATCTAAGAAGTGCCTGCGTGAGCGCCGTAAAAATACTGAAAACCTCAAGCTATAAAAGCATAAAACTCAGTGTCATAGCCAACAACAGCTTGTCTGCAATAGTAGAGGGTTTTATTCTCGGAGGATATTCTTTTGATGATTACAAATCAGAACCTAACAAAACAGCTTTAAAAAATATTTACTTAGCTGTTAATACGCTCAAGTTTTCAAAGCTTGAAAAAACTTTCAAAGAATCACTTATCGTGGCAAACGCCACCTGCTTTACCCGTGATATCGTAAATATGGCTCCGCAAGAACTAAACCCTCAGACTTTGGTTACCCTAGCGTATAAGCTAGCTGAAGATAACGGACTCAAATGTGATGTGCTTCAAGAAGACGCTCTTGAAAAAGAGAATATGCATGCGATGTTAGCAGTCGGTCGTGCTTCTGTTCACGGCAGTGCTTTGATTCACTTAACATACAAACCGAAAAATCCTAAAAAAGTTATTTCGCTTGTAGGAAAAGGGCTCACATACGACAGCGGCGGGTTAAGTCTTAAAGTTCCGACATCTATGGTTACTATGAAAATGGACAAAGCCGGGGCATGCGGAGTATTGGGGATGATTAAGGCTGCAAGTGAATTAAAACTGGATGTAGAAATCCACGCTTTTATAGGTGCTGTTGAAAATATGGTAGGGGGAAATGCCTATAAACCGGATGATGTTTTAGTATCAAGAAGTAAAACAACAATAGAAGTAAGAAATACGGATGCCGAGGGACGTTTGGTTTTGGCAGATGTTTTAAGTTATGCGCAAGATACGGTAAAAGCAGATTATCTTTTTGATTTTGCAACTTTAACAGGTGCGTGTATGGTGGCTCTTGGGGAATATACCACCGGAGTTATGGGGCATTCCAATAAACTCAAACATCACTTTTTTGAAGCGGCAAACAATTCAGGCGAGCTTGTAGGTGCGCTTCCATTCAATAGACATCTTAAAAAACTTCTCAAAAGCGAGATAGCAGATATCTCAAATGTTTCCTCAAGACCTTACGGCGGAGCGATTACTGCTGGAATGTTTTTGGATAAGTTTATAAACGAAGACATGAAAGAGAAATGGCTTCACTTTGATATAGCCGGTTCAGCCTACACTGAAACTCCTTGGGATTGTAATGTTTACGGTGCCACGGGTGCCGGAGTAAGAATGGTAAGTAATTTTTTAAAAAATATTGAATAAATACTATTTCCACATGCCATGGCATGTGGAAATTATGCAAAGACTTTATCGCCCTTTAGCAATTCAATGAAATCATCCACATGAAAGGCAGTAGAATCCAAGTGTAGATACTCAGATGTAATCCCAAG
>DZBD01000039.1 GCA_022729795.1 Sulfuricurvum sp. | reverse complement strand
AGAATGAAATTAAATATTCATTTTTTTGGTGTTTTGGGGTGGTGAATGGCAGTTGGTGCGTATGCATCAGTATTATTCTAGGAGTATATTTCTTTTTTTAATAATGCATCCTACATTTTATTTTAGTATAGGCTTCGCCATGCTTAGCGACTATGCTCCGAGTGCCGTAATCTTATTTTTAATTAAAACCGTAGATATTGCCGCAAAAATACTAATTATAGAGCAAGTATTTACCAAAAAAGAACTCACACTAGAGATGAGCATCGTTCTTTTGACTCCCTTGCATAAATTTTTGCCTTATATGGGACTTTTAATCTATCCGCCGCTTATTATGCTTGCCTTTTAAGCTCCGGTATAGCCCTTTTGTACTTGCGCTTTTTTAGCAAGTATCTGAACACTTTTTGTAATTCCCTCATCGGCAATATGATAATGTTCATGGAGTTTCTCCAAAGAATCATCTATTCTTTGAGACAAAACATCACTCAAGGATTCAATTTGGTTTTTCATCGCGCTTATCCGTTCATCTTCAGAGGATTTTAACTCTTTTGAGAGCGTGCTTAATTGGGACTGAGATTTAACATAATCTGCTTTAATCACCTCCATATCAGACATAAGTTCCCTCATCGTTGTGTACACATCATGCAAAGCAATATTTTTATTTTCAAGTTCACCCATTTTTTTGGATGAGAGCACCATTTGTTTCATAATCATTTCACTTTGAACTCTTATGGCGCTTAAAGTATTTTCACCCTCGTATAAAGATGTTTTTATACTCTCGGCATGGGATTTCAAAAATAAAATCTGATCTGCAAAATCTTTCGTGACACTTGAGAGCTGCTGCAGTGTGTGTCTTGTGATAGCTTTTGCTATATCATTAGAAATATTTTTCATACTGCTGAGTTTTTCTTTGAGTTCATCCATATCTTCCGAAATTTCGCATTTTCTCTCTACGGCTTTTTCGAGCACAATTTTGAGCTTATTATAATGGTCTTGCTCTGCTATTCTTAAAATATCAATATGTTTATGCACAACATCATCAAGCGAAGGCACTTGAATATCCGTAAAGTCGGCTAACTCTTTTATTACTTTGTTGTGTAAAGTATCCATCACGTCAAATTTATCCAAAAAAGCAACTTGATTTATCTGAATCGCATCGAGTGCATTAATATCACGTTTAAATTGTTCACGAATCTCCTCTTGCGCTAATCTTTCCTCTTGCTGGCTGATATTCATCCGATTTTCCAATTCTCCTACAAAATCTTTAAGTTTACTTACTTGGAGAACAAGAACTCTGGTAAATTCATCTTGTGTTTTTGCATTTTCGGATTGTTGGTTTTGATGAAGTATATTCATCACTATATAAAGAAGCAGTGCAACAAGCAAAGGAAAAAAAGATTCTTTCAGTAGTAGAGTAATATTTTGGGTGTCGGGACTGATAATAAAATGGATAACAGAACTAATAGCACCTATGGCAAGCATCAGTGGTCCGTAATTAATTTTGTTTGCTTGTCTTAGGATATAAACCTGCCTTAAAAATAAAAGAGCCATAAACAAAAATGCTACCAATATATCACTCATCATACTCTATCCTTCTTGTTGAAATTCAGTTATTCTAGCATATATTTTACAAAACTATCTCTAAAATCTCTTGGGGCTTTGAAATAACTATCTCGTGATCACCCACAGGGCTAAATCCCCACGTGACAAACATCGAATCAATCCCTGCATGTTGCGCACTGAGCATATCCTTGGAATTATCTCCCACCATCCAAGCTCTATCGCTTTTTGTATCAAAGTTGTAGTGATTTAATATTTTATGCAGCATAAGAGGGCTTGGTTTAGGAGAACTTACTTTGTCTGCACCTATGATCAGATCAAAATGGTGGTGAACCTTAAGATGATGCAACATTTTTTTTGCAAATTGAGTAGGAGCATTGGTTGCAACGGATGCTTTAATTCCACATGCCAAGAGCTCTTCAAGAGTTTCTTTAATACCCTCATACAAATACGGATTTTGAATACATTGTTGTTCATAATGTTGCTCGAAAAGTACTTTGTCACGATGTTCATACATCTCTGTTTCATAAAAAAGTTTTGGTAAATTTCTATTTTCTCTATTAATCGCTTCTACAATAAATGCTTCTTGCAAAGGGGGAAGATTGTAGTTAGCATTTCTTACATAATTGATTGAAATCGTTATATCTTTTTGAGAGTCTATCAGAGTGCCGTCCATATCAAAGATAACTATTTTCATCTCTATTGTCCCTTTTATTTCATTTTTTCGTATATTTCACAAAGCGCATCCACAAAAAACGCACTCTCGTTAGGACATCTACAAACTCTGTATTCTTTAAACCCCAACTCCTCGGCAATCTCTCTATATTCTATCTCAAGTTCATAATCCGTTTCGGAGTTGTCTATAGTAAAAGCTATAGGGAAAATAATTACGCCTCGGTTTCTCACGCTTTTAAGTTTAGTTTCTAAAGAGGGTTCCAACCACTTCAAAGGTCCAACCTTTGACTGGTATGCCAAGTGGGTTTCATGAAAGTTTAAGCCCTCCTCTTTTAGCATCCCCCTGAGTATTTCCACATGCCGAGTTACCTGCCTTTCATACATATCTCCTGCATCCACTATCTTTTGCGGTAAGCCGTGCGCAGAGAAAATAATATCAAAATCCCTACAGTCATCCCCTGCCATTTTTTCTTTAATCCGCTCGAGCACTGCTTTATTATAGCTGTTGTTTTCAAAAAAATGTTTAATCTCTACCAAAATAGCATCACCGCCGTGTAGATGGTATTGCTCTTCAAAATCTTCAAGAGAGGATTTTGTCGTGGTAGTGGAGTATTGTGGATAAAGTGGAATAAGATAAATTTTGCTTAAATCCTCTTTATTTAATTTTTCTATCACCTCTTGCGCAAAAGGGGGAGTGTAGCGCATGGCAAAATCCACTATTATATTTTCTGTGAGTCTCTCTTGAAGTTTTTGCACCAAATTTTTTGTGTGTCCGACTAAAGGGGATTTCCCCCCAATTTGCCTATAAATTTCCTGAGATTTTTCGGTTCTGCTAAAAGTTATCATAGTAGCGATAAATTTTCTGAGCAACCCGCTTTTCATTGTCAAAATATTTTTATCGTTAAACATATTTGTCAAAAACATTTCAACTTCATCAAGATTGTTTGGTCCACCCATATTGAGTAGTACTATCGCTTCTTTTTTCACTTTTTAATCCTCTTTGACTTTTAAACTTATTGTATACATTATCTCATGTAAGGGTAGCATATCTTCATATATTTTATAGAGAGTGACTAGAAGTTTTTCCCCATCTTCTATGAGTTCAGGCTCCAAGCTTTTGATTGCCGCCATCCCTTTAAAAAGACTCATTTGTGCACTTGGCATGTGGGAATCAAAACCTTTGGGAAATCTTTTATATCCGTGAGGGAGCAGTTCATATCCACATGCCGAGAGTTTGCTCAAAATCTCCTCAAGTTCTACCCTTTTACTTTGCTCTTGTATATACTCTCTATAGGCATCTAAAAGAGGTTTTTCAAACCATCGGACACCTACCGCAACTAGAAGTTCGTCCGGTGAAAAATGCAGATAAAAAGAGGAACTCTGAAGCCTTTTGGAATTACCCTGCCAAAAGATGATTCCGATACGGCTTTTAATAGGCTCTTTATTCGAGCCCATCCGTCTTGTATCTCTGTAAATTCTAAAAAGGGATTGATTGATTTTAGGAATGGCGTTAATGGTAGGTACAAGTGCTTGGAGATGCTCCCCCATCTCCGCCACAAAGGCTCTGGAGGGATTTAATATCAGTTCTTCATATTCGTTTTTATGTGCTTCGAACCACTCTTTGTTGTTGTTTTTACGTATGGCTTCGAGAAAGGGCAAACTTTTTTTGCTAAAGCCGTGAAATTCCACATGCCGGTCTTTATGCCAGCTTTTTGTTTCTAAATGCCAAAACAATCATTACAAAAATAATTGCATAAGTAATAGGTACAAAATCAGGGATAGGAACAGGGTCCCCTTTAGCGTAGGAATGAAGACCAGCAAGGTAATAATTCACTCCAAAATAGGTCATAATGACCGACGTATAGGATAAAAGAGAGACAACGCTGTAATTGAAATCACTGTAAATCTCTTTTATAAATCTCATGTGTAAAACAGAGGCATAGACCAAAATCGTAACAAGTGCCCATGTTTCTTTTGGATCCCATCCCCAATATCTACCCCAAGACTCATTCGCCCAAACACCCCCGAGAAAATTCCCGACAGATAAAAGTACGAGTCCCACCATAAGACTCATCTCATTAATAGAGTTTAATTCTCTAATCGAGGCGCTTATTTGATGTTGATTTTTTTCATTTTTAAGAATAAAAAGAATTAAAGTTACAAAACCTAAAAGCGCACCAAGACCAAGGAAACCGTAACTTGCAGTAATCATGGAAACATGGATGCTAAGCCAGTAAGAATTAAGTACGGGAACAAGATTTGTAACCTGAGGATCCATCCAACTAAGATGTGCCACAAATAAAATAAGTCCTGCCAAAATTCCCGTAGATGCCAGCGTCATGCTTGAGCGTTTAGAGAAAATGAATCCTGCCAAAACGGTAGCCCATCCAATATATACCATAGATTCAAAACCATCCGACCATGGAGCGTGACCGGAGATATACCATCTGTTTGCAAGTCCTACGGTGTGAATTATAAAAAATACGATTAAAATACCCATGGTTGTTTTGGTAAAAATATCTATTTTAAAGCTCGGTTTGAGGATTTTTACAAAACTCAAAATAAGAAGTACAAAACCAAGTAAGAGATACAACGGATACAATCTTTCAAATATCTTCGCTTTATTGTAAAAAACCTCTGCCAAAATCCTATTTTGGCTTGGATACACTTCAGAGCCGTAGAATTTTTGATACTCCGCTATTTTACTAATAGCGGTGTTTGCACTGCTCCAATCTTGGCTTGTCAATGAAGTATCGATGGCCGTAAAATAATTCACTGCAATTTCTCTCAGCTTTTCACCGTTCTCAGGTGAGAAATTTTGCAATGCTTCAATAGTTGCGTACCATTTATTATTGACATCGTTTGGTTTTGGCCATATTTTTATCAAATCACCCGTATAAACCATATAGGCAATATTGACTCTCTCGTCTACTTTTAAAATTTCTTTGTCAAACTTATTTCTATGTTTAGGCTCTTTTCTTACCGCTTCTTCCACTGATTGTGAGAGTTTATACCCTTGCATATTATCGGGATCTTCGAAAAATTGGGCAAAGGATGCATAGGTTACATCTGCGTTAGCCCCTATTATTTTATTGATTGCTTCATCTTTGGTGCGTATCATTTTTATATTTCTATAAATATCCGGTCTCACCATCATTCCAAGAATAACTTGATTGGGACTGAGTGCTTCTTTGCCTACGCTAAACATAGCATTTCTGTGCACTTTTGCCAAAATTTCTGCAGAGAGGGTATCTAAAGGTTTCATTCTTCCACCCGTATCTTGGACTATGAGTTGTCCAAATTTGTCGGCATGGACTTTATCAAAAGAGAGGATCACTTTAATATCGGGATTTATTTCATCTGCATAAGAGGGTGTCAAACTCAAAACTAAACCCAAAGCTACAAGCAAAGAAAGCGCTTTTTGTTCACTTGCTTTTTTAGCTTTTGCCGAGAGTTTTGAAAATCTGTTACTCCTTGAAAAAAGGGAAGCAAACATTCCAAGTGCCAAAAGAAAATAACCTATATACGAGGGAAGCGTTCCGGGATCATTGTTGACGGATAATATAGTTCCCTTTTCATCCTGATCATACGATGCCTGAAAAAATCTGTATCCGCGGTGTTCGAGTATATTATTCATAAAAATTCTATAAGGCATTTCAAGATTTTGTTCCCTATCTATCAAAGTAACTTCACTTGCATAAGAGGCAGGAGACATAGAGCCGGGATATCTGTCTAGTTGAAAATCAAGAAGTTTTACCATAAACGGAAGGCTTATCTCTTTGGCGCCATAAGCTATACTGAGTTTTACACCGTCAATCTCAAGAGGATATTTCTCCGCAAGCATTGAGTTTTTTCCAAAAACTAAAACCTCTTTGCTTTTATCGCCCACACTTACTTCAAAACGAAGTGCATCTACTCCGGCTTGCATAGGTTTAGCATTTGGGTCTGACACAATTTTTGTACTTGTATGTGGCATAAATTCACGAAGAACAAAGCTCGCACTTGTAACAGTAAAAAGAGTTCTCGTAGCAAAAGGTTCTTTTTCATTAGAAACCAACTGCCCTTTGGATTTGTCATCCATTTTGAGATATTCAAGAGTCATATCGTGCTTCATGAAAAGTTCATCGTTTTGTATAAAAAGAGAAATAACAGGCTTAGTAAAAGTTTTATTGGAATCAAAATCTAAAACATATTCGCCGTTATCACGATATTCTCCCTGCTTAAGAGTTATCTGTTCCCCTTTTCCGCCGCCTGTCACCATCATTTTGGCAACTGCAAATCCATTTTTATCTTCTACCGTTTCTTCGATTGCATCGGGAATATACTCAGTCATCCGGGCATATACTGTTTTTCCCTCAATAGTTAAAGATGAGGCAAGAGAGTTGTTTGATTTTTTAGAGAGATAAACTTTTTGGGAAGTAGATACGTTTTTATCATTAACATTTGCATTAACAATAAGATAGGTATCGCTGCTTGTCATTGTAGAGCTGCTTTGCCCCTCACGAATATGCATAGAACCTTCAAATCCTGCGTAACGTGTTGTAGCAGCACCTATAAAAATAACAATAAATGCAATATGAAAAATAAACAAAGGAGCTTTTTTCAATGTATACATTTTATGTTTATAAATATTAAGTATAAGATTTATTACAAGAAGTCCAAGTAAAATCTCAAACCATCTTGCATTATAGATATCCGCTTTTGCGGTCATTGTACCGTAGTCATTCTCCACGAATGTAGCATAACCGCTGGAAAAAGCAAAAACAAGCAGTAAAATTACTGTTGTTTTCATAGAGCTAAAGAGGGAAAATAGATGTTGCATCGGCATACCTTTTATTAAAAAAAGGTATTTTAATCAAATAAAGATAACAAAATGTTAAATAACTATTCAAGTCGGATAAACCTGTAAAAGTGATTTAACATTCAACAATAGCATCCAATAATTTGAATAATTCCTTCGATGCTTCTTCCATATCTTTAAAAAGATTAATGATCTCATCCGAGTTTCTATCATTTGTGTTTTCAAGTATTCGCATCACTTTAGTAATATTTTCATGTAATTTTTTGTGTGGAGCATCTATGGCTTTGAAGGCATCTTGTTTTCCAAATTCCATCTGCCCTTCATTGCTATACCATTTCCCGAGATTACATATCGTGTGGCTATTGAGCAACATATCTCCGCCCCCGTCCATGGTAGTCGAATAGGCATTGTTTTTATAAATAATATGGTCAAGTTTTGCCATATTAGCAAAGAGTTCATGCCCTATGAGACTATTGTCTTGTTTGATTTTTTCTGCATTTTTTACAAGTTGGAAGAGTACGACTTTGAAGCTGTCGAGCTTTTCTTGCGAGGATATTGCATGTTCTTCAATTCTCTCGCTATTTTCAGACATACTTGTAGAATTTTGCTTTAAGACACTAATATTTGCTTCCACTTCACTTGTTGCTTTTTGTGTTCTCTCTGCTAATTTTCTCACTTCATCTGCAACCACTGCAAATCCACGACCGTGTTCCCCTGCTCTTGCGGCTTCAATGGCAGCGTTGAGTGCCAAGAGATTTGTTTGGTCTGAAATATCTTTGATTAAGGATATTACATTATATATCTCTTGAACATTAGAACTTAGATGCTCCGAGGATATTCTTGAATCACTTATCATCTCGGTAATATTGGATATGGTGCCGATAATTTCATCCGTAGAATGTGTAACCTGATTAATAACCTCGGATGTTGTTTGATTTAATCTATTCACTTCATGTACATTTGCAAGATTTTGCTCCATACTTTTATGAAGATTATTAGCATTGTCGATGGCTCCGGCAATCATCCCCTCTGAGAGAGAAAGAGTGAGATAGTTTTCTTCCATACTTTTTTTCACCTTTTCTGCGGAGGCTTCTGCTCTTGCGGCATGTTCTTTTGCGTTATTCGAAAGCACTTCCGCCTTGTCCAAAAATGCATTAAAACTTGCACTTGCATGACCGAGTTCATCGCCGGAAGTCACAGGAAGTCTTTTTGACAAATCTGCATCACCTTGAGCTAATTCCGAAGCAACTTGGTCGAGGCGAAGAATAGGTTCCGTAACACTTCTTTTAAGAATATACATGATAAAAAGAAGGATCAACATATCTACAACCGCCATGATATACACTTGTCTCAGCAAAGAATCTTCAGATTCAATAATAACACTTTCAACATTACCGATTTTATTGCCCACTAATGCATAACCGATAACTTTTTGAGAAAAATCTTTAATAGGGAGAGAAACTACAAAATAATTTTCCGTACTCTGAAAGTTTTCAACATCCGAAATATTGATATTAGTCAAGTCATTGAAAAAATCTTTGTTAATCACTTTTTCATTGACTGCTAGGATATATTCGCCTGACTTAGGCGCTGATGCTAGCTCTGAAGCAATGGGGAGATACTCATTTTTCATAACCATGACCATCTCGACTCCATGAACATCGCGTGCGTTTTCAACTATTGAATTTAAACCTTGCATAAATTCTACAGAACCTAAGTATTGACCCTCTCTAATTATCGGTGCAATGCCACGTAAACTGAGTCCTGCAACTCCAATCTCTATGGCAATTATAGGTTTTTTATTTGCCTTGACTTGTACAACCGTTTCTCTAAAAGAGGTCAAATCATCCCCGAAATTTTTCGGTGACCAGCCTCGTAAAAAACTGTGAACATTTGCATCGTGAATATGCACTTTGACATTTTTATAATTTGTATGCTCTTTAAAGTTTTTAGAGACTTCATTAAGACCCGTTATCGCTAACTCTCTGTTGTTTTCTTTTAGAGCTTGCACCACATCATAATTTTTAGAGATATTGATGGCATTTGTCAAACCAATACTCTCTTTACATTCCATAGATTCACCATAAAGCGAACGAAGCATTTGTGCTTGGTTTTTGTAAACATCTTCTTTCATCTCTTTGATAGAGATGAAATAATTTATCATAATAATTATGAAACCGACAACAATGGACAAAATGAGAGGAATATGGACTTTTTTGCTGATAGAAAGATTGTTCATGGGAAACCTTTAAAACTTTGAAATAAATTTATTATATCACAGCTATTTTAATTTTATCATTTGAAACATCTCATTTTTGAAATTATTTTTACTTATTGCTAAGAGAATTCTCTCTTTTGTGATCTCAAAGATATTTTTATATCCGTGTGCAAAAGCAGCAGAATTTTTGTTCAGTTTTTCACCTGATTGGATGAGAATATATCTTCTTTTTTCACCGTCTTGTGCATTTAGCTCCATCACGGCATGTGCAGTGCTTGCACTTCCTGCAAAAAAATCCAAAACAAGGGCATCTTTCTTGGCATGTGTCACTGACTTTATGAGTGTTTTTATCAGCTCAAGCGGTTTTGGTTTAGAAAATGCTTCAAAGCCGAAAAGTTCTATTATCTGAGACAGGCCGTCTTCGTTGGTCTGCATCTGATAACTCTCCTGCGTGAACAAATTACGCATCAGCTTTTTTTTGCTCTGCTGCATAATATAGTTGACTCGCCAAGGTGTTTTGGCAACACTCAAAACTGCGCCGTTTTGCACCAAATTATCCAATATGTTTTGAGAATATCTCCAACTCCCAAGCATCCGAAACGGATAGATATTTGTATTATTTTTTATCTCTACATCATCAAGTAACGAACATTTTATATTAGCACTCGACATATCACAGGCTTTTACAATCTGATTTTGCATCCTAAAACGGACACTTCCGGCTTGAAATAGTATCTCTTTTATAGCATTATTTTTAAAGTTGAGAGGATACGGCTTGTGTTTTTGGGATTCTTCTATACTCAAGATTGGGGCATTTTGGATATCTTTTGCATATACCAAAATATATTCACTTACCTTAGCAACGTTTTTATGTAAAAAAGAGCTGTTTCTTTTTTTCTGCCAAGTTATTTGAGAAATAAAGTTATCCTCACCGAATATCTCATCACACAGAAGTTTCAATTGGGCAACTTCATTGTCGTCAATACTTACAAACAGCACACCGTCTTGGCGTAACATTCCACATGCCAAGAATATTCTCGGATACATAAAACTCAGCCATCTGCTGTGAGAATCTGAGTCCCCTGTGCAGAAGTTATCCTTATATAAAAACTTATGATTTTTTGTGTTGTAAGGAGGGTCTATATAAATTACGTCTATTTTGTTTTTGTATGCTTCATGCATTCGCTTTAGTGCATCAAGATTATCGCCCTTGATTAGGAGATTTTCTTCACAAAAATGTATCTTTTCTTCTATTTTACAAGGAGTTTTTGCTTCTAGTATCGCTTCTTCTTTTCCAAGCCACTCCAAAGAATAATGTATCATATATCCCCCTTTTGTATTTGGTATTATTTCCTCAAAGGAAGTTTATTATATTAATCTTTAGTTCATATATTTTTATGTATAATAGTTTTAAATTAATTATTTTAGTTATTAGGAATATCCTATGAATTGCTGTTCTCGAGAGGTTACTATTCTTTATGTGGAAGATGAAGATGATGTGAGAGAGGGGTATATGCGTACATTGGAAAGAATATCCGACAATGTTTATACAGCCAAAGATGGGCTTATCGGCTTAGAAATATATAAAAAGTATCTCCCCGACATTGTTATTAGTGACATAAAAATGCCACATATGGATGGTTTGAAGATGGCAAAAGCCATCAAAGAGATAAATCCACATGCCAACATAGTTTTTACCACAGCGCACAGCGAAAGCGCTTATCTTCTTGAAGCTATAGAACTTCAAGCTGAGGGTTACCTTTTAAAACCTGTACAAAAAAAATCTCTCGTTAATATTGTCCAAAAGCTCTCAAAAAATATAATTCTTGAAAGGGAAAATAAAATACAAAGAGATATTCTTCAGTATATTATTGATTCTGATAATAATATGTCCCTTATTACGGGAACAAATCAAATAATTTTTGCGAATCATTCCTTTTTAAATTTTTTTAATGTTTATGATATTCATGAATTTAATGTGAAATATCCCTCCTATTGGAGCATTTTTACTGGTGATTCTCCCAATTTTATGAGTCAAACTCTCATAAAAGAAGAGCTTTCTCAAGACACTAATCTCTACACTCTGATTGAAAAAACAGATGAAGCAAAAAGAGTTTTGACTCTTAAAGATAAAGAGGGTAAGGTGCAATCTTTTTTTGTCGGTATCGCAAAAATAAATGAGATAAACTATTTTATTACCCTAACAAATATTACAAAATTGGAACTCCAAAGAGAAAATACGATGAAAAAGGCGTACACGGACAATCTTACGGGTATTTACAACAGAAATAAATTTGAAGAGGTATTTGAATACGAGCTTAACCGCAGTAAAAGATATCATCAGCCTCTAAGTATGGCTATTTTGGATATAGACCATTTTAAAAATGTCAACGATACTTTCGGTCATCTCATCGGGGATGAAATACTTGTTATGCTTGCGCACAATATAAAACAAAACACAAGAGAAACAGATCTTTTTGCAAGATGGGGAGGAGAAGAATTTGTGATGCTTTTTATAAATACCCATGCAGATAGTGCACTGAAATTAGCAGAAAATTTAAGAATCTTAATAGAAAATTTAGAACATCTCACGGCGGGAAAAATCACTATCTCTTTTGGGATTACAGAGCTCAAAGAGAACGATACTTTGGAATCTATGCTTGAGAGAGCCGATAAAGCACTTTATAAGGCAAAAAATAGCGGTAGAAACTGCAGCAGAGTTCTCTTATGAAACACGATTATAAAATTAAGTTCCGGTTTCTTTTTGGTTTCGTTCTTGTGTTTACACTCTTTTGTTGCATCAATGCATTTAATAAAAATACCTTAATCAACGTAAAACTCGAAGCAGCGACAAACACGCTTGAGAATAATTTTGATATTACGACCTATATAAACCATAGAGATGCGGTATCCATAGATATGTTTTTAAAGAGTAACAAAAGATTATTTGAAATTGTATCAGAGGCTCTTGATGCAGATGAAGAACAAAGAAACATTCTCAGAGCCGAGTTGTATGCACTGTTAACTCCGCAATATACTTCCATGAGAGAAAAAGGAATTTTTCAGTTCCAATTTGTATTTCCAAATAACAAATCATTTTTAAGAATGCAAAAACCAAACAAACACGGCGATGATATCGGTAATATTAGATATAGCATTAAAACAACAAACACGACGCACACTCCGACAAGCGGCTTTGAGGAAGGGATTGCAGCCTATGCTTTTACAAATGTTTTTCCCCTTTTTGATGAGAATAAAAAATACTTAGGATGCTATGAAATAGCATTAACATCAAAATCTATTCAAGACAACCTCACTAAAATACATAAAATACATTCCCATTTTTTAGTCAAAAAAGATATTTTTGATGCAAAAATATTAGAAATCAAAGATCAGATTTTTCAGTATATTATCAGCATCGAACACCAAGATTATTTGCTTGAAATTGTTGACTACATCGATGATGAATCGATATCGTATTTTGAAGAATATATTATTGCTCCAAATAAAGAGTATATAAAAAAGAATATGGATAGCTCCAAAAAATTCGCACTCTACCAACGTATAGAAGATAAAGTCCACGTAGTAGCATTTTTACCCATTAAAAACCTTCAAAATAAAACAGTTTCTTACCTTGTGTCTTACACACAAAATCCTCAAATTTTAGATGTATTACGTAATTTTTTTATTATAAATATCCTCTCATTTTTTGTTTTATTTCTCCTCTTTTTTCTGACATATAAAATGAAAATATTGGAGATTCAACTCCAAGAGTTGAATGCGCACCTTCAAGAGGAAGTTCAAAAACAAACACAGGAAAATCTTCTTAAAGACAAGATGCTTCAAGAACAATCCAAACTCGCGGCAATGGGCGAAATGGTCGGCGCAATAGCTCATCAGTGGAGACAACCCTTAAACTCTCTTAATATCAATATACAAAATCTCGATGATGATTACGATGATGGGCTCATAAATAAAGAATTTATAGATACCTTTATAAAGAAACAGACACAGACTATACAATTTATGAGTAAGACGATAGATGATTTTAGGAATTTTTTTAGAGTAGACAAAATCAAAAAAGTATTCAGCGTCAAAAAAGCAATTCAAACAGCCGTAGATATACAAAGTGCGCAACTAAAACACAACAATATCTCTTTTAATCTTTTTGGAGACGACTTTTATGTAGAGGCTTTAGAAGGGGAGTTTCAACAAACTATACTCAATATCATATCCAACGCAAAAGATGCAATCTTAGACAATAAAATTGCATACGGACGGATAGATATCAAACTAGATGCAAACAAAATCTATATATCCGATAATGGCGGAGGAATCGCAGAGAATCTTCTAGAGA
Source organism: Sulfuricurvum sp. (assembly GCA_022729795.1). Taxonomy (GTDB): domain Bacteria; phylum Campylobacterota; class Campylobacteria; order Campylobacterales; family Sulfurimonadaceae; genus Sulfurimonas. The sequence goes on along the minus strand of DZBD01000039.1, from coordinate 4,990 downwards.
GGGTATTTGAACCTTATTTTACGACAAAAGAACAAGGGCATGGAACAGGAATCGGCCTTTACATGTCAAAAATGATTATTGAACAAAATCTTGGCGGAACACTGAGCGTTTCCAATCAAAAAGAGGGTGCCGAATTTGTCATAAGTTTCAAAAAAGTGCTCTAAATTTTGAGGGTTATTTCAAAACCTTTTCGTTTGCTTTTGATAAGCTCGACACTTCCGCCGTGCGCCTCGGCTATTTGACGGGAGAGAACAAGTCCAAGCCCGTTTCCTTTGACTTTTGTACTTTTAAAAGCCTCAAAAAGCGCTTTTTTATCTTCGATGGCAACTCCGCTATCGTAAATAAAAAATTTATGATACTCTTCATCTGCTTCGTAAATAATTTCCACTTTTCCTTCTTCATTGTCATCCAATTCTATGGCATCGATGGCATTGATGATAAAGTTTGAAAAGAGCATCTCAAGAAGGTCTTTATCGGCATTTAAAATAAATTTTTGTTGCGGAAATATAAAAGTAATCTCTTTGGAATGCGCATAATATCCTATCGCCATATCAATAGATTCTTTTAAATCACTCCACATAAATGCCGTTTTGTTTGCCTCGATACCCTTACTAAACATGAGCGTTGCTTTGATGATTCTCTCTATTCTGTAGACTGATTTTTGTATCTCTTCGACAATCGGAATATTTTCCGGCATAACTCTTTTTATGAGCGTCGAACTCAGTAGCGAAATAGAACCGATAGGATTGCGTATTTCGTGAGAAAGATGTGCTGCCATCTGTCCCATGGTAGCGAGGTTTTCTTTGCGTTTTTGCTCTGTAATATCTGTGGCACTGAGCATATATTTGTCTTGATAAGTGGAGCTTTTAATGAGATAAGAGCGCTTCATAAACGTAACCTCGTAATCATTATTTTTGGACTCCAAAAGTTCCAAAAGTTTTTCAAGTGACTTCGCCTGAGAGTTTTGTAAAAAAATATTTCCGTCTTCGTTCAAAATCCAGATAGCATTGGGCAAAAATTCAACCACCTGCTCGATGGTGCTCTGCAAATGCGCATAAGACTCTTTTAAATCCGTAAACTCTTTTTCTACCTTGTAGGTCTGCTCGATTAAAAGATTTAATTCGTCTGCCGTTATGATTGACATAAATCGCTAAACCCTAAAATAATTTTGTACAGAGAATAAACATCATCGCAACCGCAAAGCTCCCGTATGGAGTGCATAGCAAAGGTAGGAATTCCTACGTCCAAAGTCTCGATTCCAAGTCTTGTGGCAGTAATCGGACCGATAGTACTTCCACATGCCATGTCGCTGCGCGTCACATAGTTTTGGGTATTTTCACCCAGCGAAGAAGCGACATTCATAAATCTCGAGATTGTCTTTGAGTTCGAAGCATAACGCTGATTGGCATTAACTTTTATCACGACACCGGCATTAATATGCGGTGCATGTTCTTTGTCGTGCTTGCTTGGATAGTTGGGATGTACGGCATGTGCATTGTCTGCCGATATCAAAAGAGATGAGCAAATCATCTGCGTATACTCCTCAAAATCGGGAAACATTCTCTTTAAAGTACTTTCCAAAAATGAACCCCCTGCTCCCGAAGTTGAAGCACTTCCCACCTCTTCATGGTCGCTTGCTATAAAAAGCATAGGAGTATTTTCATCCACGCTGCAAATACTCAGCATCCCCACATAACAGCTCAGCAAATTATCAAGCCTTGCACTTGCGATGAAATCCTCATCTATCCCTACAAAAGAAGCTTTTTGCGTGTCGTATAAACTCAGCTCATTTGCATACAATTCTACAACATCAGAGATTCCACATGCCAAGAGTTCCTCTTTTAAAAATTTATCAAAGTTAAACGAATCTCCACATGCCAAGATAGGAGAAATATCCGTCTGTGCATTGACACTTTTTTTATCGTTAACCTCTCTATCGAGATGAATTGCAAGCGAGGGGATAATTGCAATTGCTTTTTTGACATCGATAAGAGCATCTCTGATAATATTTTGAGAATCCAAATAAGAAACACGTCCTGCAAGAGATAAATCCCTATCAAACCAAGGATTTAATAGCACCCCGCCATAAGGCTCAACACCAAACTTCACTACACCGTCATTTTTTAAAATCGGATTTGGTTTAAGTTTGAGATTTGGAGAGTCTGTGTGTGCACCTATCATCACATACTTCTTGGCATGTGGAAACGTAAAAGCAATAATTGAGGAGTCGTTACGTGTAACGTAATACTTTCCGCCCTGCTCTAATTTCCATTTGTTCACTTCATTAAGTTGAATAAATCCGGAATTAGCAAACATCCTCGCCATATTCTGCGTCGCATGAAAAGGTGTAGGCGAAGCATCTAAAAAGCCTAAAAGCCCGTCGTTAAAATCTTGTTTGTTCATTATGTTTTCACTCCTAATATTTTTTAGTAGGCAAATGCTTTTCAAAAAATAATTTATTGCCATCAACCATAAATTCCCTTATTTTCGTAGTTTTATCGTTTTATATAACATTTATATTATCCATATATTTTTTTTTAAAATATATCCTTATTAATCTTTTTTTATCAATCGCTGAAATAAAATAGTCTCCAAATCCCGACTAGAATCAACAACTATTAAAATATAAACTTTTGATTCTTGAATCTTATAAATAATTTTCCATCTTTTGTGGATGAGCTCTCTATATTTAACTATGCCTATACTTTGCAGTTCCGGGACTACTTTTCCTTTAGAGGGAAAATAGTAAAGAGTATTACTTTTTTCTCTTAACTCAGAAAATATTTTTTTTGCACTATTTTCACTCTCAATTTTTATATATTCTACAATCATTTGTAAGTCTAATATAGCACTCTCTGCCCATAAAACTTCATACTTTCTACTATCATTCATTTTGCGAAAAGCTTCTCTTCTAAAGCCTCAAATATTAACTCTTGAGCTGTAACATTACCATGCTCTATATCATTCTCACTTTGGACAATCAGCTTGAGCATAGCCAAAGAGTTCTGTAGATTTTCATAACTTTTTATATCTTGAACGACCGCTTTTGCTTCGCCATTTTGAGTGATAATGACCGTTCTGTGCGTCTCATTCACTCCGTTTATCACGTCTGCAGTTTTTGACTTTAAATAACTTATAGGTTTGATATCTTGACTTAAATACATTTTGTTCATCCTTTACAACTAAGTATATTGTACTAAATTAGGTTTTAATTTGGCATTAATTTCAAAACTCAATAAAAAAGCCGTTATCTTTTAGTGTTTTCGTCAATTTCGGCAGATTTTCTTTAAGTACAATGATTCTGTAGCCTTGTGCTTTGATGACTATCTCTTGGAGTTTTTTGTTTTTCATAAAGATATTTAAAAGCTTTTTGTTGTTGTGAAGCTCTATTACTACATGCTTGGAATCTTTTTTGAGCATATCTGCATTTCTTTTTATCTCATCAAAAAAATCTTTGAATACTTGTGGCGGATTTGCTTCTATATTTTTAAAAAATCCATCGATTTTGACCTCAAGCATTTTTTTGGTTTTACACTCTCTGAAGATTTTTGCGTGGCTTAGAATATATCTTCCCTCACTCTGTTTTTCGGTATATGGTTCTAGTTTAGCATGCATGAGCACGTCTTGTTTATCCACCGTGATAATCGGATTATACTCATCAAACTTTATCGTTGTTTTTTTCGTCTCTTTTTTTTCATACTCGTAGGTCTCACTTAAACCAAAAATATATTTTCCCAGTTTTGTGAACTTGACATATTTGAGAGAGTCCCACGGTGAGATATACGGCTGATCTTTTGCAGAGACGGCATATGGAGAAATAGGGTCGTTATATTTGAGCTCCATCAAACCAAGAGCACCCATATAAAAGAGAGATGCTTTGAGCATAGGCTCAAAAACTAGCTCATTATAATATGTGTCGGCATAGATACATGTAACACTCATATGAGCACTTTTTATAGGTTGAATATCTATACTGTATTCATCCGTTTTATGTTTTGCTTCTATATCTACATAGTAATTTCTATATTTACAAAATTGAATAATATTCTCTACACTCACATAATCATCTTCGGGCATCTCTTTGATAATAGAATGCAGAACCCCAAAAAGAGCTCTTTGATTGGAGTAGTAGCTATCGTATCTCACTTTTTTCAGGTGAGCCAAAAAAATTCTTGTTATAAAAAAGTGCAACCTATCATTAAATTGAAGTGTCGTAAAATGTCTCAGAACGTTTTGTACAGGCTGTTCAAAAGCCTTCACAACTTGGCTGTAATAGTAAAAACTTCGTGTGAGCATATCTATCGCAAAAGAGTTGAGGCTCGTCTGTGTATAAAACTCATTGATACCTGTAGAACTTTTGAGTATACTGAGTGATTTTGAGAGCGGTTTTTCGTTTGTTTTGCCAAATTCCACAAACCTATTTTTGAGCATATCCTCTATTACAGTGATAAAATGAAGCACTTCACCCTCGTTTGTGTAGCTGTATTTTGTCTCCTCCAAAAGCTCTAGGGCTTCTAGTTCATAATCTTTGGGTATAGGAAAAACAAGTTTGAGTATAGGCTGAAATTTTCGATTTATAGAGAGTATATCGGATGTATCAGCATAATAGGCAGATTTTGTTTTTAGCACAAGAGAGAGTTCATTTGGCAGATTAGTCGTCTCTATTGCATAGCTTGAAGATGCTCTCATGTCGAATTTATACTGGAATTTTTCTCTAATTTCGCTTGTCTCTATCTTCTCAGACTCCCAAATAAGCTTTTGATAAATATACTCAGAGACTGCGGTGCTTGAGAGTTTTTTATAAATATGTAGAACACTCTCTTGACCCACAAATACCGATATAAGATAATTGACTAAAACTTGCTTTTTTACACTATATTTCTTGGTTTTGTCAAAGGGTAAACACTCTCTTTTTTGTACCACATCATCCACATACTCTATAAGTTCATGCAACTCTTGCTGCGTGCAATCACCAAAAATCTGTTGTAAA
>DZBD01000038.1 GCA_022729795.1 Sulfuricurvum sp. | reverse complement strand
ATTGTCCACGCGCGAACCTCTTTGACACCCGCCGTAAAGTAGCTCATAAGTCCTAGTTTATCAAAACCTTTGTGGATAATTTGCTCCAGTCCGGATTCGGTAACACCAAGTTCGCTCAAGAACTCCTGCGCTTCTTCATCCTCAAGACCGATTAATTCCTCTTCCACTTTCGCACATAGTTTAATTAATTCACATTTATTCTCAAGTGCATGTTTTTTGAGTGCTATCACGTGCTCATTGTCTTCTATCAAGCCATCTTCATCCACATTTGCACCGTACATAATCTCTTTGTTTGTTAAAAATCTTACTTCATGATTGAGTTGTAGATAGGCTTCACTTTGAGTGTCGTGAAAGTTTCTAGCCAAGTTGCCGTCTGCCAAAAATTCTAAGAGTTCCTCTCCCAAAGCTAATACGGAAGCGGCATTTTTATCAAATTTTGCTTGCTTTTTAAGTCTCTCAAGTCTATTTTGCAAAACTTCGATATCGGCGAGAATAAGTTCCCCCTCAATAATCTCCACATCTCTTAAAGGGTTGATATTCCCCTCTGTATGAACAATATTGTCATCATGAAAACATCTTACTATCTGTAGAATTACCTCTGTTTCACGAATGTTGGACAAGAACTTATTCCCGAGTCCTTCACCTTTGCTGGCACCCTTCACAAGCCCTGCAATATCCACAAAGTCTAAAGTGGAATATTGGATTCTCTCCGGATGAACAATTTTTGCCAGAGCGGATAATCTTTTATCTGGAACAGGAACAATTGCCTTATTTGGCTCAATAGTACAAAAAGGATAGTTTGCAGCTTCTGCGTTTTGTGCTTTTGTCAGTGCGTTGAAAGTTGTTGATTTACCTACGTTTGGAAGTCCTACCAGACCTATGCTTAAACCCATTTGAGCCCTTTATGTTGCTTATAAAATTATGAAGCGATTTTATCTAAAACTTACTTGGAGTTTTTATAAAGATGAAAAAGAATTAGAAGCTTGGAATTTGGATTATGATAAAATACAAGTATGAAAAATCAAATAATGAAAACTAAAAAAGCAGTATGTGTGATGAGCGGCGGGATGGATTCTACTCTTGGAGCTTATATGATGCAACAAGACGGTTATGAGATAATTGCGGTACATTTCAACTATGATCAAAGAACACAAAAAAAAGAGCTAGAGTGTTTTCATCATATTTGCTCAAAAATGGGTGTGCGTACAAAATATGTTTTGGACCTTGACTTTTTTAAACAGCTTGGCGCTTCTGCTTTGACTGATAAAAGTATAGAAGTGCCTACGGGAGGGATAGAAGAGGGTGTACCTGTTACCTATGTTCCTTTTAGAAACGGGATATTTTTAAGTATGGCGGCGGCAATTGCCGAAAAAGAGGGTGCGGAGGCGATATGTATCGGTGTTGTCGAGGAGGACGGCAGCGGCTATCCTGATTGTAGAGAATCTTATATTCAAAGTATGCAAGAGAGTATCAATCTTGGGACAAAAGATGAAACGCATATAGAGATAAAAATGCCTTTGGTGCATCTGCAAAAATCACAAATAGTACAAAAGTCTCTTGAGATGGATGTTCCCTTAGAACTCACATGGAGCTGCTATAAAAACGAAGAGACGGCATGTGGAAAGTGTGACAGTTGCAGACTCCGACTCAAGGGATTTCAAAAAGTCGGAGTAAAAGACCCTCTTTTATATGAATAAAATTTTTTTTAAAGATTTGGTTGTGGAGCATATCTGTAAAACAACTCTCAAAAACAGCTATCTCAGCATTAATCCACATGCCAAGATTATTCTCAAAACTCCCAAGGTATCACAGGCATATATCACCTCTTTGCTCACGGAGCGGGAGTCGTGGATAAGAAAACAGCTCCATTCAATCGCCCTGCATCCTGCGCAAAAAATAAATATAGAGGATGAAGTGCTTTTATTTGGAGAACTTTACAGTATAGATAGAGATGAAGCTCTGTATTTAAGAGAAAATCTTGAAAAGATTCAAGTGAATAATCAAAAAAATATACTGAAATGTTATGATGATTTTTATAAAAATATTTCTCAGATATATCTCAGAGAGAGGCTGGAATATTTTGCCAAAGTGATGCATCTGAGTTACAAAGAGATAAAGTTTAAAAAGATGAAAAGCAGATGGGGAAGTTGCAGCTCATTTGGAGTTATTACGCTCAATACGCAACTGATGAAGTTCAAAAAAGAACTTATCGACTATGTTCTTGTGCACGAACTTTCCCATCTTGTTCATATGAATCATTCTCAAAGTTTTCATGCCTTAGTGGAGAGATATATACACAACTCAAAAGAGATTCGAAAAGAGCTTAAACGGATCCATCTTTGAGTGTGGTATAAAGTAATTCGTAAAGATGTTTAGCATGAATAGGTTTTGCTAAATGTGCCTGCATCCCATGTTCTTTGACTCTTTGAATATCCTCAGGCGATACATCTGCCGTCATTGCGATAATGGGCAAAGAATCAAAACGGCTTTCTCGACGAATTATTTTTGTTGCTTCGTAGCCGTTAAGAATCGGCATGTGGATATCCATAAGAACCAAATGAAACTCTTTTGAGTCTTGAAGAGCTTGCACGGCTTCTTCTCCGTTTTGCACAAAAACAAGTTCAAAACCTGTGTCTTTGAGAATACCTTGGAGCACACGTTGGTTAATGGTGTGATCCTCTGCTATCAAAATTTTTTTCGTGCCGAGCGTTTTGAGATTATCTTTCATAGACTCGGGTTTGGGTATATCCGCAACATAGTTTTTTTTGTCGTAGATACGAAGCAACGCATCAAAAACCATTTGTTGGTTGAATGGTTTTTTTAAATATGTATCGGTAAGTTCATTATTTTTAGAGTGTGAGATATCCATCCTCTCCTCAAGAAGAACAATTTTTGAATCTGAATTATGGTTCATTTTCTGATTATCGCAAACTGCATATATTTTTTCTTCTATAAAAATTATGTCAAAGTTTTCTTTCAATAGCAAAGCTTTTGCCTGCGTAAATCCGTTGGCATTTTCGACATAAAAATGAAAATATCCAAGCATATGCGCCAGAGCACGCGATGATTTTTCATGTGAATCTACAATTAGTAAACGTTTCGTCATGAGTTCTTTCTCCGGAAGTCGATAGGCTCTGCGCTCTTGGGACTCATAAATATCAAGAGGTAGAGTTATAAAGAATATACTCCCTTTTTTGTATTGGCTTTGTACCCAAATACGTCCGTTGAGAAGTTCGACGAGTTGTTTTGAGATGGCAAGTCCGAGTCCTGTACCTCCGTATTTTCGGCTTGTGGATTTTTCTGCCTGTGTGTAGTTTTGAAAAAGAGTATCTACTTGTTTTGGTGTCATTCCGATGCCCGTATCACGTATTTCAAATTGAATCTCAATGCTTGTATCACTTGTTTTTGTTGTAGAAACTTTGAGTGTTACACTTCCTTGCTCTGTAAATTTTACGGCATTACTCATCAAATTGAGGATAATTTGAGAGATGCGTAGAGGATCTCCGAGAAAATAGAAATTGACATTGTGATTGATGTCAAAAACAAGTTCAATCCCTTTTTCTTTTGCCTGAAGTCCGATTATATCTGCGATATGATCTAGAATCATATTGATATCAAATTTAATATTTTCGAGTTGCAACTTTCCTGCTTCTATTTTTGAATAATCAAGAATATCATTGATAATTCCTAAAAGTATTTTGGAAGAGCTGTTTATTTTATGAAGATAATCAAGCTGATGTTCTGAGATGGCACTTTCATTCATCAAGATATGACTAAGACCTACAATAGCATTCATCGGGGTGCGAATTTCATGACTCATGCTTGCAAAAAAATCACTTTTATTTTGAAGCGCATCATGCAGAGAAGAATTTTCCTCAAGTAGATGCCGATAATTGTATATATCCTTTGCAATCTCATAAACACTTTTACCCAAAGAGATGATATTAAAAGGTTTTACTGCAAAATAATTTGCTCCTGCACTTACAAATTGAAAAAGGTTTTCTTGGCTATTTTGTTCAATAGCAATAATTATTTTTTGCTCAGGATTTTCTTTGATTATCTCTTTGTAAAGTTCAATGCCTAGTTGTATATCTAAAATTACGATATCAAAAAAACGGCTATTAATATTGTTGTGTTTTTTGTAAAGCCGAAAAGTCTCTTCTGTGCTTAACGCATACTCGATGTGATCAAATAAGCTTTGCATAAACACAGCATCTTTTTTATTATTTGTTTTTGCATGAGCATATAAAACAGAGGTATTTTTTGTATATTTATAAATTTTTTCTCTGTGAAGCATCTCACACCTCCAATCAATTTACATGTAAAAATCTTATACACTATTGTAACTTGTTTCGATATAAAAAAGATAAAATAATATTTATTAGTTTTGTGTAAGTTATTGAAAGTAATTCAGAGTGTATGTGCTTGATGGAGACCACATCATCCAGCCGTTTGTATTTGTTTCTTCACTTGCACGAATTTGTTCTTTTATCTCAAATTTGTCATAACTTTTTTTTCTGTATGTATAATCTTTAAAACATTGTAGCCAAGGTCTTATTCTTGAAGGATTAATTCTGTCATGTATGTTTTTGATACTTTTATAGATGACGGCATGTGGATGTTCTGAGGGATATTTAAATAAAAATGAACCGTTTGCAAAGCCCGAAGGATAAAGCATGGGAGCAAGATAGTCTGCATGTTTTGCCAAAGAAGTGACTGTCTGTCCTATATTTGTGTCATCGTTGCTCCAACAGATATTTCCATAGGTGTCAGCCGAAATAAAAACTCCGTATTTTCGGAGCCTCTCTTGTGCCAAGTCCAAAAAATCCTCTATCGCTTTGACTCGGTTTTCTTGTGTGTTTTCTTTGGAGAGTTTCAATCCTGTTTTTGCAGGGAAGCGGATATAATCAAAATTTATCTCGTCAAACCCGACTTTGGCGGCTTCTTCGGCTATAGCAACTGCGTATTCGTGTGACCTTTTATCAAAAGGGTCTACCCACGCCATATTGTCACTATTTCTCCAAATTTGTCCCGTATCTTCTTTGCGTATTACATAGCTTGGGTTATTGATAGCCTGAAGTTCATCTTTGAATGTTACGATACGGGCAATTGTATAAATATTGTTTTTTTTCATTAAAGCCATAAATTGTTTTATGTCTTTATTGGTTCTTTTTTCATCTGCCCCATAACTGTTTGCTTGCTCGAATGAAGTTTTGTAAGAGGTGGAACCATACTCATTTTTTACATCAACAACAACAGCGTTAATCTCACTCTGTTTAGCTATTTCTATAATATTTTCAGCTCTTGGCGATGTGGCATTGGCCGCCCAAAATGTAAGGTAAAGCGCCTTTATTTTGATAGGTTCTACCTCAAGAACGTTCCAGTTTATATTTTTATTGAACTCCAAAGGTCGATATCCGTAAGCTTTGACATGATAAATGTCTTCGTCGCTTTTAATGATAAAAAAGCCGTTTTTATCACTTTTTACACTGTGTTTTGAATCACTGATAATTACATCTTGTAAAGGTTTAGAATTTTCTTTATCAATTATATAACCTTTAAATGAGCCAAAAAGAGCGGTGTAAAATAAAACGCAAAGAATAAATATTTTTTTCAAATGGATACCCGCTTGGAGATTAAAATTAGGATTATACACTCTTGTAAATAAATAAAGATTTCCACATGCCAAGATTGTTACAATAGCGTAATCTAATCATTATAAAATTCTAGTATGAATTATAAAAGCATATTTGTCTCAGACATACATTTAGGTACACGTTTTTCACAGGCAGAACATTTCGTGGAGTTTTTGAGAGATACAAAATCTGAAAACTTGTTTTTTGTCGGTGACATTATTGACGGATGGGCAATAAAAAGAAAATTCAAATGGGAACAATCCCATTCTGATGTTATACAAAAAGTGCTAAGAAAAGCCCGTAAGGGTACAAAAGTTTACTTTATTATCGGCAATCACGATGAATTTTTACGACCGTTTGCACCTTTGGTGATGGGTGAAAATTTGGAAATAGTCAATGAAATGGAGTACAACGCACTCAATGGCAAAAAGTATCTTGTTACCCACGGTGATTTTTTTGACAGTATAACGATGACAAAAAGATGGCTTGCTATAGTAGGAGATATAGGCTACGATTTTATTTTGCATGTCAATCATTGGCTTAACAGTGCGAGAAAAAAAGTGGGTATCAAAAGATACTGGTCTTTGTCAAAATATGTCAAAGACAATGTTAAAAGATCGGTGAGCTTTATTACCGATTTTGAAGATATTTTGGCAAACCATGCAAAAAGAAAAGAATATGACGGCGTTATTTGTGGGCATATTCATAAAGCCGAGGCAAAAATAATAGATGATGTCGAATATTTAAACTGCGGAGACTGGGTAGAGTCATGTACTGCGGTAGTAGAAAATTTTGACGGCACCTTTGAAGTTGTTCATTGGTTACACGTATGAAAGAGATAAGCCTTGCCCTCTCGGGCGGCGCTGCCAGAGGCGCATACCATCTTGGCGTATTGCAGTTTATTGATGAAAACAATATAAAAGTAAAAGCAATATCTGCAACTTCTATAGGCTCTATTATCGGAGCAAGTTATGCCGCCGGTGTAACTCCAAAAGATCAGCTCAGTATTTATAAGTCTAAAGAATTTCGTAAGATTATCTCTTTTAATTTTTTTAACAAATCGATTTTTAAAATTGATATAAAAGCAGATATTTTGAAAGAGCTTATGCCTGTAGAGACCATAGAGGAGCTCAATATTCCTCTTTATGTTACAGCCGTAGATATTAACAGCGGAGAACACATTATTTTTGAACAAGGAGATGTCAATACGATATGTTTAGCATCCTCTGCACTTGTGCCCGTATTTGCTCCCGTGGAATATAATAATCAAAAATTAATTGACGGGGGAACATTAAACCATATGCCCATAGCTCCTCTTTTAGCATATTCTTATCCTATCGTAGGGGTCAATCTTCATCCAATTTGCCCTGTAAAAACTAGCAGTAATATATTTAACACGCTCAAACGTGCAGTGAAATTGAATGCTTTTAGTCATTCGCTCTCCGGTAAAGAATTTTGCGATATTTATATTGCAACACAAGAGATAGAAAAGTTTAGTCTTTTTTCTTTTAAACATTTAGATACATTGTTTGATCTTGGATATAGAGATGCTCAAAAATATCTAATCTTAGAATAATTATGTATTGCAAATTGCAATATTTTTAATTTCTTAACGACAAAAGTGTATAATCAAGAAAAATATTTATAGAGAGTACCTTTGCAAAATAGAAGCATAAAAAAAATAGGTGTCGTTTTGAGACCATCTACGCCGGAACTAAAAAGCAGTTTTTTTAAGCTTGAGAAAATTTTTATTTCACATAGTATTGAAGTATATATAGAGAGTATCAGCGGTGGGATGATTGATGTAATGGGGATGGAATTTGAACTTTTGTGTAAAAAGTGTGACGCACTGGTTACACTTGGGGGAGACGGTACGCTTATCTCTGCCGTACGTCGTTCTTTTGATTATGAGATACCTGTTTTTGGCGTTTATGCCGGAAATCTTGGCTTTTTAGCGGATGTGAGTATGGATGAACTAGATCTATTTGCGAGTAACTTGGCATGTGGAAAATATCGTATAGACGAGCGTTCTGTTTTAGAAGCCAAAGTGTTAAAAGAGGATGGAGAAATTCATATATTCGCTTTTAATGATGTAGTTCTCACACGTCCTTCTATTTCAAATATGATAAATCTAGAAACACTTGTAGATGGAAAAGCTTTTAATAAATATCATGGAGACGGTGTTATAGTCTCTACACCCACAGGCTCCACTGCATATAATCTCTCTGCCGGGGGACCTGTTCTTTTTCCGCTTACAAAAGTGTTCACCCTTACCCCTATTTGTCCCCATTCCCTCACACAAAGACCAGTTGTGTTGCCCGGTGAATTTGCAATAGAGATGAAAACACCCTCTAACCCTGCACTGATGATAATAGACGGGCAGGATATGTATGAACTTGATATCGGAGAAAGCGTTCATATCAAACTGGCTTCAAAAACAGCAAAGCTAATCCATAAAGAAGAATTTAATTATTTTGATGTACTCAAAGCAAAGCTTGGGTGGGGAGAATAACTTTGATAGAACGTTTTTATCTTAAGGATTATCTTAGTTTTAAAGAGGTGGAGCTGAATCTGGCATGTGGACTTGTTGTTTTTACGGGTCCTAGCGGAAGCGGAAAATCGATATTGATGCATTCCATATTATCTTCTTTGGGTGCGGGCAGTTGCGAAGCATCGCTGTGTGAGTCTCAGGTAACATGGGAATTAGAGAGTGAAGAGATTGGGATAGAAAACGATGAAATTAATGTCTTTAAACATATAAAAAAAGAAAAATCAAGATACTTTATCAACAATCAAAGCATTTCCAAAAAGGCAATGGCTGATTTAGGATCAAAATATTTAAGACATTTAAGTCTCAAAGACTTTAGCGATTTTGAAAATGAAAATCTTCTCTCTATTTTGGACAAAAGGATTCAAAGTAAGTCTGAAAATATTTTAAAAATTAAAGAGCAATATTCAGATGCTTACCTTGAGCACAAGAAGGCGAAAGCGGAACTTTTAAAAATAGAAGAGGAAGAGAAAAAAATTATCGAACTCAAAGAGTTTGCCTCTTTTGAAATTAAAAAAATAGAAGAAATTTCCCCTAAAATAGGAGAAGATAAGGAACTCCTAGAGATAAAAAAGGAGCTTTCCAAAAAAGAGAAAGTTTTGGAAAATATCGAAGCTGCAAATGTAATATTTAATTTTGAACATCAAGTATTTAGTGCTTTGGATTCTTTGGACGCCGATAGTGCTTTTTTTGATGATACAATGAATGAACTGCGCGCACTTATGGACAATGCGCAGGAAAAATTCAGTGCACTTGATGATATAGACGTGGAAGAAATATTAAACCGTATCGAAGAGATTAGCGGGCTCAAAAAAAGATACGGGAGTATAGAGGAAGCTCTTTTATATAAAGAACAAAAGAAAAAAGAGCTAGCCGAGTATGAAAATATTGAAATTATAAAAGATGATCTGCAAATAAGAGAGAAAACATTAAGTAAGAGTGTGCAAGTCTTGGCAGATCAACTAACAACGCTTCGGCATGTGGAAATAAAATCTTTTAGTAAAGATTTAAACAAGTACCTTAAAGAGTTGTATCTTAGAGAAGCTCAAGTGTTTCTACTTGAGAGTGAATATAGTTCTTACGGAAAAGATAAAATTGTCTTAAAGCTCAATGCAACGGAGATTCAAAAAGTAAGTACGGGAGAATTTAACCGACTTAGACTGGCAATTTTAGCATTAAAATCGGAATATATGAGCCAAAACGGCGGTGTTTTAATGCTTGATGAGATTGATGCGAATCTCAGCGGAGAGGAATCAATGAGTGTGGCAAAAGTATTAAAACAGCTTTCAAAACATTTCCAGATATTTGTGATTTCCCATCAACCGCAATTGACTTCTATGGGAGACCAACACTTTTTGGTATATAAAGAAAAAGAGGAATCTAAAACAAAAGAACTCAGCACTGACGAGAGGGTAGATGAAATTGCGAGAATAATCAGCGGAGAAAGTGTGACAAACGAAGCAAAACAATTTGCAAAAGAGCTTTTAGAGGCTAGCAAATGTGTTTTATAATAGCACTTATTGCCCTAGGATTGAGTTACGGTTTTTATAACGCCGATAATCTTTTTGCGGCGATAGCCTCCTTTTTAATAGCGACATTATTTATTTATTTTATGGCAAAAAATATCAAATATGTCAAAAGTTTAAAAAATAAAGAAAGAAAAATAAATGATAATTGATACACACATTCACCTTGATGATAGCAGATATGACGAGGATTTGGAAGAGGTTTTAAGCAGAGCTAGAGTCAATGGAGTGCAAAGGTTTATCATACCCGGTGCAGACCCTAAAACTCTTGACAAAGCAGTGGGTATTGCAGAAAAATATGATGATGTTTATTTTGCAGTCGGTGTGCATCCTTATGATATGGATGCTTTTGAAAATCTTCATTTTGAAAAATATATAGGGCATAAAAAATGTGTTGCTATAGGAGAATGCGGACTTGACTATTTTAGACTCGAAGGAAGCCAAGAGGAAAAAGAGAGTGAAAAAAAAAGACAAAAAGAAGTTTTTGCAGAGCAAATAGAACTTGCAAAAAAATATAAAAAACCTCTTATCGTACATATAAGAGATGCTTCAAGAGATGCAAAAGAGTTGCTTTTGCAATATAATGCACAAGAGGTCGGAGGAGTTTTACATTGCTATAATGCGGATGAAGAACTATTAAGTTTAGCGAATAAGAATTTTTATTTCGGAATCGGCGGTGTTCTTACATTTAAAAATGCAAAAAAACTACTCAACGTTCTCCCAAAGATTCCACATGCCAAGCTCGTAATAGAAACGGATGGACCTTATCTTACACCGATGCCTCACCGCGGAGAGAGAAATGAGCCGTTATATACAACATATGTAGCACAAAAAATGTCTGAACTTTTAAAAATTCCTCTAGTAGAGATAAAAAATATTACGACAAAAAATGCCCTAGAACTGTTTCATATTTCTTAATATTTCAGAAATTAATGAGGGAATATTCACTCTTTTTATTGATTTTAACTGTTTTTAGGGTAAAATTTTAGTTCCAAATTGAGTTATAAAGAGTTATATGTATTGAAATATTTCTTATTATTATTTTTTCCTATCTTGCTTAGCGCAAATTTAACATTTGCCGTAAATCATAATAAAGAGCTTGCTCTACTGGAGTCTTTAGACATAGAGTCTTCTTTTATTTATGATGATGAGATGAATAATATGATTACTAACAATAGTACAAACGAAAGAAGAAGTTTTTATTTTAAAACTATGAGTGAAGCACATCTCTTTATCCCTGCAATAAAATCCATTCTGGCTGAATATAAGGTACCGAAAGAATTTTTATATCTTGCAATGGTAGAATCCAATTTTTCAAATAGAGTCCATTCAGATAAAAGTGCATCCGGACTTTGGCAGTTTATGCCTCAAACAGCAGGAAAATATAAACTTAAGATAGATGATTATGTTGATGAGAGAAGAGATATTTTTAAATCAACAAAAGCTGCAGCAAAATATTTATCATCTTTACATAAAATATTCGGAAAATGGTATTTAGCTGCAATTGCCTATAACTGCGGTAGCGGAAAACTTGTTGATGCGATTAAAGAAGCGGGGACTGATGATCTTACCGTTTTACTAGATGAAGATAAAAAATATATATCTAAAGAAAGCAGAGATTTTATGAGAAAAATCATTGCTCTTGCGATTATAGGGCGTGATGAGAATTTTTTACTTGACGGTAAAAATGAGCATCTCCTCAATAGAGCAATCGCGAATCCCATATCGACTGTCAAACTTGCAAGCGGAGAATCACTGCATAGAGTGTCAAAAATGCTCGGTATGCCAATTGAGGATTTACAAAAGCTCAACAGGCATTTAAAACATGATTTTACCCCTCCAAATAGAGGTGAATACGATATTTATATACCTTATATGAAGCTCTCGGATTTTAAGCAAAGATATAAAAAGCAGCCGGTGCAATATACATACAAGGTTTATACGGTAGTGAAGGGGGACAATCTTTCTTATTTGTGCCAAAAATACAATGTGTCTCCTAAGACTTTACTTGATTTAAATAAACTCAAAAATGCAAGGTTAAAACCCAAGCAAAAGATTTTAATTCCCGTAATGAAAAATCAGGAAACACTCAGCGCAAAAAAAACTCCAGCAACAAATACCACAAATTATTATCAAGTTAAAAAAGGTGATTCGCTTGAGTCTATATCTAAAGCATGTAAAATAAGTGTTCAAAATCTAAAACTTAAGAATAATCTTCATAGTAATATGCTAAAAATTGGAGCAAGGCTCAAGCTTCATGAATAAAATTTTTGTTTTTATCGTCTCTCTCACTATTGTTTTTTTTGCCGGATGTAGCACGCGGGGAGCTGGAGTGTATCAGCCGGACGGTGCTTCTGATGGTGTATATTCGTCCGCAACGGGATCAGCAAATAAGGGAAAATATGTACATCCTACCATGCAACCTTATGTCATAAGGGGAATAAAATATTATCCAACCGTCGTAAGTGTCGGTGATCAGTTTAATGGAAATGCAAGCTGGTACGGTCCCGATTTTCATGGAAAATCCACTTCTAACGGTGAAGTATACGATATGTACGCAATGACGGCTGCACATAAAACTTTGCCGATGAATACGATAGTGAAGGTAACAAACAACACAAATGGCTTAAGTACTGTTGTTAGGGTAAATGACCGAGGACCCTTTGTTGAGACAAGAATTATAGATTTATCTAAGTCTGCTGCAAACAAGATTAATTTAGTGGGTGTCGGAACTGCACCAGTTACTGTGGAAGTTTTGGGTTTTGAGTCGAGTACCAATACAATTATTCCAAGCAAGGAAGAGCTTCAAAAAAGTCCACAGCAGACTACAATATCCGGATTTGCACTCCAAATAGCTTCTTTTGTAAGACCTGAAGGAGCTTTATATACGCAAAAAAAATATGATAATACAGATGGTTATCAAACAATTATAAAAGATACGGAAAATAAAAATGGAAGAGTTTTTAAAGTTTTGCTCAAAGGTTTCCAAAGTGAAGAAGAAGCAAGAGATTATAAAGCACAGGGTAAATTTGCAAACGCATTTATTCTAAGAGAGGATTAGTAAATGATAACTAAAACAAGAAAAACAAAAGAAACGGATATCACTGTATCACTTGAATTGTACGGATCAGGGAAAAGTTCTATAGATACGGGTGTGGGTTTTTTAGACCATATGCTAGATAGTTTTTCAAAGCATTCTCTCATTGATATAAATATAAAATGCAAGGGTGACACGCATATAGATGATCATCATAGCGTGGAAGATATAGGTATAGTACTTGGTTCTTTGCTTGCAGAGGCTATTTATCCTGTAAAAAATATGGAAAGATTCGGCAGTGCCAACATCGTTATGGATGAAGCATGTGTTAGTTGTGATTTAGATTTGAGTAACAGACCTTTTTTAATCTATGAAGTAAATGTAGAGGGGAAAGTTGGACACTTTGATACGGAACTGGTAGAAGAATTTTTTAGAGCTATTGTTCTAAATTCCAAAATCAGTGCACATATTATCCAGCTTCGGGGGAAAAATAAACATCATATTATTGAAGCTGCTTTTAAATCTTTAGCCGTTGCTATTCGCCGCGCGACCACAAAAAATGAAAGAGTCGGTATTCCAAGCACTAAAGATGTTTTATGATTAAACTTATTGTTTTGGATGTAGACGGTTGTTTAAGTGACGGTAAAATTTTTTATTCAGAAGATGGCTCAGAGGGCAAAAGCTTTAATATAAAAGATGGGCTTGGGATGAGCACATGGGTTAAAATCGGCAATCATATTGCTATTATTACGGGAAGAAATTCTAAAATAGTTCAAAGACGGGCAAGTGAGCTTGGTGTAGGGCATCTTTTTCAAGGAATCAAAGACAAGGATAGAGTTTTAAGAGAACTTATATTTTCTTTAGGTCTTAGTTTTGAAGAAGTTGCTGTTATCGGTGATGATTTAAATGACTTTAATATGTTGCAACTAGCAGGAAAAAGCTTTACCCCTAAAAACGGGGTAAAAGAAATTCAAGCGATTGTGGATATTGTTTTGTCTCGTGATGGCGGAGACGGTGCTGTACGCGAAATGATTGACATCTTGGTGGATGAAAATCTTCAGAGAGATCAGTTTATGGCAGTTTGGCTCAAAACTTCCCCTCTTTAAGTCATTGTTATAAGTTTCAAGGGGGATGAGATTAATATTAATATGTTTTTTGTAATACTATCCATTGGACTTATGATGATTTTCTTTTTGTTTAAGCCATTGAATATAAAGCAGCAAAAATTCGTTGATGTGCCTTTATTTGAACTTGCCTCTTTTACTCTTTTTGAATTAAATAATCAAAGTTTAATTACTGTTATGAAAGGGAACAAAGCTATCCGTTACAGAGACCGTTATACAGTTGAAAATATAAACTATACGGATAATGCCAAAGAATATATAGCAAATATGAAAGCCAACAACGGTATTTATAAAAATGATACAGTTGATTTGAGCGGAGATGTAGTTTACAGCAGGGAAGATGAATTGACATTTGAGACACAGGATATAACTTATAATAAAAAAACAAATATTGCACGGAGTAAGAGTGACTTTATTGCACGCAGAGGCGATGATACGATTATAGGTAAATCCATTCAATACAATAACATTTTAAAGACTATCGAGTCCAAAGATGTCGTAGTAAAATATAATATAAAAGAGAGATAGATATGAAATTTTTAATAATTTTAACAATATTTTTAGTATGTTCTGTTTTTGCACAAGAGTTAAAAATTAAGGCAAATTCTTTTAATGCAGATGAAAAAACAGGTATTTCTCTCTTTAAAGGTGATGTCAATATTGTAAAAGGGAATGATGCTCTTAAAGCCGAAGAGGTTATAATTTATACGGATAAAATGCATGAACCGATTAAGTTTATGGCAACCGGGAATGTTGAATTTACTATTTATACGAAAAATGGCTCTATTTATAAAGGGGAAGCGCAAAAAGTGGTTTATTTGCCACATTCTAAAGAATACCATTTTTTTAGAAAAGTTCACCTCGTGCAGGTGGATGAAAAAAAAGAGATTATCGGTGAGGAAGTTGTTTTAAAAACAATAGAAGGCAAAGCATATGCAAAGGGTGTTGATTCAAAACCTGTAATTATGATTTTTGATATGCCACAGGAAAAGGAGGAATTATGATAGAAATTGTTGATGCAAAATTTATAACATCTGCACCAAATATAGCATTGGCACCAGAGTCTTCCCAAAAGAATGAAGTTGTTTTCATGGCACGCTCAAATGTAGGAAAAAGTTCACTTTTGAATGCACTTACAAATCATAAAGGTTTGGCAAAAGTTTCTTCTACGCCCGGTAAAACGAGGCTTATAAATTATTTTGACGTTACTTTTATGGATAGAGAAAATTCTCAAAAGAGAACCGCAAAGTTTGTAGATTTACCGGGATTTGGTTATGCTAAAGTTTCAAAATCTCTCAAATACGATTGGGAAAAAAACTTAACAGATTACATTGCACAAAGAGAACAAATTAAGCTCTTTATTCATTTGCTTGATTGCAGGCATCCTGATTTGGAGATTGATACTTCCGTAAGTGAGTTTTTGATAGATAATTGTAGTTCGGAGCAGGTTATATTGCAAATTTTTACTAAAACAGATAAACTCAACCAAAAAGAGCAAAATGCTCTGAAAAGACAATTTCCACATGCCATGATGGTATCAAGTTCTAAAAAAAAAGGGATGGAAAAAATTATAAAAGTTATCTATGATATTTTAGAAGAAGAGACACAAAAGGATGCAGATGAATATTGAATACGTAAAAGCAAAGCTCAGTGATATAGAAAATATGCAAAAGCTCGTTGCACCGGAAGTAGAGACAGGTATTATTCTTTCAAGAAGTGATGATGAAATTTCGACTAATATCAGATCTTATACATTAGCTTATAAAGGTGATGAATTGGTTGGTTTTTGTGCTTTACATATTCACACTGCTTACCTTGCCGAAATACGATCTCTTATTGTAAAAGAAAATTTCAGAGGAATGAAAATCGGCGAAAATATGGTGAATAGATGTCTTGAAGAAGCTGTGGCACTGGGCTTACAAAAAGTACTTTGTCTCACATACAGACAACAATTTTTTGAAAGACTTGGTTTTGTTGAAATCCCAAAAGAATCATTACCGGAACATAAAATCTGGGCTGATTGTATTAAATGTAAACATTTCCCGGTATGCAACGAAGTATCGCTTATAAAAAACCTTTAGTACTTTTTCTCTCAATAGTACTTTTTGTTATTTATGAAAGTTTAAGTAGCATTTACCTATTGCTACCTCCGCTTTTAGCCGTATTATTTGTATTATTGGGACGTGCGTTAGATAAAAAAGATATATTTGGCATACTTATTGTCTCTTTTTGTTTACTTATTTTTGAAGCGGATAAAGGTTTTATCCTTTTTACTTCTATTATTTATTTTTTAATAGTTCAAAAATTTATTTTGCCAAAATTAATTCAAAATTTCAATTGTACGGCATGTGTAAATATCCTTTATGTGTTATTGGCTTATTTAGGTTTTTATCTTTTTTCCTATCTTTTATCAAATATATTTTTACTGCCCATGCCAAGTATAAACTATTATGTCATTTATTATATTGTTATTGAATTTCTTATTGTGAGTATATTATGAAAATACAGTTTATCCTTTTTATTTTTATCTCGGTATGGATGGCACTTATAGTAAGAGTATTTATGCTCGCAGTAGAGTCCAATACCTATTATGAGAGACTTTCACATAACAATACGATAAAAACAGAGAGTATTATTCCCGTTAGAAGTGAAATAGTAGATGTTAATAATAAGCCTATTGCCATCAATAAACTCGGATTTAAAATACAGCTCAAACCACATTTGACATCTAAAAAAAATATGAAAATTTTTGAAGAAGAGATTCATAATCTTATTTCGCTTATGCCGAATTTAGATAAAGAACAAATTATAAAAAATTATAAGAAAGTAAATTCTTATTATAATCATAACTATATAGAAATTATTGATTTTATCTCCTATGAAGAGATTATGCCTATATATTCCTTATTGAATTTAAGGGAAAATAT
Source organism: Sulfuricurvum sp. (assembly GCA_022729795.1). GTDB lineage: Bacteria > Campylobacterota > Campylobacteria > Campylobacterales > Sulfurimonadaceae > Sulfurimonas. Next base: position 2,176 of record DZBD01000038.1, on the reverse strand, counting down.
AAAAGTAATTCCTGCTCCAAAAAGATTTTACCCTTATGAAAATATCGGTTCCCATGTTTTGGGCTATGTAGCCCGCGCAAATAAAAAAGATATTGAAGATGATAAGCTTATTGAACTTATCGGGTATACGGGAAAAGCAGGAATCGAAAATTTCTACAATGCATATCTTCAAGGAGAAACAGGATACAGAGAAATAAAAGTGAATGCCAACAATCAAGAGATAGAAGAGCTCTCTTATGTAAGTCCTATTGAAGATAGAAAACTTATTTTAAATATAGATATAGAACTTCAAAAATATATATCGTCAATCTTTGATCAAAGAGCCGGTGCGGTAGTGGTGATGAATGTAAACGGTGAAATTCTTTCAGCCAGCAGTTTTCCTGAGTATAATCTTAATACATTTGTCTCAGGGATGTCCTTTGAGATGTATAATAAACTCTCAACAAGTCTTGACCATCCCTTTACAAATAAAATTACCAATGGTCTTTACCCTCCAGGCTCAGTTATAAAACCGGGACTCGGGTTGATCTATGCGACTACAAAATTAAGTCCCTCTTGGCATGTGGATTGTACAGCAGCTATGCCGCTTGGTAAGAGGGTCTATAGATGTTGGAAAAAAACAGGACACGGGCGAACGAACTTAAACAAGGCTATTCGAGAGAGTTGCGATGATTATTTTTATAAAGGAAGTATTGAAGTCGGTATCAAAAAAATGAGTGATGGATTGATACGTTATGGACTTGGCAAGAAGACAGGTGTCGATTTACCTAATGAATTTATAGGAGTAGTACCTTCAAGAGAATGGAAAAGAAAAAAATATAATCTTCCGTGGTATATAGGCGAAACAGTTAATTCATCAATAGGGCAGGGGGATTTTTTGGTTACGCCTATTCAAATGGCACAATTCACCGCTCTTATGGCAACCGGAAAACTTCCTATTCCCCATATTGCAAAAAAAATAGGGGATAAAATATATGCTCCGAAGCCACTTGATGTTTTTAATGAAGAGGAGTTAAAAAAACTTCCTATCATTCAAAATGCGATGCATGAAGTATGCTATCATCCACAGGGAACCGCAGTGCATTATGTAAATAGCAAAGTTGATATTGCCGGAAAAACAGGAACGGCACAAGTTGTATCTATTATGCAAGACGTAAAAGATAGACAGCTTGAACTTGAGATGGAGTATTACAGCCGTTCTCATGCTTGGTTTACGACTTATGGACCTTTTAAAAATCCACAGTATGTCGTTACCGTAATGGTAGAACACGGTGGGCACGGAGGAGCTGCTGCGGGTCCAATCGTATCAAAAATATATGATAAACTTCTAGAACTTGGGTATATAAAAGATTTTAACCTTGGGTTCTAATAATAAGGCTTTGCGGCAAAGCAAACTTTTCGATAAGTTTTGCTTCCTCATTCCTCATCTCACCGTTATCTACTTCGTGGTCATATCCAAGTAAATGCAACATTCCATGGATAAAAAGAAGTGCCAATTCATCATTATTGCTATGCCCTAGTTCTTGAGCCATACTTTCCACATGCCAAGATGAAATTACAATACTTCCCAGTGGTGCCATAGGCATTTCCACGTAAGGAAAACTCAGAACATCGGTACCACTATCAATATTTCTGTGCTCTTTATTTATTTCTCGCACCTCTTCATTTGTGGTAATAATAAGCTCCACCTCTTTCATACTAAGAGCTGATGCAATAGTATTTAAAAGTGTCTCATCAATTTCAAGTGAGGTTCTATTATCTAATTCAATCATAAACGATTACATCCAATGTGAGTTGTATTTTATAAGTCATATACAACAAAAGCGTACGACCCTTGAAAAAATATTAGGCCGTAAGATTGAGACTACTACCCATGCCTGTTTTTTGAGCCGTCACTTGTTTTGATTGTTCATTCGCACTTTCAATGACTTTCAAAATAGTCTTTTCTTGAACATCAATCGCTTTTTTCATTGCTTCTATTTGAAGATTGCTCCCCGAGCTTTTTGTTGAAGATGATACATCCATAATGTTTCCTTTTATATCTAATTGTAATGCTATTTTATTCTCTATAGTATTTAATTCATATTAAAAATATATTTTATACCAAATACAGCTAACTAAGCATACGCTAAACGAGCATAGCACATTGGAGTGCAAGGCGAAAAGACGTAGGAGC
>DZBD01000037.1 GCA_022729795.1 Sulfuricurvum sp. | reverse complement strand
GAAAGAAGCTTTATGTTAATAACGCGTGCAAGTGAATATGCTATTTTATCTTTGATAGTAATATCAAAATCAGACTTACCCGTAGGCAGCGAAACCCTTTCTCGTGAATTATCAATTTCAAAGAGTTTCTTAGCAAAAATACTTCAAGCTCTTGCAAAGAATGGGATTTTAAAGTCATTTAAAGGTGTTAACGGCGGCTTTACCCTCGCACTCAGCCCTAAAGATATTAACATGCTCAAGGTTATGGCAAGCGTTGAAGGAAAAGCTCCTACGGTATTTGACTGCGCTTCTTCCATAAAAGACTGTCCATCTGAGAGAGCTGAAATTTGTTCTATTTGGCCGTTTCTTAACAAACTTCAGGGCAAAATAGATTTATTTTTAGCTAACTTAACACTAGCAGATATACTAGAAGACTAGTAAATTGGCAAAAAAACTTACCCTTAAACAACAAATCGGTACTTCACTAAACTTCTTGCTCGGTCAAAGAGACATTAGTGTTGTTATTTTTGTAATGGCAATTTTAGCTATTATTATAGTACCTTTACCATCGGGACTATTGGATCTATTTCTTACTATTTCTATGGCAATAGCTGTTTTAATACTTCTTATTTCGCTTTATGTGCCTAAACCGACAGACTTAACAACTTTCCCAACACTCATTCTGATTATTACACTCTTTAGACTTTCACTCAATGTTGCCACAACAAGAATGATTTTAAGCCATGGACATGAAGGACCCGAAGCTGTTAGCGACATCATCAGCAGTTTTGGAAATTTTGTTGTTGGCGGAAATTTTGTTATTGGTATTATAGTTTTTTCTATTTTAGTTCTCATAAATTTCATGGTAATAACAAAAGGTTCAACTAGGGTTGCTGAGGTTGCTGCTCGTTTTGTATTAGATTCTATGCCTGGTAAACAGATGGCTGTGGATGCAGACCTTAATGCAGGACTGATAGATGATGCACAAGCAAAAAAAAGAAGAGCAGAGATACTCCAAGATGCAAATTTTTACGGAGCTATGGATGGGTCAAGTAAATTTGTAAAAGGGGATGCCGTTGCCGGTATTATTATTACACTTATCAATATTATAGGCGGTTTTTTGATAGGTGTTTTTCAACATAAAATGAGTGTAGCAGATAGTGCATCCACTTTTACACTGCTTACTATAGGAGATGGTCTAGTTGGACAAATTCCAGCCCTTATAATCTCTACTGCTACAGGTATTATGATTACTAGGTCTTCAAATGATGGAGATAACTTTGCAGAGGGCACTATCAACCAAATTATGGGAAATGCAAAAATTATGATGATGGTTGGATTCATCATGATTTTATTTGCTCTTGTTCCTGGTCTTCCTACTGCTTCTATGGGTCTTGTTGGGATTTTATTTGCACTTCTTGGCTGGGCAATTTATAAATACGAAAGAGGTGAATTAACGATACTCAATATTGACAGTGTTATTGGTACGAAAACAAAACAGCAAGAAGAAAAAGAAAGAACAGCCGCAAGACCTCAAAAAACAAACGAGGAAATCGCAAAAGAAGAGGAAATCGCACTTGAAGATATTTTAAAAGTAGAAATGCTGGAATTAACACTCGGTTATCAGCTCATACGACTCGCTGATAGCGCACAAGGCGGCGATTTATTGGAGAGAATTCGTTCGATGAGACGAAAAATAGCAAGTGATTTCGGCTTTTTGATGCCACAAGTCCGAATACGCGATAACCTCCATCTTCAGCCCACACAGTATCAGATTTTGCTTAAAGGAATTCCTATTGGAGAAGGTAAAATAATGCCTGATAAATTTTTAGCTATGGATAGTGGAATGGCTACGGGAGATATTAAAGGAGAGCCTACCAAAGAACCTGCTTTTGGACTCGATGCAATATGGATTCTTCCTGAGCTCAAAGAAGATGCAATAATTAATGGATACACAGTTGTTGATCCAGCAACTGTTATCTCTACACATATGAGTGAACTTATCAAACAAAATGCAGAGGATTTGCTAACACGCCAAGAAGTACAAACACTCGTTAATAAAATCAAAGCTGATTTTCCTGTTATTATTGATGATGTTCTAAAAGTAGCCTCTATAGGATTAATACAAAGAGTGCTCAAAGCTTTATTGCATGAAAAAATTCCTTTAAAAGATATGCTTACAATTTTAGAAACAATAGCAGACATTGCAGAATTTACAAAGAATGTTGATCTTATTACAGAACAAGTTAGGGCAAGATTGGCACGCGTCATAACAAAAATGTACTCTTCAGATGATGGAGTAATAAGATTGCTAACCTTTGATACAAATTCCGAACAAATGATGCTAGAAAAATCAAAAGAACAAGACGGAACAAGAAGCTTACACTTAAATGTAGGAGAAATAAACAAACTCATTCAAGTTACTAGTGCAAAAGCGGCAGAACTCCTTCAAAAAGGGATATCTCCTGTTGTCATAATCGTTGACCCACAATTGAGGCGGGCGATTGCTGAAATATTTGAGAGATTCTCTCTTGAAGTGGTGACACTTTCTCACGCAGAAATTGATTCAAGTGCTACATTTGAAGTGATGGGTTCTATTTCCATATTATAAAACTAAACAAAAAAATAAGGTATACAATGCAAAACAAAATAAACAGTTCCGATATACAAACGATTCACCACCTGTCTCATATAGATCTTGATGGCTACAGCTGCCAACTGATAATGAAATATACACCCTATAAAATATTCAATTATAATTCCAATTATGGTGCAGAAGTTCAGCAAAAGCTAGAAATGATTTTAGAAAATATTAGTAAAAGCAGCGACAAAGCTTTAATTTTAATTACTGATCTTAATCTAAGCCCTGATGAATCCAGATGGATTAACGGTGAAGTAAAAAGACTCAATGATGAAAATAAAAATGTAATATTAGCCTTACTTGATCATCATGGCAGCGGAGAAGAAAGTGCTAATAAATATGGTTGGTACTACCTTGATACTTCAAGATGTGCCACTAAAATCACCTATGATTATGTAAAAGAAAACTTGGAATTTAACGAGCCTTTTTGGATGAATCAATATGTAAATGTTGTAAATGCAGTTGATTTATGGAAGCAAGAGGAGTATGAAAATTTTGAATACGGAAAAGTATGCATGCGTCTCGTCACTGAGACAAGAGAACTCAATCGTGTCATGTTTGCCCAAGAAGATGGGGAATATAAGATATCTTTGCTTCTCAAAGCAACACAGATGCTCAATTTTGAAAATGCGCATATCGCACTTGATGAACAAATCCATGCACTTAAAAAAGATTTTTTTCAAATAGATAAAAATGATACATTAGATAATCTTGCAACGAAATATGTGGTTGGACTCTTGGGTAAAAGAAGAGATGAGATGACCATATACTATAAAGGATACCGTGGATTTTTAAGCTATGGAGTCGGCAATACATCAATCATAGGAAATGGCTTTTTACTTGCTTATCCAGAATATGATTTTATTGTAGATGTAAGCTACCGCGGAGCAATGAGTCTTAGAGCCAACAACCAAGTTAATGTTGCGCAAATATCAAAAGAGTGGGCAAGAGGCGGCGGACATCCAAATGCTGCCGGAGGTAGAATAATTGGTTTTAAAGAGCAATACCGTTATGACAAAGTAAAAAAGCAAATAGAAACAATAATTAACGATAAAGAAGCTGTAGCCGGGGACTTAGAATACAAAAAAGAAGTGTGATACGATTATAAAATACTTGGCATGTGGACATATTAGAGAGATAGCAGTGAACAAGTTATCTCTCTAATTGTTTATAAAATAACGTTCAACACCATCGGCAAGCCCAGTAGCCAATTTATTTTGATATCTCGAATCCATTAATCTTTCAGCTTCTGTTGGATGGGTTATAAACCCTATTTCTACTAGTACTGCCGGCATTTGAGCACCGACTAATACCCAAAATGGTCCCTCCCTAACTCCCCCATCGCATACATTTTTATAACTTTTATTTAAAACTCCCAGCATCCCTCTTTGTAAATCTATCGCTAGCTTATTTGATGCTAATATCTTGCTGTGGTTTAAAATACTTAAAAAAGTTTGCTTCCCATACGCATTCATAGCACTAATATCTGCGGAATTTTCTAGCGAAGCAACTCTTTCGGCTCTTTTTGAGCGCGATGGAGACAGGAAATAACATTCAATTCCATTAACATTATTTGATTTTTTTTCTACAACAGCATTCGCATGAATTGAAATAAATAAATCCGCATTTTTGTTATTCGCATATTTTGTTCTATCAGTCAAAGGTATAAATTTATCGCTAGTTCTTGTCATATATATTTTGAATCCACGAGCTTTTAAAATTTTTTCAAGTTCTGTTGCAACTTTCAAAACTACCACTTTTTCTTTATATTTTTTGTACCCGACTGCCCCCGGGTCTTTGCCTCCGTGACCGGAATCTATCACAATTATTTTATCCCTATCTAAACGTTTTGAAGTTGTTTTTTCCGATGAAATTTTAACAGGCTTATATACCAAATCAGAATGAATTCCTATATATAAGTGGCTTAATTCTTCTTTATGTGTAACATTTAGCTTTGTATCATTTTCTATTACGAGTCTCAGACTATTTTGATTGTACTGAGTAATTTTTATCTTCAAAATACCGTCTTTTCTTAAGTTTTGAGACTTTGTAAGCATTGAAGCATCTAAATCAAAAATGTATTTATAACGTTTTTTTTCAGAATCGTACAAAGTCGAATATTTAACCTGCTTCGAACTTATTTTACTGTCAAATTTTAAAACCAATTTTTCATCTTGCCACCTAATAGATTTCAATTTGTGGGAAGATGTTACTACAATATCTTTTTTATTTTTTGCAACCGGCACTACTTTCGGCGCTACTTTTGTATCCGCTAACTCCGCAGAGGACATTTTTAGTTCTAAATCTGGGGGAACTACATCAGGTTTTCGATTCGTAAGCTCATCTGAGTATTGAGAAACGTCAATATGAAGCTGTGTTCCACTTTTAACAATTCCCTTAAGCGCTATAACTTTTAAGTTATCATCTTCATTCATAATAGCACGAAGATATAAATTTTTATAATCATTATATGCTCTAAACTGCTTGCTCCTGCTGCTAGTTTGCATAAAATTATCTGCTCTGTTTAAAATTTCAGTATCACTTAATCCATAGAGTGTAACAACAAAAATAAAGAGTAGTACTAGATAACGAAACATCAAAAAATTATTCGCCCTCTGTTAACTTGACCATCAATTCTTTCACTGAGATAATATTGTTTAATCTAAAACCATTAGTTCCTGAGAAAAAAAGTCCTAGTTCTGTATTTCCTTCATAAGCATCACTTAATCTATCTGCTATACAAAATCCTACAGCTTTAGCCTCTTCTCCACGGTTACATGGAGCCACACAATTAGAAATACATTTAATTGCCGGGCCTTCTCTTTTTTCAACCAACCCCGTAAGATTTGTTCTTACACCGCGAGCAGGATATCCCACAGGCGAGCTCATTAATATAATATCTTCCTCTTTGGCGTTGAGTAAAACATCTTTAAAGTTGGCATGTGCATCACACTCATGTGTTCCGATAAAACGTGTTCCCATTTGCACACCTGAAGCACCTAAATCCATCATCATTTGTATATCATTTTTATCCCAGACACCACCGGCAGCAATAACAGGAATATCACCCCAAAGAGCAGCTTCTTCTACGACAGGTCTTACAAGATTTTCTAACTGATTTTCAGGCGCTGAGCACTGTTCATAAGTAAAACCTTGATGTCCACCACTTTTTGGACCTTCTAACACAACAGCATCAGGAAGTCTGTTATATCTTTTTTGCCATCTTTTACAAATGATTTTGAGAGCTTTTGCAGAAGAAACAATTGGTACAAGGGCAACATCAGGATAATCCGCCGTAAACTCCGGCATATTAGTTGGCAAACCAGCTCCTGTAATAATTATATTTGCACCAGCTTCACATGCATCTATTACTACGCGACCATAATCATTTATAGCATATAAAACATTTGCAGCTATTGGTTTGTCACCGCATATAGCTCTTGCGCTTTTAAAGATAGCCATTAAACCTTCTTTAGAATAAAAGTTTAAAGCATCCAAAGGTCTCTCTGCTACTAATTTATGTGCATAAGTTTTGTTATTGTAATATCCTGTACCAACTGTACTAATTACACCTAATCCGCCCTCTTTAGAAACATTTCCAGCTAATTGGTCCCAACTAATACCAACACCCATTCCACCCTGAACTATTGGCTTCTCAATTATATATTTACCGATTTTTAAAGACTTAAAGCTCATGAATTCACCTTTACTTTTACAAATTTTCTTTTTCCAACTTGTAGCACATATTCACCACTTTGAAGCTGCAACTGTTCATCAGACACTTTTTCTTGATTTATTTTAACAGCACCTTGCTTAATATCTCTTCTTGCTTGTGAAGTTGAAGGGGAAATTTTACATTCAACTAAAGCTTTGGCTATCCAAATCTCACCATCAAAGCTAAATACCTCAATTTCTGTTGGGATTTGACTAAATGAGTGCACTTTATCAAACTCTATTTTTGCATTTTCAGCTTCTTCTCGTGAATGAAAACGTGCAACAATTTCCAAAGAAAGTTCTTCTTTAACTTTTTTTGGATGCAATAAACCATCAGAAACGCCACATTTGAGAGCTTCGATTTGTGCTAAACTTTTAGAACTTAAAAGCTCATAGTATCTCCACATAAGCTCATCTGAAATACTTAAAACTTTTCCGAACATATCATTTGGCACATCCGCCACACCGATATAATTATTAAGAGATTTACTCATTTTTTGCACGCCGTCAAGTCCTTCTAAGATAGGCATCATTAACACAGACTGTTCTTTACCTATCTCGTAAGCGCGTTGAAGATGACGCCCCATTAAAAGGTTGAATTTTTGATCTGTTCCACCTATTTCAATATCACTCTCAAGATGCACACTGTCATATCCCTGAAGCAGCGGATATATAAATTCGCTAATAGAGATTGATGTTCCACTTTTGTATCTTTTATCAAAATCATCTCGCTCAAGCATTCTGGCAACATTAAAAGTAGTCGTAAGAGAAAGCATTCCGGACGCACCCAATGCATTTATCCAATCTGAGTTAAAAACTACATCTGTTTTCTCTGCATCAAGTATTTTAAAAACCTGTTCTTTATAGCTTTTTGCATTTTCTTGAATTTGTATCACACTTAATGTTTTTCTTGTAGCACTTTTACCTGTCGGATCACCAATCTGAGCCGTAAAATCACCGATAAGAAATTGTATTCTCGCACCGTATTTTTGAAATGTTGCAAGTTTTTGTAATAGCACAGTATGCCCAAGATGTAAATCAGGAGCAGTTGGATCAAAACCCGCTTTAACAGTATACTGTTTACCTGTTTCAAAATGTGCTTTCAACAATGCTTCAATTCTTTGTTCATCAATTATTTCAGCAGTTCCTCTTCGTATCTCTCTTAAAGCTTCTTCTAACATATGTGTCTATTTCCCTCTTTATTTTTTGTAAGCATCATCAGTTCGTATCAAATCAATGACTTTTATTTTTTGTTCAAGTTTACCACGTATACTATGAATATCTGCTTCTTTGGACTCAAAACCTATCTCACAATATTTTACATAATCACTTTTATCTTTTCCAAGTTCTATAGAACTAATATCAATATTCAACTTTACCAAATAAGTTAAAAAATTTGCCAATGCACCTTTTTCATTATGAAGAGATGCGATAAGGTTGTAATGATAAATAAGTTTTTTTTCCCATCTTACAAAAACCATTGGCTCGTATGCTTCAAGTTTTTTAGCAGCATTTTTACACATTTTATGGTGAACATGAACCTTACCTTTTTCCAAGAATGCCATAATTTCATCACCGGATTTTGGATGACAACAGTAATCAAAAACAACATCACTCACTGTTGTTACACTGAATACCTCAAGTCCTGAATGGATACTTGACTTTAATTTGAATTTATGTTTGGTTAAAAATCTCTGGAATCTATTATTCGTGCTAATATCTTGTATATATTTATTGATGACATCATGAAAATGCTCTATATCGCATGGAATATTGGAACTATTTTCGCAACTATGTGAACTAATCCACTCTTCTACGACCTCATGGCTAAGATTCATGGCAGTAGCTAAAATATTAATACTTGATTTAATGTTGATATCTCGTATTCTAAAATTACAATTAAATTTCATATTGGTTTTTGCTTTAGATGTTTTTACGGCATCAATCCAACTACACCGAGTAATAATTTTATTTGACATATTAATTTTAACAATATCGCCATTATGCAATTCGCTTAATAACGATGCCTTAGTTTTGTTAATAAGAGCAGATTCTGCTTTATTTCCAACTTCTGTATGAACAGCATAAGCATAATCCAAAACAACAGCACCTCGAGGCAATGTAAAAGGCTGCCCTGTAGGAGAAAATACTGATATATCTTCACTATAAAGATCATTTTTAATCAAAGCATAAAAATCTTCCACAGACTCATTTTGATACTGAAGATTATTGAGCCAATCAAGCTTAATGTTATTTCCGCCATTTTTATATTTCCAATGTGCCGCAACACCAAGCTCCGCTGTTTTATGCATATCATACGTTCTGATTTGCACTTCAAATATAGCTGTATTATAAAAAACAGTAGTGTGGATTGTTTGGTAACCGTTATCCTTAGGAACTGCAATATAATCTTTAAAACGAGATGATAGTGGCTGGAAATGAAGGTGAATCAAGCCCAAAACATTGTAGCATTTAACAGCATCTTTTGTTAAAATTCGAACCGCTAAAAGGTCAAGCACCTCATCAATACTAACTCCCTTTCTCTGCATTTTTAAATAAATCGAATAATCATGTTTAACGCGACTCAAAATCTCAAAATCATCTTCATGAAAGCCATTCGTTATAAGAAGCCTATATATTGACTGCTTAAAATCATTTAACTTCATCTCAATTGCATGATAATTACTATCTAAGTAGTTATCAATATGATGTTTTTCTTCTTTAAAAAGATATGAGAAACTTAAATCTTCTAATATATTTTTTAAAAAAGAGATACCCAGACGATGAGCTATCGGTGCATACACAACAAGAGTTTCTTCCGCTATTCGCTGTTGTTTATGGAGAGGAAGTGCATCTAAAGTTAGCATATTGTGAAGTCTATCACAAAGCTTTACAACCAAAACTCGCACATCTTCAATACTTGCTAAAAGCATCTTTCTAAAAGAGAGCGCAGATACAACGAGTTTTTCATCGGAACTAGAGGGAACAAGTTCTGCATCTCTGATAGTATCTATTTTTGTAAGACCCTCAACCAAATGCGCAACATCTTTTCCAAATATTTTATAAATATCTCCTATAGAGGTATCTGTGTCTTCCACAACATCATGTAAAAGAGCTGCAATTGTCATAGATTCATTATCTGTTATAGAAGCTACGACACTTGCTACCAAAATTGGATGAATAAGATAAGGCTCACCACTCTTTCTAAATTGGTGCTTATGAGCCTCTGTAGAATACACTAAAGCCTCTTGGAGAAGATCACTCGGTGCTATTTGCGAAAAAAGGTATTTTGAAGCTGAGTCAACATCATGCAGATGCTTGACTTTTTCAATATCTACTTGACTCAGTGGCAAAGGACTATTCCCCTGCGTTAGTGAAGCCTTTGAATACTACAAGACCCTCAGCAATTTCCATTAAAGCCAAATCAGCTGCTTTAACACTTTTTGGGTCAATATTTAATTTACTTGTTGCTCCGTTTAAAAGCTCATCACATCTTTTTGCTACAGCTAATGCTAACATGTAACGATCCATATTTGGGTTTTTATCTAATATTTTTGCGGTTAATTCTTCAACTCTCATTATTTATCCTTCATTTTTTACGATTGAACAGTTTTGCATATTACCATGCAAAATAATATCCAAAAGATTACCTTTTTTAAACATATCACATACCAAAATTGGAAGTGAATTGTCTTTTGCCAACGCAATGGAGGTATCGTCCATTACGTTTATATGATCACTTAAAGCTTGTTCATATGTCAGTTCTGGCAATTTAACTGCATCACTAAATTTCATGGGGTCTTTGTCATATACTCCATCTACTTTAGTAGCTTTTATAATAACCTCCGCACCAATTTCAACAGCTCTTAGTGTAGCAGCCGTATCTGTAGTAAAAAACGGATTACCTGTACCCGCGGCAAAAATAACAACTCGACCTTTTTCTAAGTGACGAACAGCCCGACGATTAATGTAAGGTTCAGCAATCTGTTCCATTTTAATAGCCGATTGAACACGAACTTGCAAGCCTACATGTTCACATGCCTCTTGCATAGCAATAGCATTAATTACAGTGGCTAGCATTCCCATATAATCACCGGAAGTTCTTCTAATAATGCCATCTTTTGCAGCAGTTACGCCGCGGATAATATTGCCTCCGCCGATAACTATACCTACTTCTATTCCGGCATCTACTAAAGACTTAATCTCTTGCGAAATATAATTTAAAATCTTTGTGTCAATTCCATGACCTGCCTCACCGGCAAGAGCTTCACCTGAAAACTTAACCAATACGCGTTTATTAGCCATGATGCACCTTATATATAAAATCCGCGAATTGTATCTTACAGTGTCTTTAAAAATGCTTTACGGTTATCTATTATTTTCATATTGGTGCTATAATGCCGCCTTTATTTTAAAAGCCAAGGACTATGATTTTGAATCGCTCACAAAAAAAATTACCTCTTCTTTTTCTCTTTTTTTATGTATGTTTTACAAGCAATATTTATGCATCAGAGAAAACTTTTGTACACATAAACAAAAACGGTGATAACACATATATTAAAGCTAAACAAATCATAGGCACCAGCGAAGAGGTAGTTATCAATCCGGGAAATATACATTTAGAAGCTAAAATTGACACGGGTGCAAGTACGACATCTTTGCATGCCGAAAATCTGCAAATTATCAATGAAAATGGCAAAAAATGGGCTACATTTCTACTTGAAGGCAAATTACAAAAACACAAGATTATAGACTATGTCGATATAAAACAGCATCACAGAGCATCACAACGCAGACCTGTAATTCAATTAAATATTACTCTTGGAAATATTTCTCAAACAATAAAAGTAACTCTTACGAATCGTAGTAACTTTTCATACAAGGCTCTTATCGGTGTTAACTTTCTTTATGATTATTTTGTAGTAGATGTAAGTCAGAAAAATCTCACAAAAAAGAAATAAATAACGTACGCAAAAGAAATTTTACGCACGTTTAGAATTTATTTTGTTCCTATAAAAGCAACCATATCTACAAGACGGCTGCTGTATCCCCATTCGTTATCGTACCAAGCAAGAACTTTTACAGTGTTCCCATCAACAACACTTGTCATATCAGGTACAAAAGTAGCGCTGTAAGTACTTCCAATAAAGTCGCTTGAAACTCTTTGATCCGTATCCACTTCAAGCAGCCCTTTGAATGAACCTTTAGAAGCATTCAGCATCGCTTCATTTACCTGTTCTTTTGTAACGTTTTGTGCAAGATTTACCGTTAAATCCACCACAGAAACATCAGCAGTCGGAACACGCATTGCGTAGCCGTTAAGTTTACCTAAAAGACTTGGCATTACTTTGCCGATAGCTTTTGCAGCACCCGTTGTTGTAGGAATCATATTGATAGCTGCTGCTCTTGCTCTTCTAAAATCTGAAGCATGCTTGACATCCAAGATATTTTGGTCATTTGTATAAGAATGGATTGTTGTCATTAAACCGTTTTTAATACCAAACGCTTCATCAAGTACTTTACAAATCGGAGCAAGGCAGTTCGTAGTACAGCTAGCATTAGAAATAATCGCCTCGCCTTTATACTCAGCCGTATTAATATTAAGTACATATGTTGGAGTTTCATCTTTTGCCGGTGCGCTCATTACAACTTTTTTTACACCGTCTCTTAAGTATGCTTCACATTTTTCTGTTGTTAAAAAAGCACCTGTACACTCAATAATAACCTCGGCACCGCATTTACCGAAATCTATTAGAGCAGGATCTCTGTGACTAAAAAGTGCTACAGCTTTTCCGGCAATCTCAATTGAATTATTATCAATAACTTTTGCATCTATCCCTTTATGAATAGAGTCATACTTCAAAAGATATGCAAGCATATCAGGCTTTGTAGTACTATTTACAGCTACCAGCTCCATATCATCTCTAGCCATTACTATCTTAGCCACTATTATACCTATTCTACCTGTACCGTTGATTGCAACTTTTAACGACATTTTATTCCTTTTGAACGATAATTTTTCACTATGACGTATTATACCAAGTCTACATTTTTATTAGATTACATTTTATTAAAATATGTCAAAAAATTTCCTCTTAATCTATTGTTTACTGTGCAAGTTTAGGCAGTTCGCTCGAGAGAATATCTAGATTTGGCTGCATAATAATTTCGATGCGTCGGTTCAGTGCTTTGCCCTCGGGAGTTTCATTATCCGCACGAGGATGGTATTCGCCAAAACCGGCTGCTGAAACATTTACGGCTTCTACTCCCTCTTCAATCATTAAATGAAGAACACTCAGTGAACGTGCAACTGAGAGCTCCCAGTTACTTGGATAATTGGCACTTTTAATAGGCACATTATCGGTATGCCCTTCAATCTGAAATCGACGATCATTAAATTCTTTAAGCACATCTGCTATTTGTCTCAAAGCTATTTTACCATTAGCATTAATTACTGCGCTCCCGCTGCTAAATAGAACATTTTCAGGTAAATTAATAACTATTCTCCCCGCTTCGATGCTCACCGTAAGTTGTCCTCCGTCAATCATTTTTTGAAGTTCTTGAACAAAACGGGCATAAATTTCATTTCTTTTTTTAGTTTCTGCTTCAATCTGACGCATAGTCTCAAGCCTTGCCTTAGATTTTTGCAATTGAAGCTGTGAAGCAGCTAAAAGATTTTGGGCATCATAAAATTTTTCTTGGAGGGCTAGCTTTTTTACATCAAGTTCCATCAACTCATTATTGGTACGTGCAATTTCTTCTTGATTATTCTGAATTTGCGCAGATTGCTCTTCTATCTTTGTCTGTGCAAAATTTAATGAATCACGAGTTTTTCCTAGTTCTTCAAGTGCTGCTTCATGTGTTTTTGTACTAACACATCCTGAATTCAAAAATACTATAGCACCCAGCAATATCACTGTGATTATTTTTCTCATTATTTTTCCTTTGGAAGTAAATTGGCTTATTATAACTTATGTTTTTTAAATAAATGAGAAAAAGAAAAGGGGATATTTCCACATGCCGTCTTGGCATGTGGAAATATTTCCACATGCCAATAATTTAAACTAATTATATAGCTGTTCCTACTATCATTTCGAGCGTATTTGTACCTGTTGTTGTCTTTGTGGAATATTTTCTTGAACTATTCATCGTGTAAGTTGGGCTATCATAATTTGTTACATAATGCCAATTTGAAACCGCTTCGTCTTTTGTAAAGATTACCTCAGCAAATCCTCTATCCATCAAATTACAGTATTGTAAGTCATTCACTAGAAGTTGAATTGCGCCCTCAAGCTGCGTAGACTGCTCAAGTGAAGCAATACCTAAATACTCCTCCATGCCAGGAGAAGTCACCGAAGTCGTAGCAAACTCTACGCCGACACTATTGCCGCTCATATCTTTGAGGTTATTTGCCCATGCATTGTGCGTATCACCTGAGAGAACAACAAGATTTTTGCCATACGCTTTTGCAGTCCCAAAAATTGTCTCACGCTCCACAAAATACCCATCCCAAGCATCAAGGTTGTAAGGAAGCTCTGTTTGCACTCTTGCTTTTTCAGCATCCGTAACAGAAGGATCGCCTACAAGAATTCTGTATTTGATAGTAGCGAGCTCGCTTAAAGAGGTATTGATTTGTAAAAGGAGTGCACCTCTTTGCTCATCACTTACATAATCAAGTTGAGAGATTCCAATTAAAAGCTCTGATGGAAGGTTCATTCTCCCCATAACAACTTGTTGTCCTAGAACTTGCCATGTTGCAGTTGAAGCTGCAAATTGACCTTGTAACCATGTTAATTGCTCGCTTCCAAGCATCGTTCTGGATGAGTCTGTAAAGTCTGCAAAGTATTTATCTTGCAAAAATGAACCATCAGCTTGGAAATAATTTGCATAACTCAGTTGTATATCTCTTCCAAAGACTCTCGTCTCAAGCATATTTAAAGAGAGAAGGTCTCCAAAGTTAAATGTTCTATATATCTCTTTTTTGTTATCAACTGGGCGAATTGGGAGCCATTCAAAATAGGCTTGAAGAGCAGCTGAAACTCTATCGCTAAAAGAGCCCTCACTCTCATCATGATTTTGTGCCCCTGATTCGTAAGTGTCATTGGCTATCTCATGGTCATCCCATACAACTATCATCGGGCATGCTGCGTGGATTGCTTGGAGTCCACTGTCGAGGTGATATGTAGCGTATCTTTTTCTGTAGTCTGCAAGTAATAAACACTCTGTGTTGTTATCAGATGGGAGAACACGTCCCATAGCGACTGCATTTGATGTTGCATACGCTGGAACTTTTGCCGTGAAATCATCATTTTCATACATGCCGTACTCGTAGATATAATCACCCAAATGAAGCGTTACATCCAAATCTTCGATTTTTGACGCTTCAGTGTAAGCATTAAAAAATCCGTTTGGATAGTTTGCACATGAAAATATGACCATTTTTACTTGCGAGACGTCACCAGTTGGGAGTGTTTTCATCTTTCCTGTAAGTGATGTTACACCGTTGCTCTTAAAGCGATAATAGTAAAATGTCCCTGCATCGAGATTTTGTACGTCAATCTTTACAGTATAATCGTGTGCTGCACTTGCTACTACGGTACCGTTATGTATAATAGTTGTAAATTTAGCATCTGTTGCTACCTCATAATTTACATCCACACTTGCTGCCGTTGTTGTAACACGTGTCCAGATAATAACCTTATCGGCAAGCGGGTCACCGGAGGCGATACCGTGATTAAAACTCACATTTGCCGCATCTGACAATACATCTTTAATATCTTCTTCTCCGCAGCCGCTAAGACCTGTAGAAATCACCAACAAACCTGCGCTAAGTGCCGATATTTTTATAAATTCTCTTCTAGTTAAAAAACTCATTTTTTTCCTTTTAGTATAAACATAAAAAAAAGGGCTATTGCATTCATTTGCAATAGCCCTCAACATTTCAAAATAAAATTACTATTTATTTATTACGTAAACTGCAGTAGAACCGCTTACTTCATATGCAACTAAAAGCAAGTTTTTTCCGTTTGAAGACTCGCTCGCAGGTACAAATTTCATACCCTCAGCAGAAATATCACCATCTTCTTCAGTGATATAGTACTCTTCAAACACTGGAGCTTTTGGATCTGTAATGTTATAAACCAAAATTGCATTTTGTCTCTCAAGACCTACGAATGCATATGTTTTGCCATTAATCACACCAACAGCTAATGCTTCAGGTTCAGCACCTTTATTGCCGCTTCTGCCATCCATTTTACCCTCATCTTGGTTAAAAAGCAATGGCTGAAGTTCAGCAACTTTTTTCTCTATAGCATCGCCGCTGTCCCATACTAAAACACCGTTTGCATCCCAAATAGAAAAACTTCTTGCACCGTAAGTATAAAGTTTGTCATAGTCGCCATCTTTATCCGTGTCACCCATATCGATAGTAACTTTGAGGTCATTATCATTTGCATATGCTGAAGCGATTGTGCTATCAAGTTTTAACTTGGAGATTTTTGCATCATCTGTTAAAATCTTACCTGTCTTTGGTCCATCAACGATATTTTCCACAGGATATTCTCTTCCGTCACCCTCATTTGCAGTTACAAGAAAAGCTGTACCGTTTACATCGTATGAAGCGATTGAATCCGGCATATAAAGGCCAAATAAACTTGGGTAAGATTTCATAGAAATATTTCCCTCTTCTTCAATATCAATTGTATTATTAGAACCGGCTTCCCAGCTTTTTGCACCAAAAGATTTTACAAGTTCTAAGGCTTTTGTAGTTAAATTTACTTTTGCTAAAGCATTGTTCTCTTGGAGCGTTACGTAAGCATAATTACCGTTTACCGTGATATATTCTGGCTCTATATCTAGCGCTTTATGGTTACTCGGAGTAGCGCCGAGTCTTACAGGCGTAGTATCATTTGCATCTTTGAGTGTTGCATACAAGAAATTGATATCTGTATATGCTGTAGCAGTGCCATTGAGTTCAATAACACCAACAGAACCCATTGGGTCACTGTTATAAAGACCGTTTGGCTCGCCTTCGTTTGCCACGATTATTTTTGTACCGTCTTCGTTAAATGTTACCATATCAGGAAGATGTCCAACCGTTACATTTTGCTCATAGTTTCCATTCGCATCAAAAATTACAACTTTACCTTTATCATGCGTATCTGCTTTCATATTTGTAAGTCTAAGATTTGCAACTTCCCATGCAGAAGCTTCACCTGTTTTAGTGCCTGTTGAAGTATAGTGAAATGCTATATATCCTGTTGTTTTGTAAGCACTTAAATCAATATCTCCAGAATTAACAAACACGTAATCTCCAGTAGAGAGATTAGCACTCAAGTTTGTCCAAGTTGCTGTTGCTAAATTTGTACCATCATAATCTGTTGAAATTTTAATCTCTAGTATTGAGCCAGTGAATTTTGTAGCTGTTTCAAAAGAGAGCACTTGTGAACCATTGAAATCTATAGGTTCAGAAATCAACCAATCATCTGAAGCTACATCTCCACCATAGCCGTTTATATAAGCGTAAGGTTTTCCTTTATAAGAAGCAGGAGCCCAATTTTTATTACTTGCATCACTCGCTGCATTCCAGTTATTAAAAGTAACAAAGTTTTCCAAAAGGTCGTTTGTTTTGACTTCAACTGCAACGGCTAATTTACCGCCTTTAACAGCTACCGAGTTTACACCTGTTCCATATGGGCTTAAGTCGATTGATTTGACTAACACCGGAGCTTTAACATCTGCAAGACTGATAACATCAATCTGGTTTTTGGCACCGTTCGTTGCATATGCTTGTTTTGTAGTTGCATCGTACGCAACGATTTCACTTCCTGCTTCTAACGTAGTATTATATGAGCCCACCTTTGTAAGCACTTTATCAAAACTTTTAATACAGTGATCATCAGCCGGTAGTTTCTCAAGTTTTTTACCCTCTTTTGTAAGATTTTCCATATATCTTACAAAGCTTAGTGCATAATCCAAGTATGTATCAACACCCGTTCCTCTTTCATCTTGAACAGTTTTGAATGTTACATAACCGTCTTTACCGCCGCCTGTGTAGTTGTTTGTTACGATAACATACATTGTATTATCTTGAATTTCTGACCATGTACCCGTTGTTCTATTTTTTATTTCAAGATTAGAGATTCTATTATTTGCGGCCGCTTTTGTATTTACGTCGTATTTTAAACCGTACGCATAAGGAAATGAACCTGTAGAACCGCCGTTATCAAGGTAGTTTGTAAGTGCATCTTCAAGAACCTGCTTGATTTCGTTGCCGTACATATCTATTTCAAAAAGAGTGTTTGCAAACGGAAGAAGCGTATACGCCGTACCCATCGTAACATTGCCTTCATTAATGGAAATTCTTACGCCACCTGCATTTTGAATACACGCATCAGAACGTAAACTTAAATCATAAAAAGACTTTGCAACGATAGGTGCAATGTCGCTTCCAAGCGGGAGAATGTTTACACTGTCAGTAGTTCCTGGAATTCTAGCATGCCCTAAACGCTCGCTTGCTTCACCGATAACTACATTTTTTTGTGCATCTACTTGGTCTCTGTATGATGCCAATTTTGTCTCAGCTGCACTATCTTTTGCTACTATCGCTAAGTTTGAGTGAGTATTTACCACATTCAAAATTGCAGAATATTCTGGACTTGCTGTATTGAGTTCAACTTTATTTTGTATAAATTTATTGCCTAAAAGTAAAGTAGCATCACCTGCACAACTCTCAACTACACCGTTTGCACTAAATGCCACATCCATTGCTCCAACGGCATACGCATATTGCCAAGCATGACCGATACAAACTTTTTCACCGTCTTTATTTGTTGTTACAAAAGGGTATGCCGTATCATTAGCTTGCACGCCGACAGCACTAAAATCACCCATTAGTGAATGTGAATCACCACCGATTACGATATCTACACCACTTAATTGACTCACATATTGTTTGTCGTTGTCTAAACCGACATGTGTTAAAAGTACAATTTTATTTACACCCTTTGCTTTAAGTTCATTGATGTATTTTTGAGCAGTTTCTATTTCATTGAAGAAAGTTATGTCACTACTTGGGCTTGAAGATACTTCTGTTTTTTGTTTAATGTCAATACCTACGACACCGACTTTTTCTCCGTTAAACTCTTTTACAAAATAAGGAGCCCATTTTCCTGCAAGTACACTTCCAGCCTTTGCCTCAACGTTTGCAGCTAAAATCGTTTTGAGGTTTAAATCACCTAAATACGTAGCTAAAGCAGCATCGCCGTCATCAAATTCATGATTTCCAAGTTCTAAAGCATCCCAAGAAACCATATTGAGCATGTCGCTATCTGCTTTGCCTTTAAACAGTGAATAATAAAGTGTCCCTTGGAAAGTATCGCCGGCATTTAATGTGAGCGTGTTCGTTTTGGAAGCTTGTAACTCTTTGATTTTTGTTACAACTCTCGGATATCCACCAATTTCAGCTGTTGTTGCAACTCCGTTTATAGTAAATGAGTAAGACTCACTGTCTAAATGTGAGTGTGTATCATTTACATGAAAGATTGAAAGCGATAAAGCTTTTGCTGTAGTCGTATTTTGCTCATCCGGTAATATCGGAGTACTTGAATCACTCCCGCCACACCCACTCAATGCCATTACGGCTGTAAAAGCAACAGTAATAACTGATAGTTTAATTCTATTCACGGTCTATCTCCTAAGGTAATTTAGGAAGAATAATAAGAAAAAGAGATAACCTTATTATTACCTT
>DZBD01000036.1 GCA_022729795.1 Sulfuricurvum sp. | reverse complement strand
CTTTTTTTTACTTCCTCGTCACTTTTTTTTAGATCTACTTTTTCAAGTTTTACAGAGGCTGTAATACTTTTTTGTTTTTCTAGTTTCTCTTTTTTTAGCATATCTTCTTTTGCATTTTCATAGCCAAAATAATATCCTGCGACTACGCAGCTTAAAATAACAGCAATCAGCGCTAAACTCCACGCAATATATATTAATACTTTATTTCCCGGAGGTGTATTTTTCTTTTTTCTTTTTGTCATCAAACTCAAATCTCCAAATTTTTGTAACTATATCCTAAAAATAAAAAAAATACTATTTCATTACAAATTGTCATTTAAATAAATTAAAATAACATCAAGATAAGAATATATGCTTTTTTTAAGTAAAATAAAGGTAAAATTCCGCGTTCCTTTCTCTTTGTATCATTACAATAAAATGATATATAAATATCCGAAAGGGAAACAATGCCATAGCGGCAGATACCAAAAGGAGATAATACTCTATGAGACATTACGAAAACCTTGTAATCGTAAAACCGACACTTACAACAGAAGAGACACTCGTTAGCATTCAAGCTATTGAAGAAGAGATCACTTCAAGAGGTGGCATAATAGCTACAACAAATGCAATGGGTACAAGAAAATTAGCGTATCCGATTAATAAAAATGAGCGTGGTTATTACCATGTAATCTATTATTCAATTGCTCCGTCAGAAATTTCTGAAATCGAAAGACGTTTCCGTATTAATGAAGATATTCTCCGCTTTGTTACTATCAAATACGATACAAATCGTGAAATAGCGGCATGGAATAAATTAGTAGAAAAAGCTCAAAAACCAACATCCACTCCAGCTGAAGAAGCTCCGATAGCGATTGAAGAAATTCCGGTTGATGACGCAGAAGTAGAAGCTGAGTAAACTCTCAACAAAACAATTAAGGAAAACTCATGTTTAATAAAGTTATTTTGGTTGGAAACTTAACACGCGATATCGAACTTAGATACTCTCAAGGCGGCTTAGGTATAGCTAAAACTAGTATCGCTACTAGTCGCAAATTCACTGTTAACGGTGAAAAAAAAGAAGAAGTGTGTTTTGTAGATATCACATTCTTTGGAAGAAGTGCAGAAGTTGCCAACCAATACCTTCGTAAGGGAAGTAAAATTCTCGTAGAAGGAAGACTCAATTTTGATCAGTGGGTAGACCAAAACGGGCAAAAGCGTTCAAAGCACTCTGTAGCTGTTGATACAATGCAAATGTTAGATTCAAAAGGTGATAATCAAGCTCAAATAAGCCATCCATCAAATAATGATATGGAACAAGAAGAGATGAGTTACGCGCCACAGCAGGGTCGTGCGCAAAGTTATCAGCAGCCTCAACGCTCAAGTTATGAACAAGAGCCTCAACAAAGTTATAAACAAATGAAGTCACCTAGTCGTGAGATGCCAAGTAGTAACTCTGTTCCTGTAATTGACATCGATGAAGATGAAATTCCATTTTAGAAATAGATAATAGAAGGTAATAACATGTCAGAAAAAAGAAAATACAAAAAAAGATTTTGCAAATATTGTGAATCTAAAGTTGATTTTATGGATTACAAAGAAGTGGGTGCATTGCGTTTCTCCCTTTCTGAAAGATATAAAATTATGCCTCGTCGTTTAACAGGTAACTGTAAACGTCACCAAGATATGATTACAATAGTAATCAAAAGAGCTCGCGCAGCAGCATTGGTTCCTTATACTGTAACAAGAACAACAGTAGTAACAGCCCCATTTGAGAATTTAAGATAGTTTTCTTAGTCCCCTTATAACGGGGACTTCTTCAAGTTAGCCTCTTAGAAAATTACTCGCAACTTCCTGTCATAATAGCTGAAATATAAATTACAATTCTCTATCTAGCTTATCTAAGATTTGCAATCCTGTTTCAATATTACCTTTCGCTGCTTTTAGTTCAAATCTAGTCTTCATATCAAACTGTGCTAATGCAACTGTTGCGAATTCATCGAAGAGCTTATTTAAACTCACTCCTTGCTCTTTAGCATATTGTTTTAATCTTTCGTGTTTAGAATCTGGTATTCTTAGTGTAATTGTACTCATAACATCTCCTTTATGAAATCTTCTGGTGAAATAATTTTATGATTAAAGATTAACTCTGCATTTTTAAAGTCTTTAATATTGTAGGTTATGATTGCCTCTGCTCCGCTGGCAACTGCTAATTCTACGACAAAATTATCATTTTCATCTTTTAAATTAGGTCTCCACATATAGTAGATTTCATTCCATTTACAAGTTGATAGGTAAGCTTCAAAGAGTTCGTTCTGTTCAAGTGAACTCAAAGGTGTTAAGTTCTGAATCTTTTTTCTTTTCATAACATCCTCATACTCTCTAAAGAGAGCTTCGCTCATTTGAGGATAGAGCTTTGCATAAAAAACTAACCTTAAAAGCTCTCTTGCTTTGCTATCTTTTGTGATGAGTGCTGAAATCCATACGCTCGTATCTATTACTATTTTCATAGCAAATGATAGCATATATACATTCATAATTCAAGATTAATTCAAAAATAAACTATTCTATTTCACCAGTTTTCCAATACAACTAGCGGAATTCATAGGCTTAATTACTGAGATGTGCATGTTTTGAAATATACAACCACCTTCTCCTTTTAAAATTTTCCACTAACTTCCATCTAAAAAAGTAGGAATATTTTTTGCTGTATATTGTGTAAAAAGTAGTCCAATGCACTTTATATTCATTTCTCTTTTCTTGCTTACAACTTTTATTTACGCAAAACAGTCTGATTTTTCCGTAATTATTCACAAACCTTTTGATGCAGCTCTTTTTGATATTACCGAGGACTACGAGAGGCAAATCAGTGCAGTCGGTTTTTCACAAGATTACAAAACGTCTACACACAATGCAGACGAAACTTATACAAGCGGGTTCGATTATCTTGCCAGTCTATCAAGTCCTCAGGGGATACAAGCACACTTAGTCAAAGTTGACAGCACGGCTAATATTAGACTCTCTAAAGCACAAAACCTTCCCCAATTCAACAAAGCCGTAGCGCTTGTCAGAACACCTTCAAACGGATATTTCGTGGGTGGGTCAACACTGGATGGCTCTTTTGTAGTCTATAAACTCAACTCCCAAGGTGAAACTCTTTTTACTAAAATCTTTGGCACACAAAATTCTGATACGATGCATAGTCTTATTGCACTCAAAGATGGGGGCGTTTTGGCAGTAGGCTCATCCACAACGACTCGATCAAATAAAGACGATTTATTTGAGACAGGCTTAGGGCTCAATGATATTTACCTTGCAAGATTTTCACAAGACGGAACAAAACTATGGAGTAAAAAATTTGGCACAGGAGATGATGAAAGAGGCATTGATGCAGTAGAAGCGGATGATGGCTCTATTATTGTTCTTGGCACTACTTCTCATAATGCTCACCAAAATGTCACTTTAATGAGGATAACGGAAGAGGGAAATAAAATTTGGCTCAAGAATTATAATACCGAAAAATCCTTCACTCCTCACAAAATTATCAAACTCAGAGATAAACATTTTTTAATTTCTCTCTCTTTTAAAGACAAAACAAATAAAGAGCAGATTCAGCTTGTTAAATTTGATTTGCAGCAAAATATTATTCTTGATAAAAAAATTTCTACACCCGACTCAAGCGTACTCAAAGATATCAAAGAGTACTCCGATGGAAAAATTATCGCCGTGGGATATACCAAAAAAGGCTCAAACACAGACGGCTTAGTAATGATACTAGATGAGAATCTTCATTTACGTATACAAAAACAGTATGGAGGGCTAAACTATGATATGTTCAACGCTCTAACAATCCTCCATAATTCACAAGCAGCCGCAGCAGGAATACACACGGATGAGCACTCTGAGGAATCTAATATGTGGATAGTGAAGCTCAATCCTGATGCAACTCTTTCTCAGATATCCTCTAGCGCAAATATGCCGGCTCTCAACAACGTAAATTTTTATGATACACTCATCAAGCTCTTCAAAGAAGAGATAGCAGCAAACCAACTCCTAATTTCAAAAGATTTAAGTATAGAGTTGTTAGACCAATCACTCTATTTTGAGATAGCAAAATATGAGCTCACCGTAGCGCAAAAAATATTTTTAGATAATTTTTCCAAAAAACTTCTCCCTTTTTTGGAAAAACATCAAAGCTCTATCCATGCCCTAGAGGTCAATGGGCACACTTCAAGCGAGTGGGAAGCAACAAATTTTACGCAAAGATATCTCAAAAATGAAAAACTTTCTATGAACCGCGCTTATTCCGTAATCAGCCATATATTTACTTCGCAGAATAAATCCACACAACAATGGCTCACAAAAGTACTGCGGGGGAGCGGTTTTAGCTACTCCAAAAAAATTGTTACGGATACAAAGGAAGATAAAAGAAAGTCCAGAAGAGTTTCTTTGCAGATTATTGTAAAATAAATGTACTCGCTTACTTTAATTGTAGTGAAGAAGTAACTATAAGCTTTTCAAATTCTAAGAGAGAATATATTTGTTTTTCTTGAATATCAAATATCTCTACACTAACAAAAAGTTTTTTCTCGCTCAGTGCCAAAAAATTTTCCATTCCAAGGATGTCAATATTCATATTTTCATAATAAAGCACAATAAAATCATCTCCTTGAAAACGAAAAATCAAAGAAGTCCCATACTTTTTCATAAGATAAGCACCGATAGATTTGAGTAATACATCCCCTTCATTCCATCCATAGCACTGGTTAAAAGCCCCAAAATTATGAATACTCATAAAATGAAGGGATTTATAAACTTTTGAATTTGCATTTTGAGTAAGAATTAAATCTAAATATGCTTGGTTATAAAGTCCTGTCACTTGGTCTCTATAAAAATACGCAAAACGCTCTTGCTCAATTTCACCGTTTGGCATTTGCGTATTACTTGTATTAATCTCAATATTACGTAAAGCTTCAAGAGCATATGCAACTATCCGGGGATCAAACTGTTTTCCGCTGTTGGTACGAATTTCTTCTAATGCATCTAAATGATTAAGGCGAGGCTTATATATACGGTTGGTAGTCATGGCATCAAAAGCATCTGCAACTATCATAATCCGAGATAAAAATGGGATAGCATCTCCCTTCAAGCCATTAGGATATCCTTGCCCATCATATCTTTCATGGTGTGCACCCACAATTAAAGCCAATTCCTTATACATTGGAATTTTTTCTAACATTTTCCTTCCGGCTGTTACATGTTCTTGAATAAGCTTGTATTCATTCTCTTCGAGTTTTCCGGGCTTAAGTAAGATTGCATCGGGTGTGACAATTTTTCCGATATCGTGTAAAATTCCTGCTCTATAAATAAAGTTCGCTTCCTCAGGCAAGAATCCCATGGCTTGAGCAATGAGCTTGCAATAATGCGCGACACGCTCGGAATGCCCGCCCGTATAAGTATCCCTTTTTTCAATCATTTGCACAAGAGCTATAAGTGTTTGCTCATAATTGAAAATTTTCTCATCTTCAAGTATCCTATTTTTTGCAAGTTCTTCTTGAACCAATTTTTCCAAATCTTGTTTATATCGCTTATTTTCCTGCATCGCTATTATTTTTTTGCCGATACGTAAAACAGTACGATTCATATTTTCAAAATCTACTGGCTTGATGAGATATCCGCTTACGTCAAGTCTTATAGCATCCATAAAAAAAGAAGATTCGGAAAATGCAGTTAAAATGATAATTTCCTGATCAGGCACCTCAGCTTTTATTGCTTCTATCATCTCAATACCGTTCATATGGGGCATTTGTATATCAGTTATCACTAAATCAAAGGATTTTTTCCTAAATGCAAGAAGACCTGATTGTCCATCCTCTGCGGTAACCACCTCTAAAAAAAACTTTTGAAGATATGACGACAACAAATCCCGCAAGTGTGGGTCATCTTCTACATACAAAACACTTAAATGAGAACAAAGCTGTTTTAGCTTTTTTAAAGAATTCATGCTTCTTCCTCTAAATTTTTAAGCGGCAATTCAATTGTAAAGCAACTGCCTCTATTGCAATTTTTCCACGTAAGATGCCCTTCAAAATGTTTTTGCAAAATAATTAACGACATATAAATTCCCAAACCGGTACCGTTTGCACTCTTAGTCGTAACATAAGGCTCCCCCAATTTATCTATAATGGACTCATCAATGCCACCAGCATTATCACTCACGACAATACTCAGCAAATCTACCGTAAACGTAGTAGTAATCTCAATTTTTCCATCTTGCACGTCACGTTCTATAATGGCATCTTTTGCATTATTGATGAGATTTATCATCACTTGGATAAGCTCATTCGGATACGTATAAAGCACCACCTCACATTCATTGACAAAATGAAGATTGATTTTATTGTTTTCCAACAATGTTTCAATCATATTGCCTAGTTTTTCATAAATCTTACATAAAATTATTTTTTCTTTTTGTTTTTCAGGCTTGAAAAATGTTCTAAAATCATCAATTGTATGGCTCAAATACTGTGTTTGTTCAGTTAAAATACCGGTAAGTTTATCAATCTCCGATGATGATATCTCTTCTTCAAGCTCCAAACTAGCTTTGAGATTATTCGCAACCATGGCAATAATGCTCAAAGGTTGCCTCCATTGGTGTGCAATCATCCCAATCATATCTCCCATTGCGGCTTGGCGGGACTGTGCGAGCATTAGCTCTTCATTTTCATGCATCTGAGTAATATCCATAGCCGAATAGATCATGACTCTTTTTCCATTATAAACATTTCCCAAGGGTGCCAAAGAGACTATCCAAACTAATTTTTGATTATTTTTTGTAGTGATTGTCACTTCACCCATATTAACACGGATATTATCTTCAAAGAATTTGTCTATCTCTAAAACATCCATATTTTTTTTAATACCCTTTGTCTTTTGTCTCCATTGTTCGGTCGTTGAGAGCTCTTTGAGTGTATAACCCGTTATCTGACTAAAGGCTTCGTTTACCATCAAAATAGCTCCGTCTTCCGAGTGAAGCATAATAGGGTTAGGAGCAAAACGGATAATATTTCCCAGTTCATTTTTCTTTGATTCCAGCTCAAGCATCAAGAGTTTCACTTGTGAAATATCTTGAATTATAGAGATAAAATAAAGGGGTTGATTGAAACTATCTCTGAGTAAAACAACAGAAAGATGCACCCAAACTATATTTTTATTTTTGCGGATATACCGTTTTTCCATATGGTAGTTATCTCTTTTACCCTCAAGAAGCTGGCTTACATATCCTAAATCCGCATCCAAATCTTCGGCATGTGTAATATCTTGAAACTTCAGTTTTAAAAGTTCCTCTTTCGTATATCCTACCAATCTGCATAAATACTCGTTTACGTCTAGCCAAGAGCCGTCCGGTGCAACATGGGCGATTCCGATTTGAGCGGCTTTAAACGTTTGTTCATATTTGAGATTGACTTTTTGAAGTTCATCTACTAAATATTCTTCTTTTGTTATATCCCTCCCCGTAGCAATTACTCCGATAACTTTTCCCTCGTCATCCTTATATTTCGTATTATTCCATGCAATAAGGTGTTCTTGTTTGTTTGCATCAAAAATTTTATTGATATGATGTGATTTAAAACTCGTTTTATCGGTTATCGTATAATCAAAAACCTCCTTGACCTCAGACTGGATAGTATCATCAATAAAATTATCAAACATATTCAAGCCAATAATTTCATCCTTGTCTAAACCGATGAGATTTATCCCGGCTTGATTAATATTAACAATATTCCCGTTTATATCCAAAATGAGAATAATCAATCCGGAAATTTCCAGATATGTAAGCATCTGTTCATGCTCATTTTTAATTTTAGATTCAAGCTCTTTTTTTTCGGTGATATCATAAAAATTAACAACGGCACCTGTTATTTTCCCATTTTCAATAATAGGGCTACGAATAAATTCTACGGCAAAGGAGGTTCCGTCTTGACGCCAAAACAGATCTTCACCCCTCGCCTTCTCCCCACTGCTTAATACACGGGCAATCGGGCATTCTGCTTCAGGATAATAAGAGCCGTCGGGCTTTGTATGATGCCACAACTTATGGCTTTCTTTGCCAATCAAATATTCTGCCGAATATCCTAGCATCTCGGCTGCTTTTTTGTTTACGAAAGTATGGCGAGTTTGCATGTCAAGACCTAAAATACCATCCAAAGAAGATTCTAAAATATGTGAAAGTTTATTTTGAAGCTCTCTATTTGAAGAAAAAGATACTTGCAACTCTTCATTTGAGGCTCGAAGCTCTTCATTAGAGGTTTCAAGCTCTTCTACGGCAGATTGCAATTTTTCATTTGAATCTTGAAGTTCTTCATTAACCATTGCCATATTTTGTTTTGAGAATTTTAACTCGTCTGAGATACTTTGCATATCTTTTCGTACTTCTATGAGTTGAGAAGAGAGAGAAGATACCATCGTATTTTCACTAAAAGCGGGAAAGTTTGAGCCATTCAAAAAAAGTTCCTGCGGCTTTATCTTTTGAAAATATATAAGAATCATAGGCTTATGAGCTGCTAAATAAAACGGCTGTGCGATTATTTGAACAAACTCCTCATCTCTTGGGACTTCAAGTTGAATAAATTTACTCATCTCTCTCGCATTAGAGGAAAGCACCTTGTTTATTATAATTCTCATGTCATTGCATAAAATTTCATCAAGATTGTCATAAATATTCAGGCTCAAAAGACCCTCTGAAAAATTCAAATAGGGGACATTTCCTTTTTTGTATACAATGTTGTAATCACAATCAATAATCAAACTGCCGTTGCTAAAATAATTATATACATCTTGCTGAAGATGCTTTTCTATCTCTATAGGATTAATAATTTCACGCATTTTTGGCTCTCCTGATTTTACAAATGCTTTTGCAGATTGAATAGTATAAGGTAATGGAAATTTCTCCCGTTCATGTTGCTCTTTTTTTTGATAAATTCTATGGTGACTATCAAGAGCAACAAAAAAATCTGAGCTATTAAGAATGGATTCGGAAGAACCTAAAAAAAGAAGTCCATCATTATTTAATGAATAGTGAAAAATGCTAAACACATCGCTTTGAACAGAGGATTTTAAATAGATTAATACATTTCTGCAACTAATCAAATCAATATTGATAAAAGGGGGATTATTTAAAAAATTATGTTGCGCAAAAATTATCTGATCACGCAAAATTTTTACAACCTTGTAGCCGTATTCCGTTTTTATAAAATACTTTTTCCTCCACTGATTTGGCATATTTTCCAAAGCATCGGTTGAATATTGACCTAATCTTGCCTTCTCCAACGACATCTCATCTATATCGGTGGCAAAAATTTTAATATATAAATTTTTATGAAGAGCTTGAGAAATTTCATTGACGATAATCGCCAAAGAATAAGCTTCTTCACCGCTTGAACAAGCAACACTCCATAAACGAAATTCACTATTTTCTTTTCTCTGCTGCAGTTGTTTTTTTATTATCTCTGCGAGTGCGTCAAACGATTCTAGTCCACGGAAAAACTGGGTCACTCCAATGAGAACTTCCTGATGAAGCAGTTCTATCTCACGCTCATCTTCTTGAATCAATTGTGCATATTGTTCTATATTTGCAAGATTTAAAGTATTTATCCGCTTTTGTATACGGCGAAATATTGTTTCCTCTTTATATTGGGACAAATCAAGATATTTTTTTTTGTGCAAAATTTTCGCAATAGTCTCAAAAGGCGTCTCTTGCGTGTTATATATTCCCTGAGCGAATGCATCGGCTAGTTCTTGGAGCTTTATTGCAATATCGCGTATATTCAAAATATAATCTACTACCTTGGCATGAATAGCACTTTTTGGCATACTGCTAAAGATTGATTCTTCGGGAAGTTGTACAATCGTAATCCCATCCTGTTTTTTTACGGCACGCATCCCCTCTGTACCGTCAGCTCCTGAACCCGACAGCAATACGGCAATAATTTTTGAATTTTTAATAGTAGAGAGCTTGTGAAATAATAAATCTGCATTGGGAAGAGCTATGGCTGCGTCAACTTCTCCAGCATGTGGAACAGGTTTGCCGTTTTGAATGTTAATTTGGAGTTCAGGAGGAAGTACATACAGTACGTCAGGCTTAAAAATCGTCTCTAGCGTAACAAGAACAACTTCTATAGTGCTCTTTCGCCCAAGAAGTTCTACTAAAATACTTTTTTCACCTCTGGCATGATGTTGTGCCAAAAAATAAAAAAAACCTGTTTTTTTGGGTAAAACAGTAACCAATTGCGACAATGCTTCAAAGCCTCCAGCACTAGAACCGATCGCTACATAAATTTCAAAAGATTTTTTATTCATAAAATTACCGACTCTTTTATTAAAAATTCATATTGTTCTATTTATAACACATTAGAGATTAATGCTTCTATAATACTAAAGAAAAATTTATTGCAAAGAAGCTTAAAAAATAGAGGGGTAAAATAAATTCAAGAGTATCTTGAATTTATTTTTGAGAAATCATCCGCAAGAAGGAACATCACCGTCTGAAGCATATTGCCAACAGAAATCATATAAATCTACTACGTCTTCAGGTTTCATTTTATCGATTTTGCTAGCACCGCTTGGACAAACTTCTTTCCAAGCTTTCGTCAACTCACCGTTTTCTTTAAGCTCTGCCCATGTGTCACGGTCATTTTTTGCTGCAAAATTTGCACCGGTTTTTAAACCGTCTTTTTTACAATCTTTTAATTTTTTGAGATAGTATTTCTGACCCGCTTTAGCATCTGCCGTTGCAGACGTTGCGAATACCGAACCTGCTACCATTGCAGCCAATAAAAGTGAATTCATTTTTGTCATTATATTTCCTTGTGATAGTAATATGATATTGTAACACTTTATTATAAACTATAGATTAATCTTATATTAAAGAGGAAAAATTAATACTTTATGACTCAAAGATTCACACTATAACTATAACTTTTTTAAATATTAATCTTCGGTATCAAGAGAAGAGCCTTGAAAACTTGACCTCATTTTGTCCTGTTTTAGCTTCTTGTAGAGCTTAAATTTTGTATTTTGCAACTCTTCATCATTCAAAGACATTTCAGTTTTAATTTCCTCTTCAGGCACGCCTGCGGTATCCATTGCAAAAAGTTTTAATTCTTTTTTTGTAAGTTTTGATTTTACGACCGCATAAAGTTCTTTGTCGTCTAATAGAATATCATCTGCATCTATTTTGCAAAATTCACTCACTTTTTGTCTTAAATTATTTTCTTGGTGGTACTGTCTCCAAACTGTGTTTTCTAGCATAAATATCCTTCTATTTTTTCTAATATTTGTGTCAAATCTTTTGTTTCAATAACAATATTTGCTTCTTTTCTTAAAATCTCTCTAGCACAAAAAGCCACTCTGACGTCGGCATGTGCAAACATAGACAAATCGTTTGCTCCATCACCGCAAACCAGCGTTTGGCTTCTTGTGATACCAAGGATGTTTTGTAGTCGCACCAACATATCTCCTTTGGAGAAGTTAAACATCATATCTCCGCCGACGAGACCTGTAAGTTTTCCATCCTTGTGATGCAGTGCGTTGGAAAAATCTGCGTCATATCCTAAAATATCTTTGGCGTAGGTGGTAGCTGTTCGAAATCCTCCGCTAAAGCAAACTACCGTCATCCCTCTTTTTTTAAGCTCGGCGATAGTCTCTTTTGCCCCTTTCATGTAAGGAAGATTATGACTGATTTTCTCAACAATTGAATAATCAAGACCTTTTAAAAGCCCGACTCTTTGCTGTAATGATTCAAAAAAATCAATTTCCCCGGACATGGCAGCTTCGGTAATACGACTCACCTCTTTTCCAATTCCAAGTTCCTCGGCAAAAAAATCAATCGTCTCGCCGTCCATCAGTGTTGAATCAAAATCAAAAACTGCTAATTTCAACATATATTTTTTCTCTCTTTGTTATAATGGCGCAATTATAGCGGATTAGGATTTTTTTTGTTTGACAATTTCATAGATAAATTAAAAAATGGCACATACATTACACTTGAGACCACACCCTCACATTCTCCCCTTTTTTCTCCTATTGTAGATAAAATTGAAAGCTTAGGCTTGCATAACCTCGTAGATGGATTTTCTACCACGGACAATCCTTTGGCAAAACTCAAATACAACGCACTTTTTGCAGCAAAAATGCTTCAAGAGAGATTTCATAAACCGGTTATTGCCACGATGAGTATGAGAGATAGAAATAGAATAGCTCTACAATCCGATTTGCTTGGTGCAAATGAAGTGGATATTAGAGCTATTTTGGCGCTCACAGGTGATCCCGCAACTATCTCAGACCAACCACATGCCAAAGGTGTTTTTGAATCGGATAGTTCCCTGCTTCTTGATATGATTTCCTGCTTTAACAGCGGCATTGATTATGCCGGAAAACCGCTTGGTGCAAAACCAAAAACGCTCTACCCTTTTGCTGTTGTCAATTCATACTCAAAAAACCCAAAAACCTTGCAAAAAAAGATGCAAAAAAAGATGAAACACGGGGCATGTGGAATTATTACACAGCCAGTGTACGATGTGGAAAATGCAAAGATTCTTTTGGATTTAAAAGAAGCGGCAAATAGGGACTGCGGCTGTGAGAATAGTGGTGCAGAACTCATTTTAGGTATTTTTCCAATTACAAAACTCAGAACAGCTCAGTTTTTAGCCGCACATGTTCCGGGGATTAATGTACCAAAAAGCTGGCTGGAAGCTCTCAGAATTGCAAACGAAAAAGGGGTAGAAGAGGAGTACAAAGTTGGATTTGAACTCAGCAAAAAACTCTTTGAAGATATCAAAGAACTCCACCCAAAAATCCATCTTATGACAGCCAACCAGTTTCAAATTGCTAAAGATATTTTAGTTTAAAACCTAAATCGTTGTGCCTTGAGAGTTCTTGGCATGTGGAATCGCTTTAGCTAATTTTGATATAATCGCAATACTTACTTTTTGAGGACCATTATGATTGATTTAAAACTATTACAAAAAGATTTTGACACAGTGAGTGCTAAACTTATCCGTAAGGGTGTGGATGCAGAGCTTATCGAAGATTTAAAGAAAAAAAATGAAAATTTAAAACTTGCTAAAGTGGATTTTGAAACACTTCAAGCTTCCCAGAACCTCATGAGTAAAGAGTTTGGAATACTTATGAGAGAGAAAAAAGATGTTACAGAACTCAAGCAAAAAGTAGATGAAAATAAGATAAAAATTGCTCAAGCGCTTGATATACAAAGAATATCCCAAGAAGAGCTAGAAAAAATCGCCATGTCTATTCCAAATATGCCCGATGATAATGTACCCGACGGTGCGGATGAAAATGACAATGTGGAGATTAAAAAAGTACTTACTCCTAAAGTCTTCACTTTTACCCCTAAAGAACACTGGGAACTCGCAGACAACAATGGCTGGATAGATTTTGAACGCGGTGTGAAATTGGCAACTAGCCGTTTTTGCGTAGTCAACGGCATGGGTGCGAAACTTGAACGTGCGCTAATAAATTTTATGCTCAATTTTAATGCAAAAAGAGGATTTACGGAAGTAAGTGTTCCCTCTATCGTCAATCGTGCAGCACTTGAGGGGACAGGTCAGCTTCCGAAATTTGAAGACGATTTGTATAAAATAGAGGGGCAAGAGCTTTTCTTAATCCCTACTGCCGAAGTTCCGCTTACCAATCTTTTTGCCGATGAGATACTAAATCCTGAAGATTTACCGATTAAAATGACGGGGTATACTTCTTGTTTTAGAAAAGAAGCGGGTGCTGCAGGACGTGATACGAGAGGAATGATTCGACAACATCAATTTCATAAAGTAGAACTCGTAGCAATCTCGACTCCCGAAGAAAGTAACAAAATTTTTGACGAAATGACGGCATGTGCATCTGACATTTTAACAGCACTTGAACTTCCCCACCGTCTGGTCAATTTATGTACTGGAGACTTAGGTTTCGGTGCTGCTAAAACGGTAGATATCGAAGTGTGGCTCCCTGGTCAAAATACATACAGAGAGATTAGCTCTATCTCAAACACAAGAGATTTTCAAGCACGACGTGCAAAAATTCGCTATAAAGACGGCAAACAAAATACGCTCGTTCATACGCTCAACGGCTCTGCTTTAGCAGTTGGCAGAACAATGGTAGCTATCATGGAAAACTGTCAAAACGAAGATGGAAGTATCACTCTTCCAAAAGCTTTAGATCCATATTTAAACTAAAAGTTGAGAATACAGAAGCATAACAAGGGAAGTCATGGCGGCGCAAGAAGATATAATTATTATTGAAGACAACGAAGCAGCTGCTCTTGATAATGACTCTTCCAATGAAAAAATATCTCAGGAAGAGGATGATTCAAAACTAAAAAAAATTATTATTTTCGGTGGAGCAGGTGCAGCCGTTGTTCTTGTCGCTTTAATTGTTGCCCTACTAGTTTTAAAATCATCCAAAGAAGAAAACAAAGTCTCTATGGATTTCATAGAGGAAAAACTTGACAAAAATAACACAAAGCCTATTGAACCGAGTAAACTGGAAAATATGATTGCAAAAGCAAATTATCTTTATACGAGTGGTTCCAAAGAGGAAGCTCTTTTTTTGTATGAAAAAATCGCAATTTATAGCGAGGCAATTTCACTCTACAATCTTGGTGTGGCACAATTGAAAAATAAGCAGTACAAAATAGCACTGCAAACATTTCAAAAAGCTATTCAAAATGATGAAAAAAGATGTGTAAGCGCAATAAATGCAGCTGTGTGTTCTCTTTATCTTGAAGATCAAGAGAGTTTTAAATATTATATAGAACTAGCATATGCTTATTTACCTCATGAAATAAATTCACCACTTTATTCTTACTATTATGCACTTATCAATTACTATAACAATAATTATCTTGAGGCCCTAAGTGCTTTGAAAAATAAAACATCCGATAATTATCCAGAAGTACAAAAACATTTAAGTGCAAGAATCAATGCACTTTTTGGCAACAATTATGATGCAATTGAGTCATTAGAAAATGATTTTAGTGATTCGGACGCATTTAGCATCGGTCTTCTTTATGCAAGAGTCGGAGATATAACGCTAGCAGTAAAACATCTCGAAGATGCGATTATACAAAATAACCAACCTATAGGAGCGCAA
Organism: Sulfuricurvum sp.; assembly: GCA_022729795.1. Taxonomy (GTDB): domain Bacteria; phylum Campylobacterota; class Campylobacteria; order Campylobacterales; family Sulfurimonadaceae; genus Sulfurimonas. The sequence continues at coordinate 4,393 of DZBD01000036.1, read as the reverse complement.
TTAGCCCTTGGACTTATTAATCTCAAAGCCGGTCGGGTAGCCTCAGGGGCTAAAGAAATAAAAAATGTAACGGACATGTTTCCCGAAGAGGTTTATAAATACTACCCGATTCAAGTAAAACTAAGAGAATCACTTTTTCAACCCCAAGAGGCTCAAAAGCAATACAGAGATAAAATCGTAAATTCTAGATTACTCAATTATCAAAAAATATTCTATTTTTCACCTTATAAAGTATTTAATGCCTCTCAAACACTCAGCTATATCAAAAAAGGAACTGCTAACATCTTTATTGACAATATAGACTCTGCGGAGGATTATCTCAAGCAAAGCGCATCTTCATCCGTAGTAAATCTCGGTATTGCAAAAGCAATAAAAAAAGCACTCCAATTTAAAATTAGAGAAGCAAATGATGATTTACAAAAATTAGTTGCCGTACAGCCGAAGCATTCCATTCTTCACTACAATCTGGCACTCACTTATGCACAAATGGGAAATATGACAGATGCTTATACCCATTTTTTACGAGCCTATCATCTTGATGCCAAAAATTATCTAGCAGGTGTTTTTGCCGTCATGACAGGACAACTGACTAATAAAGACAATACAAAGCTAACATCAATTATAAAAGATTCGATTACAGAAGAGGAACTAAGCGAAGAGACGGACTTATATAAAACTCTTTTGCGTATTAGCGACAAAGATGCCTTGTCCGCAATTGACTGGCTGGACAATAATTACCAACAACGTCCACTCTACCTTGCTTTAGATATTATTATTGCGCTCAAGTTAAATAAGTCGGAGAATGCTAAAAAGGCAGCTCAAAAACTAACAATCATGCTTCCCAATGATATTTTGCCTCATATGATGTATATAGATTCAAACTTTTATGACCTTCCTCCGGAAGAATATGCAAGCAAGGTTCTTAATTATCTAAAAATTCAGAATTTTCACTATAAAGATCTCTATTTTGGACCATCTATAACGGCTTATTTATTTATTCAGCAAAATCTTATCACCGGAAAGCTTTATTTTTTAAGAGATCAACTAAGAGATATACTAGCCTCTACAAAGGAAGATACGCAGGAGATTACAAGTGCCCTAGCCCTTGCATCTCTTTATGATAGAGCTTATGAAGAATCATATTCCCTTTATAATTATCTCATAGATGATTTAAAAGTAAGAGATGCCAATACACTGTTTTTAGGTGCTGTTGCTTCAACAGCAGCCGGACACCATGAAAATGCCATCGCTCTTTTAGAATTAGCAAAAATGAAAGATACTAACTTTGTTGAAAGTCGTTACGCACTAGGGCTTTTATATCTTGAAGTGCAAAACAACCAAGGAGCAGTGATACAGTTTTCTAAGATTGGAGACAACGGATTTCGTTCAGAGTATTTTGATTTTGAAATCGATTTAGATAAATTAGTGTTTGAAAAACAAAATCCACAAATCTAAGTTTATTTATTTCTCGTTATTCGCTTTGAGAGCAAATACAAAGCCCTTAAAGGACCGTATAAAATATAAATAACAAATAAAAGAGAGAAACCCTCTATTGGAAACACAAATATAAAAAGTCCGATGGATATTATCCCTACAAACCATCGCATAATATTTTTCGGCATATGATCCATTTTTTTAAAGCTCGGATACCTAATATTGCTCACCATCAAAAGAGATACAATAATAGATAAAATAAGAATAATAACACCGAATTTGTCTTCAAGAGAATATTTTTGAAATAGAAGAACTAGTAAGGAAATAAATACCGCTGCAGTAGGAATCGGCACTCCAATAAAAATAGATGGCTCTATTTGTGCGGTCATCACATTAAATCGCGCTAATCTGATAGCTCCAAACATAACAAACAAAGCCGAAGCAACAATCCCGAATCTCGCGAACTCATGACCGATAAAGAGATACATCAACAATGCCGGAGCTACGCCAAAAGCAACAATATCTGCAAGTGAATCAAACTCTACGCCAAATTTAGAACAGGTATTTGTCATCCTTGCGACTCTTCCGTCCAAGCCATCAAACACAAGAGAAAGAAGTATAAGCCATGCTGCTTTTGTGAAATCGCCGTTAATCGCACTTATCATGCTAAATACACCTGCAAAAATAGATGCAGATGTAAAAAGATTAGGAAATAAATAAACGAAAGGGGCAGGTTTGCGCTGCATAAGGTTAAGAAAAATAGCCTAAAAGCGTTTCAGAACCGATAAGCTGATTACCGAGAGTAATATTTAGTCTAAAATTGTGTGGAAGGCAAATAGTGGTTGTACCGTTTATCATCACTCCATATCTCGATGCCTGTGAAAGGTTTTGAGACTTCATCACATCTATATGAATAGCGTCAAAACTCTGCTTTAATCTATGTATAACTTTAACTTTATTCGACGCTTTGTCTTGGAAAACAATTTGAGCATTTTCATTTATTTTGTGAGACAGAGGGTCGAATCCGGAAAGTTTAGCTCCATGCGTCACACGAATCTCTTCTACAAAAGAGTTCATGGGAACTCTTAAAATAGCAACATCCAGATAACTTGAATCTATCTCGATTTTATAGGCAAATTCCGAATCAACAAGTTCTTCAATAGAGAGCACAACTCCATCAACAGGGCTTACTACACTATTTTCTTGAAACATAGGCATTTGTCTTTCCGGATTTCTATAAACATATACAAAGAATACTATTAAAAAAAATGAAAGAAATTGAAAGAAATTTAAATCTACGATTGCAAAAAATATAAATGCTGCAAAAGCATATCCAATATAATTCCAACCTTCTTTGGCTACAGGAAAAAGATTATTTCTCATCGCTTTGCTCACTATTTTTATTCACTTCTTTTTTTTCTTTAGAAATTTTTGACATCTGTGCATCTTCTTTTAACTCTTCTTCGATATCATTAATCACGGAAGATACCTTTGTCTCAATACCGTTCTCTTTTTCAAAGCTTATGATAATATCTCTAACTTCTTCACCTGATATATTTTCCTTCTTATAAAGCAACGCTACGATATCTTCTATTGCACCTTTATACTCTTCAAGCCTTGCAACAACATCCACATATCTTTCATTCAAAGATGATTTAATATACTCATCCATTTTTTCAGCCATTTTATCGCTATATTCGCGGCTTGCCTGCATCCCTCCGCCGATAAACGAATGTCTTTGTTTTTCCAGAACCATAAGTCCGGCCACATCACTCATCCCATACACTTGAACCATAGACTTAATAATGTCGGTTGCGCGTTCAAGGTCATTGCCGGCACCGGTAGAGATTTCACCTATAAAGACCTGCTCAGCGGCACGACCGCCCAAAAGTACATCAACTTCAGCCCAAAGCTCATGTTTTTGCGCCATAAATTTATTCTCTTCAGGGCTATTGAGCGTATACCCAAGGGCAGCAAGTCCACGGGGAACAATAGATACTTTCGAAACTTTCTTGGCTCCAGGTGTTGTCTCTGCTAAGAGTGCATGTCCACTTTCATGATATGCAACGATTTTTTTCTCTTTTGGATTGATACGACGCGATTTTTTTGCAAGCCCTGCAATTGCTCTCTCCACTGCTTCGAAAAGATCTTTTTGTGTAACAGTTTTTTGACTTTTTCTACCGGCTAAAAGAGCACCCTCATTCACAACATTTGCTAAGTCTGCCCCTGCTAGTCCTGCAGTAAGTCGGGCAATCTCTTCCAAATCTACATCAATATCCATTTTAACGTTTTTAACATGCACTTTAAGAATTTTTACACGCCCTTCAAAATCGGGCTTATCCACTAGCACTTGTCTATCGAAACGTCCAGGACGAAGAAGCGCTTGGTCTAGGACTTCAGGTCTGTTGGTTGCAGCTAAAATAATAACAGGAGTATCTGTTCCAAAGCCATCCATCTCTGCAAGAAGTTGATTGAGCGTTTGTTCTCTCTCATCATTTCCACCCATCATTCCACCCGCAGCGCGGCTTTTACCGATAGCATCAATCTCATCAATAAAAATGATACTTGGAGCGTCTTTTTTTGCCTGTTCAAATAAATCACGAACACGAGCAGCACCGACACCGACAAACATCTCTATAAAACTCGAACCGCTTACGGAAAAAAACGGCACATCTGCTTCACCTGCAACAGCTTTAGCTAAAAGAGTTTTACCTGTTCCGGGGCTACCCACCAAAAGTACACCTTTTGGAATCTTTGCACCAATTTCAACATAACGTGCAGGATATTTTAAAAAGTCGACTATCTCTTGAACTTCCTCTTTAGCTTCTTCCACTCCGGCTACATCATCGAATTTTGTCTTTGGTTTTTCCGAGTTAACCATTTTTTTGGAATTTCCCATTCCAAGTATGCCGCCGCCCATACTTTTTTGCATACGGCTGGCAAAAAACATCCAAATACC
>DZBD01000003.1 GCA_022729795.1 Sulfuricurvum sp. | reverse complement strand
CTCTGCTTATATCATCGTTATATTGCTTTTGTATCTTGGAGTAAAGAGGATAGTTTGATTTTGCGATTGATTTCATCAGCTCCATTACCTCATCATCTGTGAGTGTTAATCTCATCAATATCCTTTCATTTCGTTGTATTGTAATGATAGTATATCGTAATAAAAATATGAGCGGTTTTGTGTCTGAAAATAGCTACACTTTCAGCGAAGTTAAAGAAGTGCATTTAAGCCCGTGCTGTATGGAGTTTGCACGGGGTATTTCTGAAAATTTACTAAGTGTAACTTATAGGGATTATTTTCGCATTTATTCCACTAAAGTTGAAGATAGTTTTTTCCATTTTGGATAGAAACTTTTTATCTAAGTCTTTGAGCTTCATACCTTTTGGAAAATAAGCACCTTTAAAACAAAATTCTATCCGCTCTAATGGTTCGGGTAGTTTCGCCTCTTTTTGTTTGTCGTATCGTTTTATATCAAGCGTATCATTAATTTTTTTTTCTTTCGCTGTTTTATAGTAAGTAGTGTTTCTAAATTTAAAAGGCTCTCGTTTCTCGCATAACCTTTTTATAATCCTATTCGGCACTTTCACAAAATCAAAACAAATATCTATCCGCTTGAGTTCGCACTCCATAAACTCTAAGAAGTGAGCCTCAAAGAAGTTCTTTAAAAGCTCCGATTTATCATCATAGCCTCGAAGCCCTGCAATATCTAAACTTTGCTTTGTAGGGCTTCTATTGTAGCGTTTGAGTGGTATCGTTAAACCTGCTGAGGTGTGGAGTATTTTTGCCTCGAGTATGCTTTTAGTAAGTCCTTTTTTAAAAGTCTCTATCCACAAGTTTGGCTCAAATATTCCAACACTTTTGACTACCTCTATGATATAATCTTCACTTGTAAACAACCGTGAAAAATCATCACTTCTTAGGCTTATAGAGTCAATTTTTCCGATTATCTTCATAAGCTTTTGAGAGTTCTACATCTTTACTCTCAATAACTTTTAAAAGCCTCTCTCTTAAAGCTTCAACACGCTTGATACTCTCATCACTTTTGATTATCGCATAAGTATCACGCTCGTTTTTAGTTCTGTAAGTAAGAAGTGTATTCGCTTGTAGTTCACTTCTTATAATACCTATGTGATTACTTGGACGGCTTATATTCAATCTCGATACTAAACTGATTGTATCAACTGCATTGATTACGGTTATACCGCTCGAATATTTCACGCTACTGTCTTTAAACTTCAAGAGTTCATCTAATACCTTGAGTGTGTCGAAACTCGCATCTTCTAAGCTCCACTCCTTAGCCTTTGATTGATTGTAAATAATCTTTGAGGATTTACCGTTGATGATTACATAGTCTGTTTTTTTCATATTAAGTCCCTTAAATATCTTTATCTTTATCTTTATCTTTATCAGGGTTATTTGGGTTCGACTTTAACCCAGTCGGTTTATTTGGGTTAGGTCTCCCACCTTTTAACCCATTCGCTTTATTACGCTTACAATTTTCGGGGGCTTTCGGGGCTTTCGTTTGTACTTCTCAAACCGTTATAAAAATCTTCCACCGTGTTGGCTACTATGTGCTTGATTCGTTTTTCAAATTTCATAGTACCACCTCAAGCCGTTTTCACATTAGATTCAGTCAAGTATCTAACAATCTCTTGAAGTGGATATACCACCGTGCCGTTTTTAGATTTACTATCAAGCTTTTTATAGCTCGGACCGATTCCCTGCTCTCTCATTCTGTAAAGTGTAGGTAGTGATTTTTTTAAGCACTTAGTTACATCGTTTTGATTTAAGACTGCTCCATATACGGGTAGCATCAAACTATAAAGCTCTTTTTGTTCGTCTGTAAGTAATTTATTACTCATAATTTTGTCCTTTAAGGATTAAGTTATGAGATTGCAACCTCTAAACAATCAAGCTATAAACTGTTAAATTTATACTTTAAAGTGCTTGACTTGTTATGAATGGATTTTATTTAATATGGGTTTTTTTGTATGTAGGTTAACTCGTTAAAAAAAACGACTTAAATTTTATAAGTCATTTAGTAGTTTAAAAGGTTCTAAGTAAACAATTTGAGGGTCGTCATTTTCTCTTACAAAGTTATAGGTTTCTTTGTGCATTATTCTCATATTCAGTTCTTTTGATTTTCTGATATGTCGCTGTGTAGTCTTATCCTCGCTTCTTATTTTGTATGTATATGTTTTATTTTCGTCTTTGTCTGTTTGCATATACTCTTTCGCATAACCTCTTAAAACAAATTCTCTTATAACATTTAAATCATCTTGATTTAGAGTGAGATAACAACCATTTCTTAAAAAATCTTCTAATATTTTCAAAGTAGTAGCGGGGCTTTGTATGCTTATAAGTGGAATAAGTGGCGTTTTTTCTAAGATAGAAATTTGTTGTTTTGCTTTGTTTAGTGTTTGTAATTTTTTTTTAAAAGCGTTTTCATTCTTAGGGTTTACTATCCCTATTATTTCACATCTTCTTACATCATCACACGCCTCTAAAATTTTGTAAATAACTCCCATCTGAATATTTTTTCTTTGATTAATCCAGTCCATTAAAAGCACATCATTTTCTTTAGATATTTTCATAGCTTTTATATATTCAAGATTAATACTTAGTGTAAAGTGATTTTCTGTTTTACACTTTGCATCTAATTTTTTTGAGGGTTCTAAAGTTTCTAAATATTCCTCTAATTCTTGTTTTTTAGCTTGTAACCATTCTGCAATCATCATCTATAAAGCCCCTGCACCGCATTTTTACCATTCTCTGGGCTTAGTTTTGCGTATCTTATGGTCTGTTCTATTTTTGCGTGATTCATAAGCTCTTTGATTGTAAAAATAGGCACTCCATTGATTGCAAGGTGTGAGGCGAAGGTGTGCCTAAAGGTATGAATAACGGCTCTATTCTTTGCGTCTTTTGTATCAAGTCCTTTGTTAAACAATCTATCTAATAACGGCTTGATTCTATGCTGTATTTGTCGCTGTGTTAATTTCGTATCGTGTGCATCTTCAAAACTTACTACATAATCATTTATGTTGAGGTTCTGCAAATATTCTTTTATTGATTCTAAAAATTCTTTTTGTGGGTGTCCTGTATAAGTGCTTTTTGTTTTGAGGTTCTTGAGCGTAACCGTTCCACTCGCTAAATTAATATCTTTTTTTTGTATGTGTAGGATTGTTTCAAAACGTCCACCTGTTTGGAGCGATAAATCTATAAAAAGACTCACTAAAAAATTATCTTTCATAACCTCTTTGAGGTGTTTAATTTCAGCAAGTGATAAATATCGCTGTCTATCATTATCCACTTTGTAGCTTTTTACTGCGATACAAGGATTGACTATCTCTAAGTCGTGCTTCTTGATACTGTGATTGTATATCGTGCTTATTAGCTCTTTAATACTCTTTAGTGTTTGATTCGCTTTGCCTGTTGCTTCAACATCTTTGAGTAGTATTGCTATGGTCTCTTTTGTAATTTTGTGAATATCTTTATTACCGATAATATCTTTGATGTGGATATTGTAACGGCTCTTTCTACCTGTAGTGCTGTTCATATCTTTAAAATACGTTTGGGCTAAATCATCAAAGGTAACTATCTCTTTTTTCTTTTTGGTAGCAATGACGGTTATATCTTCACCGTGTAACATTTTTGATAGCTGTTCGGCTCTTAGATTAAAGGCGTTAATCTCTCTTATTCCGTCTGAATATTTACCAACTTTAACCCATTTCTTTTTTTTATTATCATTAATATCATTGTATGAAAAATAAAAAACTTTGTCCCCGTCCTCTAAAAGGTTATAATAAACGCCTGTTTTTGCGGTTTTAACCATTGTAAAAAGCCCTTTTGATTTCTACCCTATTTATACCTGCAGGTGTAAAAAGTAGCAATAACTTGAATAAACTTGAGATATATTATACAATGTTAAAAGCCCCATGTAAAGGGGCTTGAATGAAGTTTTTACATACTTTAAGAAACTTGAAAAAAGCCTATGATGAGACGTTACGAATCACGCCTATAATAGCCAAAGCCTTCGGGCTTTGATTATTACCTCAACGAATTTTTTCTCTTCTTTTTTACAATTTTCCATACATTTCATTATAAAAGCTAAGTGCATATCTATCACTCATAGAAGCGATATAATCGGCTATAACTCTATGTTTATTTCGTGTTCCAAGTTGTTTGTAATAAAAATCCGGAAGCATTTTTTCCTCTTCCATAAGCCCTTCATATAAACCTTTTATAGCTTGTTTACCTGCATACATTTTTCTAACAATATCCTTATGCTGGTACAATTTGGCAAAAAGTATTTTTTTGAGCTTTTTAATCTGTGTCTCTAAGAGTGGCTCAAAACCTATCGGCAACTCCAATTTTGAGTCCAATGTTGCAGTTAACACATCTGTCGAGTCAATTTTGTCCCTTGAAAATTCCAAAAGTGAATATACAAGATGATTAATGAGATGGGAGCTAAATCGGTAACGAAACATCTCATCATTTTCTTGTGTGGTTCCCTCATGGGAGACCTTATCCAAAATTTCACATATGAGCGAACTCTCCTTCAAATCTTCAAATCTTATAAGTCCAGAGTTGACTCCATCATCTATATCATGGCTCAGATAGGCTATCTCATCTGCACGGTCCACAATCATTGCTTCGACAGAAGGATGAGTATTTAAGTTAAAATCTTTATCGATTATCTTTGGCAAAAAGCTTTTTTTGTACGGATAAGAGTGCTTTAAAATCCCCTCTAAAGTAGCAAAAGTGAGGTTAAGTCCATTAAAACCTCTATATCTCTTCTCCAAAAGTGTCACAACTCTAAAGCTTTGAAAATTATGCTCGAATCCAAAATGAAAACCGTCTGCCCTCAAACATTCATCCAAAGAATCACCGCCCACATGCCCAAAAGGGGTATGTCCTAAATCGTGCGCCAATGCAATCGCTTCTGCCAAAGATTCATTGAGTCCAAGGCTCGATGTAATAGAGCGGGCGATCTGAGATACTTCTATAGAATGGGTAAGACGGGTACGAAAAAAATCTCCTTCCTGATTTAAAAAGACCTGTGTTTTATACTCAAGCTTTCTAAAACTCCCCGAATGGATGATTCTGTCTCTATCTCTGGCATAGGGAGAGCGAAAGTCATCGTCTATGGCAAAAAAACGTTCATATGCTTTCATTATACTTTTTTCAAAAATTCTGTTTTGAGGAAGATTTTAGTGCCGTTGACTCTTCCTTCTATGTGGTCGTCAATATCTGCGGAAAGTGCTATACGAGTCACTGTTGTTCCCCTTTTTGCCGTAAAACCTGCACCTTTGACCTCTAAGTCTTTTAAAATAACCACGCTATCTCCAGCTTGAAGAACAACACCGTTTGCATCTTTATGAACTATCTTATTTGCAGATGCATTCAAAGCCGAGTCGCCCCATTTTTGCTCATCCTCTTCTAAATACATCGTCTCTACCAAATCTTGACGCCCGAGCTTATTCAATAAAATATAAGAGATTACTTTTATCGCAGAAACTTCACTCCACATACTGTCATTTAAACAGTTAAAATGATTTTCATCCATAGTATCAGGGTTATTAATTTGATCTTGGCATGTGGAACATGCAAATATAGACTGATCAGCACTTCCATCCGATGGAGCGACTGCTAAAACTCCAAGACCTTCACTGCTACCGCAAAGCTCACATATACCACCGCTTCTGACCGCTAATTCTTTTTCTACGCTCATAAATATTACCTTTAATTCATTTTTTGTTTTTATTAATTTTTCTTAATCACTGTTCCGATACCTTCACTGGTAAAGATTTCCAAAAGAATAGAATGATCCACTCTCCCATCAATAATATGCGCCATTTCAACTCCGCCGTTTACCGCTTCAAGACATGCATCCACTTTTGGAATCATGCCGCCAAATATCGTGCCGTCTGCCTTGTAGCCCTTTATCTCTTGCTCAGTCAGTGTGCTAAGCAAGTTTTTTTCTTTATCCATTACACCTGCGATATCTGTCATAAATATTATTTTTCTTGCTTTTAGACTAGCTGCAATCTTGCTCGCTGCCAAGTCTGCATTGATATTATATCCCGGATGATTTATTTCATTTGCAGATGCGATAGGAGCAATTACAGGGATGAATTTTTCAGCTAAAAGTTTTTCAATCACTTTGCTGTCAACATTAACTATTTCGCCTACCAGACCATATTTTCCATCGTCTTTTGCAATAGCAGTAATAAAGTTTGCATCTTTTCCCGTCATACCTAAGGCTTTTGCTCCATGCATGTTAAGCAGTGTTGTTATCTCTTTGTTGATATTACCGCCCAAGACCATCTCCACTACTTCCATAACCTGTGCATCTGTCACTCTCATACCATCAACAAATTCACTTTTTATTTGTAATCTATCAAGCATCTCGTTAATTTTATTACCACCGCCGTGCACAATCACAGGCTTAATTCCTACGAGATAAAGAAGAATAATATCTTGTGCGAACTTCTCTTTGAGTTCAGGATTTATCTGCGCTGAACCCCCATACTTAATAACAAAAGTTTCATTCGAATACTTTTTAATATACGGAAGTGCCTCAAGAAGTGTTTTTGCTTTATCAATCTTTGCTTTCATATAGAATCCTCTCTAAAATTTAGTTATTGTTAAACTCAATAGTGTCGTTGATATCAAGTTTATGACTCGGTTTATTAAACGCTTTTTCGGCATCTTTTTCATTATAGTTTCTGCACTCTTTTGGAATCGTGGCATGTGGATCTGAAGCTATCTGGTCACATATTGCAGCATTGAATGTAAAATAAGAACATCCACCCAACATAAATACGCCCACAACTAAAAAATTCCAAAATATTATTTTTTTTAACATCTTTACTGTCCTTTTATTTCTTTTTTACAATTAAATCTAAATATTTTGAAGGGGTAGCCCTCATCATCTCCTGAGCCAGCCAGCGTATTTGAAAATATGCAGCGCCACTATCTCTGAGGGTAAAGTAATTTTTTAAACTTCTTAAATTAAAAGTAACTACCATATCCACTTTTACATTGTCGCTGATAATATGTTTGAATGCGTCTCCGACATTTCTCTTTTTTTTACCGCTCTGCAAAGCTTCAAAAAGTGCAGGTGCATCTCCTTGAAATCTCTCAATAAACTCCAAAGAGCTTTTTGCAACTGCAATAGAGTGAAAATCCTCAACCGTTTGTGATTGATAATTCAATTTATCATAGATAGCACCGATTTCTATTTTATTATACTCTTTATCAACAGTCACGAACATGTCAAAATCTAATACTTTGTCGATAAAAAAATTCTTGTCTCCGCCGTGTTTAGAAGCCACAAAAGCATTAATGATAGAACCCATTGTATAACGAGTGCTCCGTACGGATATTGCCTGAATACGGTGGCGAGCATGCTCTTGTAAAACACCTCTTGAAGTTCCTCTGACCAAAAAACTAAGGTTAGCATGTTCTAAAATAGAATGATGAAAATAGGTCCAAGCCAAATCATTTAAAAGATTAGAATCCTCTATTTCATTAATCTCATGACACATCTCTTCGTTTGGCATGTGGTTTTCTATGTACTGGATGGCTTCATTTTCGCTGTTTTCGAATGAATCATAACAAGTCCTTGCGGCAGCCTCAGCTACACCGATACCGGTATCTTGCAACAAAACCACCTTAGGCTGTGAATACTCAATGCCATACATCTCTCTCATATCTCCGCCTCTGCCTGTTTGATTTCTTATAATTTTACAATAAATAAACTTGATTTGTTTCAAGATGGGAACAATACCTCTCTCACTCTATTTGTCCGTAATATTTATGTAATAAGAAGGCTTTATAATCCCGTTTTTAAATTTAAGGAGAATACTATGATAAAACATATTGTTATGATACTTTTGACTGTATGGGGCTTAGGTGCAAGTGCATTTGAAGATGAGAAAGGATCAAAAAAAGAGATTCATAAAAACTTTCGAGAAAATGTAAGCGATATGAATGCAATATTAAAAAGAGGTGAATACAATAAAGTTGCTAAATATGAATCCGATGTTTCATCTATTATTAGACAAATTGAGCTACTTGATATTCCCGAAAAAAATAAAGAAGAACTTCAAAACGATATCAATTCCTATGTTACTCTTGTCAACAATATTAGAACTAAATTACAAGAAAAAGCACCAAAACTTCACGATCACCATCTCACAATAATAAATGGTTTAAATAATTTTAATAAAAAAATATCAAGTATCGGCTTATCCGAATTATCAGAAAATTGGCAAGAACTCAGCACAATAAAAAATCGTTTTGTAAAAAAGCCAAGCCAACAGTTGGAAAAAGAGTTTGATGAAAAATGGTCTGTTGTTGTCATTACAATAACAGAGCTCTATCTTGATGACGAAATGGAAGAGCCTTTATTCGCTTATCTCAATAATTACAAAGCATATTTTAAAGAGATGAACTCCGCTTACAGCAGTGCACAATACAGCAATGTCAACAAAGTAAAACCATTGAGTTATAAAATTAAATCACAGCTTGAATTACTGGTGCCATATAGTTAATAATTAGAAGTTATTTTTGTATACCGTCTAAAATAGGGACAAAATCACAGACTTCAAGCTCTGAAATTTCCATGGAATACCCGTTTTTCTTGAAGCGGGTAATTATTTGCTTTGAGCCTTTTTCCATAGGAGCGACTAGGACTCCCCCGTCACGCAACTGATCAAACAGTATCTTCGGAATTTTTTTGGCTGAAGCTGAAAAAAGAATTCTATCAAAGGGAGCATATTGCGACCAGCCGTTTTGCCCGTCATCGGTTCTTGTATGAATATTTTGAATGCCAAGTTCTCTAAAACGTATTTTGGCTTCAGCCATAAGAGATTCTATCCTCTCAATAGTAAAAACTCCCCGAAATAGATGTGACAAGACCGCAGCCTGATACCCGCTTCCACAACCTATCTCCAAAACCCTGTCTGCACCGCGAGGTTCCAAATATTGAGTCATTTTTGCCACCGTTAAAGGTGAACTTATCCATTGCGCTGAACCCATAGGCAAGGCATCAAGCTTATAGGCATTATGTTTAAAACCGATTGGCACAAAAGCCTCTCTGTTTGTTTGAGCTATTGCATTTTTCACTTCATCACTGAGTGAAAATTTTTTATGGCACTCTTCTGCCAAACGTGCTGTTTTTGTAGCTGTAATTCTATCCAATTCCTACATCCATATATCGCCTTATTAGGGCAATCTCTTTTTTATCATAACTAGCTTCTAAGCAAAGTACATTCCCATTACGAAAAACATCCCCGTTGGGAGTAATGATTCCGCTCATTTTTGTACATTCTTCATTCAAGCTATCACTTGCAACCACGTAGCATTGATTAATAACAGCTAGTGCCTGCGTGAGTATTTTAAAATGCTCGGTTCTTAAAACTCCCCACCATGCCGGCACTGCAATAATGTCCGCACCTTCAAGTTTTTTCCACAAATCTTTAAAACGAAGCTCAAAACAGATAAGAATGCCTATCTTCATCCCGGCTACTTCTATAATTTCCACATGCCGAGAATTGCCTTGTGTAAAAAAGTTATGTTCCCCGCCGAATCTAAAAAGCTTTGCCTTGGCACGTTCGTGAATGATAGCTCCGTTATGAAAAACCTTTGCCATATTAAAAACTTCACCGCTTTTTTTTTCAATGATAGTTAGAATAATAATTTTATTCCAAGAGACTTTTTTAATTGCATCTATGGCATGTGCAAAGAAGTCAAAAACTTTATCCCGGTTCGCATAATCAAAACCTGTTAAACAGACTTCAGGAGCTACAATCAGTGAATTTTCCGGTGTTTGCTCAATGAGTGTGAGTAAGGTTTTTAAATTCATATCATAATTACTAGTTGTCAAAAAAGAGAGTGAACAAAGTTTATACATTATTTCTAATAATCAGAAATCATCGCCGAAACTTAGACTTCCTTTTGAATAGTTTGTCACGGTTCCTTCAAAGAAGTTCGTTTTTTGATCATTAAACTTGGCAAAATCATTTACCCATTTAATAGGATTTGTAACATTATAAATTTTTTCAAATCCAACCGCAGAGAGGCGGTCATCCGCAAGATATTGAATATATTGTTCTACTATATCGTCTGTTAAACCCAAAATCTGCCCTTGAGTAATATATTTTCCCCATGCAACTTCAAGTTCAACAGCCTGTTTAAACATCGCTATCACTTCTTGTTTAAGCTTCTCCGTAAAAAGATCCGGTCTCTCCTTTTTCATCGTATTTATAATGTTTTGAAATAATACCAAGTGCATCACTTCATCTCTTTGAATAAAACGGATCATCTGAGCACTGCCAAGCATCTTACCCGAACGTGCCAAGGTATATATATAAGTAAATCCGCTGTAAAAATAAATCCCTTCTAAAATTTGATTAGCAAAAAATGCTTTCACAAGATTATGCTCAGATGGGTTTTTAGAAAGTTCCGTATAGACAGCGGCAATAGCATCATTTTTACTTTTTAGCATCATATCACGTCGCCAAAGGTCATAAATTTCTGCAGAATTTTGAGAAATACTATCCACCATGACGGCATAACTTTGAGAATGAAGTGCCTCTTCAAATGCCTGACGAACAAAAATAAGATTTACTTCAGGAGCTGTTATATAAGGATTGATATTATCTATAATATTGTTTGTTTGCAGTGAATCCATAAAAATAAGTTGTGACAGTGCTTTATCATATGCCGTTTTTTCGGCTGGAGTAAGATTTTTGTAATCATTGACATCCCGAGTCATATCAACTTCTTTTGGAAACCACGTGTTGTTGAGCATCATCTCCCAAAGGTTATACGCCCACTGATATTTTATATTATTTAATTCAAAGATACCCGTTGGATTACCACCGAATATTTTTCTATCATTCACATTTTCGTTGGAATCCGGATTGTATATATCTTTTCTTTTCATAACGTACTCCATTTTTTATAGTCTGTGATTATAGCTTGGGGTTCTTGTGATTATTCTAAAAAAAGAGGGGGAATCTATAAAGTTTTAAAAGCTAACTTTCCACATGCCAAGCATGTGGAAAGTAGTAGAATTATTTACGAGAATATCTTTTTCTTTCTGCTTCAGTTAAGTGTTTTTTACGAATACGGATAGATTTAGGTGTTACCTCAAGAAGCTCATCATCCTCAATCCACTCTAAAGCACGCTCTAGTGACATATCACGAGGCGGAATAAGCTTAATAGCCTCATCTGCACCTGAAGAACGAACGTTTGACTGCGCTTTACCTTTAATCGGATTCACAACTAAATCGTTTGAACGAGAATGTTCACCAACAATCATACCCTCATAAACTTTTGTTTGTGGCCCAATAAAAAGAACACCGCGATCTTGAATATTAAATAGTGAATACGCTAATGTATCACCATTTTCCATAGATATAAGTGCACCGTAACTTCTTGACTCAACTGAACCGCTATAAGGACGGAACTCTAAAAACGAATGGTTCATAATACCCTCGCCTTTTGTATCTGTCAAGAATTGTCCACGAAAACCGATAAGCGCACGCGCAGGAATTTCAAACTCAATTCTTTGGAAGCCCTGCCCCATTGGAACCATTGCTTTCATCTCTGCTTTTCTTTTACCAAGACGCTCAATTACGGAACCGCTTAATTCTTCAGGAACGTCAATCACTAGGTGTTCAAACGGTTCACATTTAATACCTTCGATTTCTCTTACGATAACTTCCGGACGACTTACGCCAAACTCGAAGTTTTCACGACGCATATTTTCTGCAAGAATTGTGATCTGAAGCTCACCACGACCTGAAACTTTAAATTTACCTTCTCCGACAACTTCTAGCTTCATTGCAACATTTGTCGTCATCTCAAATTCTAAACGCTCTTTAAGTTTATTTGATGTTACGTGTTTCCCTTCTTGACCGGCAAGAGGAGAATCATTTACGGAAAATACAACCGTTAAAGTAGGTTCTTCGATGTGCATTGGATCAAGTGGCATAGGATTTTTAGGATCACAAACAGTATCTCCGACATCCACAGTCTCAAGACCGGCAAAAGCTACGATATCTCCCGCTTCAGCTTCATTAATCTCCATACGGTTCAAACCGTGAAAACCGATAAGTTTTGTAATTTTACCTTTTACAAGTTCTCCATCTGCCTTTGCAAGCATAATGTTGTCACCTTTTCTAATAACACCGTTAAAAATACGGGAAATTCCTATTTTACCGACATAATTATCATAGTCAAGAGTAAACACTTGTGCCTGAGTAGAGTTTTCTCTATCGCCTTCAGGCTCAGGAATGTGCTTTAAAATAGTTTCGAAAATGCATTGAAAATCTCCACCCTCTTCACTCATGTCAAGTTTGGCTATACCATCACGAGCTGCTGCATAAATTATTGGAAAATCTTGTTGATCATCCGTTGCACCCATAGCCGCAAAAAGGTCAAACATCTCATCCACGACACGCTCAGGATCTGCTGAAGGTTTGTCAATTTTATTTATAACAACAATCGGTTTTTTACCAAGTGCAAGCATCTTTTTAACAACAAACTTTGTTTGAGGCATAACACCTTCATAAGCATCAACAAGAACTAAAACACCGTCAACCATCTTAAGAACACGCTCAACTTCTCCACCGAAGTCAGCGTGACCCGGAGTGTCAATAATATTAATTTTATAGTCTTTATAACGGATAGCCGTATTTTTAGAAAGAATCGTGATACCGCGTTCTTTTTCTAAATCATTGCTGTCCATAGCTCTTTCATCGTGTTGCTCATGGGCACCGTATGTTCCCGATTGCTCTAGTAAACCATCAACTAGTGTAGTTTTACCGTGGTCAACGTGTGCGATAACTGCAATATTTCTAATCTTTTGCAAGTGGATTCCTTTTTCAGTTTCTGTGTGTTCTGAAACTTATGGTAAAAATTTTCGCGATTATACCAAAATAAATGTTATAAATTCGTAAAAGACGTGATATACTTATGGCAAAACCAAATTCTTAAGTATTAACATTAAATGTTAATACTTAAGCTTCACCCATAAGTTCTAGCAAAATTATTTTCCCTAATAGAAAGTTAACAATGATTCATTATCCGAATATATTAAATTCTCTCTTTAACAAACTTCAAAAATATGGTGCTCAACCCATCATTGTCGGTGGCTATATTCGCGATACTCTTCTTGGTATTGCGTCCAAGGATATCGATATTGAAGTGTATCATGTCTCCTCATTCAAAATACTTGAAGAACTTTTACAAGAATTCGGCAGCGTAAATAGTGTCGGAAAGAGCTTTGGAGTCTGTAAGCTTACTCTTGATGAAATTGAGCTTGATTTTACTCTACCCAGAATTGATAATAAAGTGGCGTCGGGACATCAGGGTTTTATTATAGAAATTCAATCTAATTTAGATTTTTCTTGTGCTGCTTCAAGAAGAGACTTTACTATAAATGCAATAGGATACGATGTTATAACTCATAAAATATTAGATCCTTTTGGCGGTGTTGAGGATTTAAATAATAAAATTTTAAAAGCTGTCAATCCGAAATCTTTTATAGAAGACCCATTGCGTGTTTTAAGAGCTGTACAATTTTGCGCAAGGTATAATTTAGCAATTGATAAGGAATTGTTTCAGCTGTGCAAAAAAATGGTTGAAAAAAATATGCTTAGTGAGCTCTCAAAAGAAAGAATATTTCAAGAGATAAAAAAACTTTTGTTAAAGGCTTTTCAACCCTCTATCGGTTTTAAACTTTTAAAAAATATAGGTGGATTAAAATATTTTCCTGAATTAAACAATTTAAATGAATATTCATGGAATATAACAATGATTACCTTAGATGAAATGAGTAAATTCAAATCATCAAACAATAAAACAAATATTATTTTGATGTTAGCAGCTCTATGCAACAGCCTTCAAAGTCAGTCAATAAAAAAATTAATAAATTCTTTAGATAATGAAAAAGAATTATTAAATAAAGTTTTAACTTTAATCAATAATCTTCCCGAAATTAATAATATACTTTCAAACAACATAAGAGATTATTTACTTTATAAATTAGCAACGAAAGTCAATATAGAAGAATTACTTCTCTTATATCAAACAATATATTTTGCCAAAAATAAAACCCATTTCTGTGAAGCAGCAAAAATTCTCTCTGTAAAAGCAAGAGAGCTAAATATTTTAAATCACAAAATCCCTCCCATTTTGAGAGGAAAAGATATCTTGGCATGTGGAAAGTCTATGGGATTAACAATAAAACCTTCAAAAGAATTCTCTTCCATACTTGATATTGCTTATGAAGCACAAATGCATGGAAAATTTAGGTCTCACGAAGAAGCTGTCATATGGTTTGGTGAATACCTTAAAAAGCATTTTAAATAGAATTTTTCTACCTTTACTCACCTACAATATTCATCCTTCTTTTAAGCTCAGCCATTTCATTTAGATTATGAATGGCTACATCAAGAGAATTTCTAAGTTTTGAAGCATATATTTGCTTATTCTCGGTATCATATTTCAAAATAATATCGTCGTAAGTACTTATAAATTCTTGAATGAGCTCCACGGTAAAAATTGTAATTTTTTTGTGCTTAGCAATACTTAATACTAATTCAAGAGCTTTT
Source organism: Sulfuricurvum sp. (assembly GCA_022729795.1). Taxonomy (GTDB): domain Bacteria; phylum Campylobacterota; class Campylobacteria; order Campylobacterales; family Sulfurimonadaceae; genus Sulfurimonas. Next base: position 41,544 of record DZBD01000003.1, on the reverse strand, counting down.
TTAATCTTACTGTCCATATCATCTATTTTAAGATATTTTTGTGATGTTTGATCATCTGTAACGGTAAGTTTAACCATAATATCAAATAATCCATTTTCATTGACTTCTAAATCAGAAATTCTATTATTTATATATGTTCTCATATCAGTTAAATTCATTTTAGATATTTTGAATTTTAATTCTGCATTCGACTTGGCTTCCTGTGAAGATTTATCTTTGCTTTTACCTAAAAATTTTGAAAACATATCAATCTCTGTTAACTTTCAAGCTATCAATTTCCACGATAGTGTGTACATTTCCTCTTGGATTATAATCTGCAACAATTTTGAGATATTTGGGTTTTAATTTTTTTTCCAAGACTTCATATATCTCATTTGCAGAATTTTCATGTGATATGTGTCTTTCACGAAATGAATTAATGTAAAGTTTTATTGCCTTAAGTTCGACAACCCATTCATCAGGTGTATATTCTAAATAAATAGTTGCAAAATCAGGATATCCGCTTCTTGGACAAAGGGAAGAAAATTCAGGTAAAGTCATTTTTATTAAATAATTTCTTTTATAATCATTAGGCCAAATTTCTAAATCTTTTTCTACATCAAATTCATTAATAATTTTTTCTCCGTATTTCATGTTTTTTCCTATAATATTTTTTTTTCTAAGGGTGACAAATACTTACCTTGAATATAATTTATACTCAATTCTTCAGCTATCTCATTTGTTTCTTCATCTTCTATATTTTTTATCCATGTTTTCACATTATTTTCATGTGCCATAACATTAAAACCGTTAATTATACTATTATATTTTCTTTCTTTTAGCTCTTTGGTATAAAAAGAATCAAATCTGACCACATCAATATCTAAATCTCTAAGGTACAAAAAACTAGTTTGAATAGAGCCGAGCCTATCTATAGCTATCAAAATCCCTATATCTCTTATTGATTTCAAAATAGTATTGTATTTTTCAATCTGAGAGTAGTATTCTGACTCATTTAATATAAACATTATTCTATTTTTTACACTCGGATTTTGAAATATATGTTCTTTTAATTTTGATAAAAAGATTGAATTTCGTAGTGATGTCGGAGATAAGAAAAAAGCAAAAATAATATCATCTGTTTGAGCTAAATTTAAAGTAATTTTTTCCAATACCATTAAATCAAAATCACTAATTAGTCCTAATTTATTTATAATTTTCATATAATTTTTTTGATGTATAAGCTTATTTTCTGTTGTTTTTAATTTCACAAGACATTCTTTTATTACAACTTTTCTATTTTCATATACATTTTGATACGTAACTATCAATGATTTGTTTTTTACTGCTTTTATAACGGCATATTCTAATTCGCCTGGATTTATCTCTAAAGTTTTAGAAACTAATCTTAAATTTTTATTTTCTTCTTGTAGTTCAAATAAATTTTCTATCAAATATTCAAGTTCTTTTGAAAAAAAAGTATCCGTAATGGCTCCAGATATTTTTATTTCTATCTCATCAATTTTAAATTCACTTGCTTTTAAACACATTAATTCTAAAATAACGCTATATTGATTTTTATTTCCTTTTAGTCCTACTACAAAATCGCCGCCTTTTATGTGTCCAAGAGGAAAGTTATTTATGTCTTTACTCTTAAAATAATTCCCAATCCACTGTGCTACTTTATAAAGTGTCTTATCTCCATTTTTTATCCCATAACGTATATTTATGTCATTTAAATTATCAATACTTATCAATATTAAAGTATATTCTTTTTCTTTTTGAATCTCTTTATTTAAATATTTATAAAGATATTCTCTTGTAAATGTTTTAGTAACTGCTTCTGTTATTTTTTCGTCAAAACCATTATAAATAAGATATAAAATGAAATAGATGCTAAAGGCTAATATTAAAATAGATTCGAAATAAAATGTTACATGTAAGCTTTCGTAGGTAGTGAAAAGTGTATTTGATATGAGAAGAATAACAAGAGCAAAAATAGGAAGACCCATTCTAAGTGCTAACTTAAAACGGTATTCTCTTTCTTTGGTCTCCGGAAGTAGCATTTAAATTTATACGTCCAAATGTTTAACGTCTTTAGCATGTGTTTCAATATAGTTTCGACGAGGTTCGACTTCATCACCCATAAATAAAGTAAAAGTTTCGCTTGCAAGTTCTGCATCATCAATAGTTATTTGTAGCAAAACACGATTTTCAGGTGTCATTGTAGTTTCCCACAGTTGACTTGGATTCATTTCTCCAAGTCCTTTATAACGTTGTATGTAAGAGCCTTTTTTAGCGTAATCTTTAATATTTTCTAATTCAACTATAATATCATTTTCGAAATGGATATTCCATTCTTTAATCTTTCTATAAACGAAGTCAGCTTCACTGAAATGAGGTGCAGCAAAAAGTTCATCATTTATAAGAAGTTCTTCCATTCCATCTTTTGTTTGAACAAAAATGTGAATATATTCTTCATCAATTGTTTTTGCTAAAATATTATTTCCGGTAGAAGTTAAAAAAAACTCTATTTTTTCATACATACTTTTTGTATCAAGTCCTATGATATCAGGATTTTCTATAAAATGACGAATGAGTTCAACTAACGCATAACGTCGCTCTAGTGCTTCTAATGAACCTCTGTAGTGATCAACCATTCTGAAAAATGAAACTAAATCATTATGTCCTACATTTTCTATTTCTAATGATTCTACACCGTTATCTATAAGATAATCGTTCATATGTCTATCATCTTTGAAATAAATTTCTTTTTTAGCTTTTTTATAGCGGTAAAGTGGTGGTTGTGCCAAATATAAATAACCTTTTTCAATTATATCTCTGAAATGGCGAAAGAAAAATGTCAACAATAGTGTTTGAATATGTGAACCATCCACATCGGCATCGGTCATAATAATTATTTTATGATAACGAATTTTTTCTTCGTTATATTCCTCACCGATACCGCAACCCATTGCTGTAATCATATTTGTTATTTCTTCAGATTTTAATATCTTATCTAATCTTGCTTTTTCAACATTTAAAATCTTGCCTTTTAGAGGTAGTATTGCTTGAAAAACTCGATCGCGTCCCATTTTTGCTGAACCCCCCGCAGAATCACCTTCTACTAAATAAAGCTCACAAATGCTTGCATCTTTGCTTTGGCAATCAGCAAGTTTACCCGGAAGTGTTCCTACACTCATTGAATCTTTTCTACGAGTTAGCTCTCTTGCTTTTTTAGCAGCTTCACGTCCACGTGCAGCCATTAAAGATTTTTGTACTATTGCTTTAGCTTCTAAAGGATTTTCTTCAAAATATTTACTTAATAATTCATAAGTTTGTTTTTGAATTAAGGGTCTTACATAAGTATTCCCAAGTTTTCCTTTTGTTTGTCCCTCAAATTGGGGTTCAGGTACACGAGCAGAAATAATAGCAATTAATCCTTCACTTGTATCTTCGCCGCTAATTTTTATATCTTTTTCTTTTGCTGCACCATTTTGAGTATTATAATTTGATATAACTCGTGTAAGACCTGCTCTAAAACCTGCCTCATGAGTTCCACCGTTTGGAGTACGAATATTGTTTACAAAGGAATAAACTTTTTCATCATATGTATCATTATACATTATTGCTACATCAAACTCTATATCCTCTATTTTTGAAGAAAAATAAAAAACTTTAGCAACTTCTATTTTTTTATTCAAATCAGTTACGTATTGAGCTATTCCGCCTTCAAAGTGATATTCTTCTTTTACACCTGTTCTTTCATCTTTAAAAATAATTTTTATTTGAGGATTTAAGTAAGCTAATTCTTTAAAACGTCTTGCCAAATATTCATATTCAAAAATTATAGTTTCTGTAAATATACTCGGATCTGGGGAAAATTCTATGGTTGTACCTGTTTTGCGTGTAGTCCCGGTAATTGTTAAAACTTCTTGTGGTATACCCATTTTAAAGTTTTGTTCAAAAATTTGTCCCTCTCTGTAAATAGTCATTTTTAAATCAGATGAAAGAGCATTTACAACAGACACACCAACGCCGTGCAAGCCTCCTGAGACTTTATACGTATCTTTATCAAATTTTCCACCGGCATGAAGTACAGTTAAAACTACTGTTGCTGCAGAAATCCCTTCTGTCGGATGAATATCTGTTGGAATACCACGTCCATTATCAGATACTTTACACGTTCCATCTTTTGTTAAAGTAACACTTATGGTATCACAATGACCAGCCATTGCTTCATCGATAGAATTATCTATTACTTCATAAACTAAATGATGAAGCCCTCTATGACCTGTATCACCAATGTACATACCAGGTCTTTTACGAACAGCTTCTAATCCTTTTAGAACTTTAATATTACTAGCGCCGTAGTTTTCCATTAAATACTCCATAGCCAATTTGGCATAATTAGGTTTATTTTATCTAAACTTTTCTAAAAGGAAGTTTTGAGAGAATTTAAAAACATTTCACTCAATTTTAAAGTGAGTGAAATACAAAAGAATAATTAGATGACTATTGGCATAACTACTGTTTTAAAATTTCCTTCGCTTAAAACAAAAGGAAGATTTCCCTCATTTAATCCTATTGTAAATTCTGAAGTATTGATAGTATTTAAAAAATCTAAAAGATATTTACTATTGATAGCAATTGAAAAAGCTTCTTTAAAGTTTGTGTCATGATTTATTTCTGTTTTTGCTTCAATATTATCATCACTTAATGATTCAAAAGTAATTGTGTCATTTAAAAAAGTTATTTTTACATCTGTTGAAATTGTTGTTATTTGTTTTATTGAATCAATCATCATTGATTTTGGTAATATTAGTGTATTTGTTATTTCTTTAGGAATAATTCTTGAATATTCAGGAAATTTTCCATTTATTAATTTTGTAAAAAATGTGTATTGATCTGAATGTATAATAAGATTAGTTTCATCATAATAAAGTTCTATATCATTAAAAAATAATTTTTGAATTTCAACTATTGCCTTTCTTGGAATAATAATCGATAGTTCATTTGAACTTTGATTATTAATATTTACAACTGCTAAGCGACGAGTATCTGTAGAAGCAAAATGAATACTGTTTAATTTAATATCCATTAAAGCACCATTTAATTCAAATTTAGGATTATTTGTATCAATTGCCGGGGTAATTTTTTTAAGTGATTCTATCAATATTTGGGATTCTATTAATATTTGGGATTTGTTTTTATAGTTTGGAAATTCCGGAAAATCATTATATGAAAATGTTGGCAATTTGAATTTAGAATGTGATTGTGATATGTGTAACATTTCATTTTTCACTTCTAAATTAATTTCTCCATCTTTTAGAATTTTAACGATATCTAAAAATTTTTTTCCATTAGCAGTGACACTGCCTTCTTCTATTATTTTAATTGTACTTGTTGATATAGATATTCCTATTTCATAATCAGTAGCTTTTACCGTAAGTTTAGAAATTAATGCATTTAAACTTACATGAGACGTAATTTGAGAAGTATCTTTTTTTTCTAAAAATGGCTGGCAATGAATTAAAATATTTTCTATTATTGATTTTGAAACAGTTATTTTCATATAAATTCCCTATTTATTATATAATTTTAGTACGTAGTAGTAGGTATATGTGATAATGTGAAAACCATAGTTTTTGTCCCACATATAGAGCTTTAGCAATGTGACGAAGCTTATTAAAACTATTCACATCTAGTCACATTGAAAATTATATCTTTTTTTTGAACTTTTTTATATTATTTAAGAAGATGATGTTATTTTATTCGTTAATTCTTCAATTTTTACTTTAAAATCTTCATCATTTTCAATTAATTCATTAATTTTTTTAAGTGTGTGACTTATTGCAGTATGATCTTTCATTCCAAAATATTGAGCCAACTGAGGCATAGTATTTTGAGTAAGTTCACGACATAAATAAATAGCTATTCTTCTGGCATATACTAAATTTTTACTTCTACCTTTTGAACGAATTTCGCTTGGTTTTATATTTAAATCTTTTGCAACATTTTGTGTGATAATATCAAGGGTAAGATTAGCACGATTTTCTCTTAATTGATCCTTTAATACATTTTTAGTAAATTCTATTGTTATATCCACATGCATTAGTTGAGAATATGCATGAAGTTTGGAAAGTATGCCCTCTATTTCACGGACATTACTTTCAATAACCGTAGCTATATAATTTATGATATCTTTTGTAAGTTTTACTTTATTTAGTTCACATTTTTTTTCAATAATTGCTATTTTTGTTTCAAGTTCCGGAGGTTGTATATCAGCAATTAACCCGTGTTCAAAACGGCTTTGAAGCCGTTTCTCAAGACCGCCTATTTTTTTCGGATGTTTATCAGCTGTTAAAATAATTTGTTTTCCTTGACCTTTGAGTGCCTCAAAGGTATGAAAAAATTCTTCTTGTATTCCTTCTTTATTGCTTAAAAATTGTATATCATCAATGAGTAAAACATCACATTTACGGTATTTTTCTTGAAATCTATCCATAGTCTTATTTCTTACGTGTCTTATAAAATCATTTAAAAATTGTTCAACAGTGGTATAAATTACAATTTTTCCCTGATTTTGAAAAACATTTCCCGCCGCTTGCATTAAGTGAGTTTTGCCAAGACCGACACCACCATGGATAAAAAGAGGATTATATAAAATACCAGCTTTTTCACTTACACTTTTTACTGCAGCATAAGCAAACTGATTGGATCCTCCTACCATAAAATTATCAAAAGTGTGTGAAGGATTTAAAAGTGAATGTTGTATTTTATGTTCAGATTTTTGTTGTATTGTATTTTTATCAATCTGATTTTTTAGTGTTATTTTTACACTTACTTTTGAATTATTTTTTATTTCAAAAAGATGAGCAATTTTTTCCGTATACTTGTTTTTAATCCAGTTGGATACTAAAGCATTTGGTGCATAAAATACAGCCATATCGCTTGTCGATTTTTTGTAATCATATATTAATTGTTTAATGTATCGATTATATTCAATTTCTGTAATTTCTTCTTTTAGCAGTAGTAATATTTCTTGTCCAACATTCACTTAAAAACCTTTATTTGATTAAATGTGAATAATACCAATTTATAATATAAAAAAAAGTTAAAAATATGTGAATAACTACAATATTTAATTGTGAATATTGTAGTGCATCCCAGTTTAAGCGCTATGTTCTTAGTAATAATTAGTGAAGAGAATGTGAATGATATAATTAATAATTCTGAAACGACTGCTATTTAACGTCATTTCAGAATTTAAAAAGTAGTAAATTATTATTTAACTTTTTTTATTTTTTCTATATTGTTGTAATAATAGTTTGTTGCCTCAACAAAACCGTCAAGACTACCGCAGTCAAAGCGTTTGCCTTTAAATTTATATCCCAATACCATCCCTTTTTTTGCTTGTGTAAGAAGTGCATCTGTAATTTGTAGTTCTCCATTTTTACCGGGTTTTGTATTGCTAATAATTTCAAAAATATCAGGAGTTAAAATATAACGACCAATAATGGCTAAATTTGAAGGTGCTTTATCAATATCAGGTTTTTCTACCATATTATCAATCATATAAATTCCGTTTTCAATCTCTTTACCGGAAATGACACCGTATTTATGAACCTGATCTTTTGGAACTTCCATAATAGCTACAATTGAACATCTATATTTTTCATAGAGTTTTACCATTTGTTTCATTACTCCATCACCACCGGGGTTTACACATAAATCATCTGCTAATATTACACAAAAGGGAGATTCATCACCGACTAAAGCCTTTCCTTTATAGATAGCGTCTCCTAATCCCTTCATCTCATTTTGAGGAGTATAAGTGAAAGTACACTTTTCCATAAGAGCACGAATGTCGATTAATAAACTTTCTTTATCTGTCCCTTGTATCTGGTGTTCAAGCTCATAACTTATATCAAAATGGTCAGTGATAGCCCTTTTTCCACGTCCGGTAATAATTGATATTACATCGCAACCAGCTTCATAAGCTTCTTCAACTCCGTATTGAATAAGCGGCTTAGTTAAAATAGGTAACATCTCTTTTGGCATCGCTTTTGTTGCTGGTAAAAATCTTGTGCCGTATCCTGCTGCGGGGAATAAACATTTTTTGATCATTACATTTTCCTTTATGATTAATTTTAATTCACGATTATAATTATATTTATTTTATATTACATTTAAGGCATATTGTTTGTGATAAGAGCAACTTACTTAATAAAAAGTAATCATTAAGCACTTAAATTTTATAATGTCCTTAGACATAAATTTAAAAATTAGAATTTAGGAGTTTTCAAAATGTTACATGAAGGTGCTGCAAAACAAGTAGAGCGTGATAAGTTGATAAATGTACCCAATCTTGTTGCCTCTTATTATACTCTTAATCCAGATATAAGTTGCTCTGAGCAGAAGGTTGTTTTTGGAACATCTGGGCATCGTGGCTGTTCTTTCAAAAAAAGTTTTAATGAAAAACATATTTTTGCTATTGCACAGGCAATGTGTGATTATAGAAAATCTCAAGGCATTAAGGGTAAACTTTTTATTGCAAAGGATACCCATGCTCTTTCTAGTCCTGCACAACTTACAACGTTGCAGGTTTGTGTAGCAAACGGTGTAGAATGTGTTATTGCAAAGAATGATGGATATACGCCTACTCCCGTTCTTTCATTTACGGTTATTGAAGCTAATAAAATATATGAATATTCTTGTGACGGTGTTGTTATTACCCCTTCACATAATCCGCCCGAAGACGGTGGCTTTAAATATAATCCACCACACGGAGGTCCGGCAGACACAGATGCGACTTCTGTTATAGAAAAGCAAGCCAACCAATATATAGAAGATGAGTTGCGCGGTGTGAAATATGTAAGTGTAGAAGAAGCTTTAAATAAAGTAATTTATATGGACTTTATCACCCCATATGTTCAAGCATTGAGTACTATAATAGATATGAAACTGCTTCAATCAAGCAAACTTAAAGTTGGAGTTGATCCACTTGGCGGTTCGGGAATAGAAGTTTATAAAAAAATTAATGAGATTTATGGCTTAAAACTTGAAATTGTAAATGAGTATGTAGATCCAACTTTTAGTTTTATGAGCTGTGATCATGATGGAAAAGTTCGTATGGACTGTTCATCTCCACATGCCATGACATCCCTCATTACTCTTAAAAATCAATTTGATCTTGCTTTTGCAAATGATCCTGACTTTGACCGTCACGGAATAGTTACAAAAAGTGCAGGACTTATGAATCCTAACCACTACCTTTCGGTAGCAATTTGGTACTTGTTTCAATATCGTGAAAATTGGGATAAAAATCTCAAAATAGGAAAAACATTAGTTTCAAGTTCTATGATTGATCGTGTTGCAGCATCAATCGGCAAAGAGATTGTAGAGGTTCCGGTTGGTTTTAAGTGGTTTGTAACTGGTCTTTGTAACGGAACTATAGGTTTTGGAGGAGAGGAGAGTGCCGGTGCTTCTTTTTTACGTCAAGACGGGTCAGTTTTTTCAAGCGACAAAGATGGAATTATATTAAATCTGCTTGCTTTTGAGATTACTGAGAGACTTAAAAAAGACCCTTCAGTAATATATGCGGAGTTGGAAAAAAAGTTTGGGATTTCTTATTATGAACGGAGTGACGCACCGGCATCAGCTGAACAAAAAGCAAAGCTTAAAAAACTTTCACCTAGCGATATTACTTCTAAAAGCCTAGCGGGTGAAGAGATTATTGCAGTTTTTACAAATGCACCCGGAAATAATCAGCCGATAGGCGGACTGAAGGTTGTAACAAAAAATGGGTGGTTTGCTGCACGCCCGTCAGGAACAGAGGATATATATAAAATTTATGCTGAGAGCTTCATCTCAAAAGAGCATTTATTCAGAATTCAAGAGGAGGCTAAAGCTTTAGTTTTAAGTGTTATATAGAGTATTTAGTGCCAAATTCGGTAAACAAAATTTAAAATAATAAGGGTAAATATGAATTTATTCTCATACGATATCAGCAAAAAGTACAGTACGGCGTCCGCTTATTTCTCTATGGAATTTGCAGTGGATCAGGCTCTTAAGATATATTCTGGAGGTTTAGGTTTTCTTGCGGGATCTCATATGCGCAGTGCCTATGATTTAAAACAAAATGTAATTGGGGTCGGTCTTCTTTGGAGTTTTGGATATTATGATCAATCTCGTAACGAAGATAGAACACTTCACCCTATATTTACGAGAAAATTTTATTATTTTCTTGAAGAACTTGACACTAAGGTCACGGTTAATATTAATAATGAGAACGTCGTTGTAAAAGCTTTTCTTGTTCGTCCTGATATTTTCGGTACCGCACCAATGATTTTACTCTCTACGGATACGGATGAAAATGATTATTTATCACGAACAATTACTCACAAACTCTATGATGGTAATGAACGTACTCGTGTAGCTCAAGAGATAGTTTTAGGAATCGGCGGAACAAAAATATTAGAGGCACTGAATCAGTCGGTTGATATTTATCACATGAATGAAGGGCATTCTTTACCTTTAGTTTATGAGCTTTTTAATAAATATAAGAGCATGAAAGAAGTACAAAAGCATGTAGTTTTTACAACACATACTCCAGAAAAAGCAGGCAATGAAGAACACAATATTCATTTTTTACACGAAATGGGATTTTTTGCCGGTCTTTCTCTTGATACAGTTCGTAAAATAAGCGGCTATGAGAATGAAGATAGTTTTTCACTTACAGTAGGTGCCTTACGTAGTGCTAAAATTGCAAATGCCGTTTCTAAAATTCACGGAATTGTTTCTAATGAGATGTGGGCACATATTGCTGACAGATGCGAGATTATATCTATTACAAATGCTCAAAATAAGAAATTTTGGACAGACAAGACCCTAATTCGTGCACTTGATGAACATGAAGATTACGAAATTGTAGCAAGAAAAAAGCATCTTAAGAAAGCTCTTTTTGATGTTGTTGCAGACCAAACAGGAAAAATGTTTGACCCTGAAGTGTTAACTATAGTTTGGGCACGCCGTTTTGCTGAATATAAGCGTCCTGACTTGCTCAAATACGATTTCCAACGTTTTGTTAAATTGATAAAAAATGAAGAAAGACCCGTTCAAATTATTTGGGCAGGAAAACCTTATCCGACAGATCAGGGTGCTACCGAAATATTTAATGAATTAGTCCGAGTGAGTCATCATTATAAAAATATGGCTGTTCTTATAGGGTACGAGATAACTCTTTCACGTTTACTAAAACAAGGTAGTGATGTTTGGCTAAACACTCCTCGCATAACACGTGAGGCTAGCGGAACAAGCGGCATGACTGCAAGCATGAACGGCTCTATACATTTTTCTATTGACGATGGATGGCATCCTGAGTTTGCACGTGATGGGAAAAATGCTTTCACGATACCTGCACTTGATCACAAACTCCCTATCCATGAACAAGATCATTTAGATAATCTACACATGATGGATACTTTAGAAAATACGATAATACCTATGTATTACGATAATCCTACTAAATGGTTGGAAATCATGAAAAACGCTATGTCTGACATAGAGATTGATTTTGACTCCGGACGTATGGCTGCTGAATATTATGACCGAATGTATAATAATCATGATCGTAGAATGAATGATAGCGAGGAAACAATATGATATCGAATATTTCTTATATGCAAGGGGTTAAAAGTTTAAAAGATATTGATGTGAGCGGAAAAAGGGTTCTTATCCGTGTTGATTTCAATGTTCCGGTAGATTCACATAATAATATTACGGATGACCGCAGAATTAGAATGGCACTACCGACTATTAATTATTGTATTGATCATGGAGCTTGTTCAATTACTCTGGTTTCTCATTTTGGAGATCCAAAAGGTGGGTATGAGGAAAAGTATTCGCTTATACATGTCCGCAAGCGACTTGAGCGTTTATTGCAAAAAAAAGTTGAATTTATAGAAGATTTCGAATCCTCACAAAATGAAATTGCTACATGCTCTTTAGAACGCGTTTTTTTACTTGAAAATATTCGTTTTCATGAAGGTGAAAAACAAAATGATGCAGAGTTTTCAAAAAAACTTGCTTCCATTTGTGATGTTTATATCAATGATGCATTCGGAACATCTCATAGAAAACACGCTTCAACTTATGGCATTACGGAGTTTGTAGAGATTAAAGTTGCCGGATTTTTGATGATGCGTGAAATTGAAGCTTTTAATAAAGCGCTTGAACATCCGGTACATCCAATAGCACTGGTTGTAGGAGGAGCTAAAATATCTTCAAAAATAACACTTCTTGAGGCAGTTCTTGAAAAAATAGATAAGTTAATAATCGGTGGAGCCATGAGTAACACATTTTTAAGAGCACTGGGTTATGATATGAAAGAGTCTTTATATGAGGAAGAATACATACAAACAGCTCGTGATGTTTTAGCAAAGGCGCAGGAACACCAAGTGAAAGTCTATCTTCCGGTAGATGTTGTAATTACTGATTCTATTGAAAAAAGCATAGATATTCAAGTAGTGCCTTCTCAAGATGTATTGGATGGATTTAGGGCAGTTGATATCGGTCCGGCTACCGTCAAGCTTTTTAGTGAAGCTATTGGACTTTCAAATACGATTATATGGAACGGTCCTATGGGAATTTACGAGATTGATAAATTCTCAAAAGGTACTTTTAAAATTGCTAATGCAATCGGTGATTGTTATGCCTACACTATTGTTGGCGGCGGTGATACGGCGGATGCCGTTGATAAGGCATCGGAAGCGGAAAATTTTAGTTTTATATCTACGGGCGGCGGAGCGAGTTTGGAGTTACTAGAGGGTAAAATTTTACCGGGTTTTAGTAACCTTAACCGTGTAGAGAAATAAAAAACACTCATTTGAACTATCATATGTTATGATACGTTTTAGTATGTTTAATACCAAAAAAATCTTATGGAAGGAGTTGTAACATGATTAAAATCACAAAAAAAGGGAATAAAGCTTGGGTTACTTTTACTATTGTGCCAAAGGATAGTGAAGGTATTTCTATCTGTGGCGAATGGAATGATTGGCTTGAAGAACCTATGAAGGTTAAAAAAAGTGGTGAATTTTATATCACAAAGATATTGCCGTTAGGTCGTGACTACCAATTTGGCTATCGAACAAATGAAAATGAATGGCTAAGTGATAATGATTTAGAAATTATAGCATCTCCGTTTGGTACTCAAAATACATTATTGAAAATTTAGTTTTATTATATTATTTAAGGAAAGCATGTTATGAAAGCAGTAGTTATGGCAGGCGGATTCGGCACAAGAATCCAGCCACTTACAAATTCTAGACCAAAACCAATGTTGCCAATAGTAAATCGTCCGATGATGGAGCATACGATGATGATGCTCAAAGATCTTGGTATCAAAGAATTCATCGTATTGTTGTATTTTAAGCCGGAAGTAATTCAAGACTATTTTAAAGACGGCAGTGATTTTGGTATTAATATTACTTATGTTATTCCTGATGATGATTATGGCACGGCAGGTGCGGTAAAATTGGCGGAAGAATATATCGGCGATGAAAACTTTATTATTATCAGCGGTGATTTGGTTACAGATTTTGATATACAGCGTATTTTTGACTTTCATAAAAATAAAAAAGCGAAACTCTCTATAGGCTTAACATCCGTTGAAAATCCGCTTCAATTTGGGGTTGTTATAGCTAATGAAGACAATGTAATAGAAAAATTTTTAGAAAAGCCAAGCTGGGGAGAAGTTTTTAGCGATACAATCAATACCGGAATTTATATTATAGAGCCGGAAATTCTTAATTATATACCTCGTAGTGAAAATTTTGATTTTGCAAAAGATCTTTTTCCACTTTTGATGCATAAAGGCATTCAACTTATGGGATATAATCTTGAAGGTTACTGGCGTGATGTCGGTAACCCTGAGAGTTATCGTGAAGTTTTTGAAGATATTCTCGGTAATCGTGTTAATTTTAAAATCCCAGGTCATAAAAAAACGTATCCTGATGGAATACTTTATACTAGCGATGCGTCTTACGAGTTGCCAAAACATGTTGAGATAATCGGGAATGTTGTACTTGGGAAAAATGTTACTATTAAAAAAGATGTAAAACTCAACAATGTTGTAATTGGAGATAACGTTACTATCGGTAGCGGCTGCAACATCCGTAATACAGTGTTTTGGGAAAATATAAGCGTCGGTAATAATGCAAAATTAGATAACAGTATCATTTGTAATGATAATATTATAGATAAAAACGTAACCGCTAAAGCAGGTCTTATATTGGCACAAGGATGTGATGTCGGCGAGTTGACGTCGTTTGAACAAGACGTTACAATCTGGCCGGATAAAAAAATAGAAGCTGCATCTATTATTAGCCATAATCTTGTTTGGGGAAGCAAATATAAGAATTCAATTTTTGAAAACGGTAGTGTTACGGGGAAAAGTAATGTTGAATTATCATGTGAGATGGCCACTAAACTTGCAGAAGCATTCGCGGCACAATTACCGATAGGCTCTAAGGTCGTAGTTGGACGTGATAATGATAAAAGCTCACGTATGCTTAAGCGTGCATTTTTAGGTGGACTTTTGTCAGCCGGCATTAATGTTGTAGATCTTAAAAGCACACCATCATCCGTATTGCGTCACACACTTGCAAAAGATTCTCACTTGATCGGCGGAGCACATTTTAAACAGGATATTAATGATCCGACAAATTCAGAAATTACACTTTTTAACGAAGATGCTTTGCGCATCGATTCTAATTCTATAAAAGGGATTGAAAAATCATTTTTTATTGAAAAATTTCGTCGTGTAGACTATTCACAAATTGGTGAAATTCATGAAACCATGCATAACCAAGAGTGTATAGATTACAAAATTGCAGTTGAAAAAAGTATTGAACAAAATATTATTAAATGTGGGAATTTTAGAGTTGCAGTGGATTTGATGCACGGAAATACTGCGGATATTTTTCCAAATATTCTTAATGAAGTCGGTTTAGAAAATATTGTTTTAAATGCTTATTATGACGAGAAAAAACTCTCAAATATCAAAGCGCTCGAAAAACGTTCTAAAGCAAATATTTCCGCAATAGTGAAAAGTTTAAAATACGAAATGGGCGTTATGATTTATCCTAATGCACAGCAAGTTTTGCTTGTAACCGATGAAGGTCAGGTATTAGATAAAATAAATGGTCTCTATGCTGTACTACATCTTTTAAATATGGACGCTTCAGAGAAGAAAAAAAGAGTATTTTTGCCAACTTGGGCTCCGGATGTCGTTTATTTTGAAAACCTTGAAATTGAACGTGGAAGATATTCGAATTTTAAAGCTGAAAAATTAAAAGAATATGATTTAATTGCCACGGTTGACGGAAATTTTGCTTTTACTGAATTTGGTGTGACAAGAGATGCTATGTATGCTAGTTTGAAAATTATAGAGCTTTTGAGTTGCCATAATATTAAATTGTCTGAATTAGTCAAGCGTATCGATTCCTTTGATTATCGTGCTCTCAAGATTGAATGCAGTCAATCTCTCAAAGGTAAGATGATGCGAAAATTTTTAGAACATGCAAAAGATAAAAAATCATCTTCTGTTGACGGTGTGAAGATTTGGGAAAACGAAACAGATTGGATATTAATGATTCCTAGTGAATACAGTGATCATTTAAATATTTACATTCAAGCAAAAAATAAAGACGCCGGCGATACAATTTATGAAAAATACAGTGCTAAAATAGCTAAATGGTCTCTCTGATGAGGATAAAGCCTTGAATTTAAGTTTCATTTGGCATATGCATCAGCCTGATTATCGTGATAACTCGGGCATTATGCAAATGCCTTGGGTTTTTTTGCATGCCATTAAAGATTACTATGATATGCCTTGGATGCTACAAAGGCACCAAGGACTCAAAGCAACCTTTAATATCACTCCTCCGCTAATATCACAACTGAAGCTTTATTATGAGATGCCTCATTTGCATGATAAATTTTTGAACCTTTGGATACAAGATCTTCACGACCTCAACCAAACAGATCGTAACTGGATGATAAAGCTATGTAAAAGTACCCCTTTTGATACGATGGTAGCACCTTTGAAGTCTTATGTAGCTCTCTATCAAAAAAATAATTATGAAAACTATGAGCTTTTTGATATGCAGGTACTTTTTATTCTCTCTTGGTGTGGAGCATATTTACGCAGTGAAAATTCTGTCATTAATATGCTAATTAAAAAAGGACAAAATTATATTCAAGAAGATAAGCAACTTTTGCTTCGTGAACTCTCAGTGTTTATTCAGACTATTTTTGACTATTACACAAAATTACATAATGAAGATGTCATATCTATCTCAACAACACCTTTAAATCATCCGATTTTGCCGCTATTGATGGATATGAATAATGCTCTTGAAGCAAATCCGTCAACACATGTTCCTAAGCATCATGTTTGCCTTGAAGAAGACGCCAGACTTCAAGTCAAAAAAGCAAAAGAGCTTTTTATAGATACTTTTGGTTTTGTACCTCAGGGATTTTGGCCAGCAGAGGGAGCGGTTGATACAAAAAGTGTTGCACTTTTAAAAGAGTGCGGCATAAAGTGGATCGCAACAGATGAGAGCATATTATTTAAATCACTTGGAAACAATGATAGAAGCAGTCTTTATTCACCATATAATTACAATGGCATTTGTATGGGTTTTCGAGATCATGGATTAAGTGATTTAATTGGCTTTACTTACAGATATTGGGATGCACATAAGGCAGCAGACCATTTTATGGGCTTGCTTGGGCCAATCAATAACGCAAATACGGATAATACCGTTTTTGTTATATTAGATGGAGAAAATGCCTGGGAGTTTTTTAAAAATAATGCATTTGATTTTTTTGATGCACTTTATTCAAAAATTCAAAATACTCCTTGGTGCCATGCGGTACATATGGATAATGTAAGTAAACTTGAAGCAAAGCCGTTAAGTACCTTGGCATGTGGAAGTTGGATACACGGTGAGTTTAATACTTGGGTAGGACATAAAGAAAAAACACGTGCTTGGGAGTTGATATATCTTACAAAACGTGACTATGAGCATCATAAACCTTCTTTGGAGAATGAAACAATCGCTAGAATAAGTGATCATTTCTTGGCCGCAGAATGTTCTGACTGGTTTTGGTGGTATGGAGATGATCACTATACTGAATTTGGGGAAGAGTTTGATACTCTCTTTCGTGTGCACCTTATTTCTATATATGACCTTATGAAAATTACTCCTCCGGCAGAACTTTTTAAACCTATTTTAGAAAATGTGACTTCACAAAATTTCTGGCTCAGTCCGCAATCGAGTATTTCTCCTTCGACTAACGGAATTCATGACTCTTTTTTTGAGTGGATAGGATCAGGTGTTGTTGATGAGAGTAAGCTATTCTCAACGATGGATAGGGTGCGTGGACCTGTACGTAAAATATTATATGGGCAAGACGATTTCAATGTTTATTTTGCTTTTGCTGCAGATATGGCTAAGTTGTGCACGTGTGATTCATTGCGCATAATTATCGAACCTCTTAATTTTGATCAAATGATTGAACTTCAAGCGTCAAAAAAAATACATTTTGAAGTTACCCTAGCAGAGGTAAATATTGAAATTGCCTGTGGAACATGGCTTGAAATGCGCATAGATAAAAGCTCTATCAAAGTCAATGATATAGAACTACGCTTTGAATTTTACGAGGGCGATATAGTTGTGCAGTCTTTACCGGGATTTGGTGAATTAGCCATGAGCTTAAACACTGATTACAGCGAAAATTGGTTCGTTTAGAAAAGAGTTATTATGGAGTATAAATAATGAAAAAAGTTTCTTTGTTGCTGGGAGTTCATATGCATCAACCTGTGGATAATTTTGGAGAATCGGTAGATGAAGCAATAGCTTTATGTTATGGTCCATTTTTTGAAACGATGAGCAAGTATCCAAATTTTAAATTTGCCGTACACTGTAGCGGCTGGCTGTTGGATGAAATACGAACGAAGCATCCCAACATCTTTTCTCATATGCAAAAGCTCACGCAAAAAGGAGCTATTGAATGGATAAGTGCAGGCTATTATGAACCTGTGTTAAGTGCTATCCCATCACGTGATAGGCAAGCACAGGTAAATAAACTCAGTGAGTATATAAAAACACATCTCAAATCCGAGGCTAAAGGCTTGTGGTTAACGGAGCGTGTTTGGGAATCTTCTATTGTGCCTGATTTGTATGCATCTCATATTAAATTTGCCGTAGTAGATGATTATCATTTTTTGAGTAGCGGATTTGATCCGAAAAAAATGGATGGATATTACGAAACTGAAGAGGGAGGCTATCCTTTGGCACTTTTTCCAATTTCGCAGTCTCTGCGCTACGCACTTCCATTTTTTAGTGTGCAACGTGCCATTGATGCTATCTTGGATTGCGCAAAAGAGGAAGATTCTGCTGCGATTATCTTTGATGATGCCGAAAAATTCGGTCTGTGGCCAAAAACACACGAATGGGTTTATGAGAAAAAATGGTTGGAAAAATTTGTGGAAGCTATTTTAGAAAATGAGGCTATCCAGACAAAACATTACAGCCAATATCTTGAACAAAACACTTCTCGCGGTTTGGCATATTTAAATAATACTTCTTACTTTGAGATGGGGGAATGGAGTCTTCAAAGTGAGCAGACTTTAGCACTTGAAGCACTGAAAGAAAAAGTTGGAAAAGAGTATTTTGATACGATGGGTGTCGCTTTTATTAAAGGCGGTATCTGGAAAAACTTTTTAATTAAATATAGTGAAAGTAATTATTTGCATAAAAGAATGCTCTCACACTCCTTAGATCAAGAAACTTTTTCCTCATCCGCATTAGAGAGTCTCTATAAACTACAAACAAATGATGTCTTATGGCACGGAGTATTCGGTGGTTTATACTTGCCGAATTTACGCGATAATGCATACCATTATTTGCTTGAGATAGAAAAAGAGTCGGCGCAAGAGCAGATAGGATTCGAGGTAGCAGATATAGAAAAAACAGGATATCAAAATCTTAAAGTTCTTTCTCAAGCTCTGAGTATAGTTTTCTCAAGCCGTTGGGGTGGGCAAATGGTTGAATTTGGCTCACTCGAAGTACTTTTCAATTGGCAAAATACACTTATGCGACGCAAAGAAGCGTATCATGAAAAAATACTCCATCCTAAAATAGTGGAAATAATCAATCTCGAGTCAACGCAAAAGAGTGATGAAATAGCTACTATCCACAGCGATGCAGATACGATAGATGAAACTTTAAAAGATGACTTAATTTACGATTGGCATCCGAAATACTCTTTTATTGACCATTTTTCTGCCTCATCTTTTGAGCTGGAAAATTTTAAAAAAGTTTCATTTCATGAGCTTGGGGATTTCGCAAATCAAGCTTTTGAGCTTGATTCGAAGACAAATACATTTTCCCGACACGGTGGAATTTATTATGCGAATCATCAGTATGGCAGTACTCTCAAAAAACAATATAGTTTTGAGAATGAGAGTGTAAAACTTGATTTGGGCTTTACCACAGAGTATCCGGAGCAACTGTTTTATGGAATGGAATTCAATTTTCATTTGGCTCATCCCCATTTTGCAACACTCAATTCTAAGTCGATAGAAGATGGTCTATCTTTGTATGATACGGATACTTTTGTGATTGTGGATACGTTTACACAAAAGAAACTTACACTCACCAGTAGTGAAAAATGCAATATCCACGCTTTTATACTCAATACTATCTCACAAAGCGAGAGTGGTTTTGATAGAGTAGCCCAACAAATTTCATTTGTCTTGGCATGTGGATTTAAATCAGAATTAAACTTAGAGTTATGTTTAGGTGTATCGGATGTCTGAGATTCGATTTGATCATCTTCACGGTCAGTATGTGTTGATAGCACAAGAAAGACTTCATCGTCCTGATATACAAAAAACAAAAATAACGAAACCGACTAATCATAGATGCCCGTTTTGTAATGGAAATGAAGCACTCACTCCGCCGGAGGTGTATGCTATTCGTGACAATGAAGCAAATAAATCAGGATGGAAGACACGTGTTGTGCCTAATCTCTATAAGGCTGTTCAGGTCGAACTTGAACAAAAATCAATGAGATTCGGTATGTTTGAAGTAACTGCCGGAGTGGGTGCACATGAAGTTTTAATTGATTCTCCCTGCCATGATTGCGGTCTTGAAAAGCTTGATGTGCGCTCTATTGAGAATTGGTTGCGTAGTATGATTATTCGTATAGATGATCTCAAAAAAGATCATCGTTTAATTCATCTCAGTATCTTTAAAAATTACGGAGCACATGCCGGTGCAACACAAGAGCACCCTCATACTCAAATTTTGGCACTTCCCGTAATGCCGCAAAACGAGCGTATTTTTCTTGAGCACAATATGCTCTATTACAAAAGACACGGACGGGGAAAGGTAGAAGATATTCTACAAAATGAGATTACTGCAAAAGAGCGTATCGTGGAAGAAGTTGGGATATTTGTTGCCTTTTGCCCCTATGCCAGCAGCTTCCCCTTTGAAGTTATGATTGCGCCCAAACGCAATCTTTCGAGTCTGGAAAAATGTAGTCGTGATGATATTATTAATCTTTCGATTTTAATCAAAAGTATATTTACAAAATTGACAAATCAGCTTGGCAATTTTGATTACAATCTGTATTTTAAATTAGCACCGCTCAATACCAATTTTGAAAATGAGCAGTATATGTCTAGTTTGCATAACAACTACCGTTTTACTATCCGCATTACTCCTCGTATTTATAGAATCGGCGGCTTCGAAGTTTCTACGGGAATGGGGATTAATCCGGTTTCTCCGGAAGAATCCGCCGTGCTTTTAAACTCTAAGAGTATCTAGTGAAACTTCTTTTTGTATCAAGTGAAATTTTTCCACATGCCAAGAGCGGGGGTCTTGCCGATGTTGCACATGCCCTGCCTCGTGCTTTGAAAAAATATCTTGATATTTCTAGAGTCATGCCGCTTTACGGGTTTATGAACAAGGAGTTGCTTGAGAAATGTGAAATCTCTTTTCGTATTGAACTTAGTGGAATTTATTATAATATTTCACTTTATACGTCAGAAAATGATGGGGTAAAAACATATTTTATTGATGCCCCTCTTTTGAGTTTTACTCAGAATCTTTACGGTGATGCAAAGGGAGAATATTCCAATAACGATTTGCGATTTGGAATCTTTTGTGCGGCGGCTGTAGAGTTGGCAGTACAACTCCATGTGGATATTTTGCATCTTAATGATTGGCATAGTGCACTTTGTGCCTTGTTCATCAAAGATAAAAAATTGAATCTCAAAACAGTTTTTACTATTCATAATCTGGCTTATCAGGGTGTTTTTGGTTTTGATTCACTCCAACGTCTTGGAATAGATAAAAAATATTTTACAATGGACGCTTTAGAGTTTCATTCAAAAGTGAATCTCATGAAAGCGGGTATTGCCTATAGCGACTGTGTCACTACGGTAAGTCCTAGATATGCCGAGGAAATTTTGAGTAATACATTCGGTTGTGGGCTAGATGGATTTTTACAAAAGTACTCTAGCAAGCTTTTTGGAGTGCTTAACGGTATTGATACGGCAACGTTTAGTCCACTAACAGATAAGGCTCTTATCGCACCTTTTGATAGTGAACATTTGGAGTTGAAGTATCTTAATAAAAAAGAACTTTTTCAAAATATAGGGGTTCAAGAGGGTATCAAAAATCCCCTTTTTGCGATGATAAGCCGCTTGGCGCATCAAAAAGGTTTTGACCTTTTGCTTAGTTCTTTAGAGCTTATTTTGTCACGACAATTGCATTTACTTTTGTTGGTGGAGGGTACTGCCTCTTACAAAGAACAACTAGAAGAGTTTGCAAAGAAATATGATAACTTTTCATTTCTTTTTGGCTACGACGAAGAGCTTTCGCATCGTATTTATGCATCTGCCGATTTTTTACTGATGCCTTCGTTATTTGAGCCTTGCGGATTAAATCAGATGATTGCAATGCGCTATGCAACCGTCCCTGTTGTTCATGGAGTAGGCGGTCTTTTTGATACGGTACATGAAGATGAGAGTGTATGCGGCAGAGGTATCGTATTTTTCGAGCCAACAAAAAAAGCTTTGCTTGGAGCGATTGAGAGAGCATTGGAGTTATATCAAAATACACAAAAGATGCAAGAAATTATCCACTTTAATATGAAATGTGATTTTTCCTTTGACAAAAGTGCTAAGGTTTATTTTCATTATTATCAAAATTTATTTGAGGAGTTACAATGAGTGAGAGAAAATTAAATATATTATTTACGGCTGCCGAAGTGGTGCCATTTGCAAAAACAGGTGGCTTGGCAGACGTTGCAGGAGCTCTTCCAAAGGCGCTTGCCAAACTTGGACATAATATTATCGTAGTGATGCCGCGTTATTACCAGATTGATAAAACGAAGCTTGAGCATGTTGATGGAAGTTTGGGTGTTACAATGGGACCGATGGGGACATTATGGGCAGGCGTATATACTACGAAACTTCCCGATAGCGATGTTTCTATCTACTTTATAGACCATGAACAGATGTTTGGGCGTAGAGGACTTTATGATGATAACGGTAAGGCATACGGCGATAATGACAACCGCTTTATCTTTTTTTCTAAAGCATCATTAGAGTTATGTAAAATGTTGCATTTTACACCCGATGTTATTCATGCGAATGATTGGCATACGGCGATTCTCCCTCTTTTAAGTAAAACAAGATATGTGCATGATTTTAGAAATGCGGCTACCGTGTTAACGATTCATAATCTACAGCATCAAGGACATTTCTTTAAGGGCGCGGTAGATGTTATGGAAATCGGATGGAGTCATTTTAATCCACATGCCCTTGAAAGCCTTGACGGACTTAATTTTCTTAAAGGGGGAATTGCATATGCCGACGCAGTTACAACTGTCTCAAAACGTTATGCACAAGAGATTCAAACCCCGGAGTTTGGATTTGGCTTAGAGAGACATATTCAGGCACATGCATCAAAGTTGTTCGGAATATTAAACGGGGTGGATTATGATGAATGGAATCCCTCTGTAGATTCTTATATACAAGAAAGATTTGATATCGGAAATATGGATGGTAAGAGAGCATGCAAGCGTGCAATGCAGGAGTATTTTAAACTTGAAGTACGAGATGATGTTCCGCTTATCGGATTTGTAGGGCGTTTTGCCGAACAAAAGGGAATAGGCTTAGTTGCTGGCGTGATTAACGGACTTTTAAAACAAGAACTTCAAGTGGTAATGCTTGGTGCAGGAGAGAAGTGGGCTGAACACTATTTTAGCACGGTGAGTGCGCACAATAGCGGAAAATTTGGTTTACATGTAGGCTACAGCGATAAACTTGCACACCAGATAGAAGCAGGATGTGATCTTTTTCTGATGCCGTCTCTGTTTGAGCCTTGTGGATTGAACCAGATATATAGTCTGCGTTATGGGACATTGCCTATAGTTCGCTCTACGGGTGGTTTGGATGATACGATAGAGAATTTCAATGAAGCAGAGGGAACGGGTAATGGCTTTAAGTTTGATTTTGCTACACAAGATGGACTTTATAACACTGTAATGTGGGCTGTCAATATTTATCACAATAATAAACAAGCATTTGAGGCAATGCAAGAAAGAGCAATGAAAATGCATTTTAGCTGGGATGATTCAGCAAAAGAGTATAATGAAGTTTATCAGCATATAATCTCGAAGTACAACGCATAAAAATATAAATAATAGGGGTCAAATTATGAAATATCCTATACACTACGACATAAGCCGTTTTAGCGATTTTGATGTGCATCTTTTTAGCGAAGGGACACACTTGAAGCTTTATGAACATTTCGGTGCGCATCTGATGCAACGCCAAAGCAAACAGGGAACGTACTTTTCAGTTTGGGCTCCTAATGCCTTGGGCGTTACCGTGCGTGGCGATTTTAATGAATATGACACGGAGTCACATCCTTTAAGACTTCGTGATTTTGATTCAGGAATTTGGGAGGGGTTTATTGAAAATGTAGAACAAGGTTCAACATACAAATATCATATCATCACGAATGATCATAATGCAAATCCCGATAAAGCCGATCCTTACGCATTTTATGCCGAGGTAGCGCCTCACTCTGCTTCTCGTGTTTGGAGTTTGGATAGCTATGATTGGAGTGATGATACATGGATGAATACCCGCCATCAGAATAACTCACATAAAGCACCTATCTCCATCTATGAGGTACATTTGGGCTCATGGAGACGTAAAGTTGAGGAAGACAATCGCTTTTTAACATATAAAGAAGCAGCACTCGAGTTGGCAAAATATGCCAAAGAGATGCATTTTACCCATGTGGAACTGCTCCCGATTACGGAGTATCCTTTCGAAGGTTCATGGGGATATCAGGTCAACGGTTATTTTGCGCCGACTGCACGCTATGGTTCACCGCAGGAGTTTATGAATTTTGTAGACGTTATGCACGAGCATGGAATAGGCGTTATTCTCGACTGGGTTCCCTCACATTTTGTCACGGATGGGCACGGTCTGATGAATTTTGACGGCACATGTTTGTATGAACATAAAGATCCTCGCCAAGGATACCACCCTGAGTGGGGAAGCGCTATTTTTAATTACGAGCGAAACGAAGTACGCGCTTTTTTGATTAACTCAGCAATGTTTTGGCTTGATAAGTATCATCTTGACGGAATTCGGGTAGATGCCGTAGCTTCTATGCTTCATTTGGATTATGCAAGAAAAGACGGGCAGTGGATAGCAAACGAGTATGGCGGCAATAAAAACTTAGGCGCAATCAAGTTTTTAAAACAGCTCAACAACAGTACATACGGTACATTTAACGATATTATCATGTTTGCGGAGGAGTCTACCGCATATCCGATGGTGAGTCGTCCCGTTGACAAAGGGGGACTTGGATTTGGCTTTAAATGGAATATGGGCTGGATGCACGATGTCCTAAAATACTTTAAAAAAGATCCTATATACCGCCAGCACCATCATAGTGACTTGACTTTTAGTTTTGTCTACATGTACAATGAAAATTATCTTCTTCCCTTGAGTCATGATGAGGTTGTGCATATGAAAGGCTCTCTCATTAACAAGATGCCCGGAGATAATAATCAAAAATTTGCAAACTTGCGGGCTCTTTTTGCTCTGATGATTGCTCATCCCGGGAAAAAGCTTCTTTTTATGGGGGGAGAGTTCGCTCAATTTGCAGAGTGGAATTATCAGCAAAGTTTAGATTGGCACCTTTTAGAATATGCTCCACATAAAGGAATTCAAACACTTTGCAAAACACTTAATAAACTGTACCAAGACGAGCCGGCTTTACATCTCAACGATACTGAAGTAGAAGGTTTTGAGTGGATTGATGAGAATGATTATAAAGCAAATGTGATTTCATTTATAAGAAAAGGGGACAAAGAGGAAGATTCCATTATAGTTCTTTGTAATTTTTCCGACAAAACGCATGTAGATTATCCTATCGGTTTATCGTCTGCGGGAACATATACAGAGATATTTAACTCTCAATCAGAGATTTTTGACGGCTGGAATATTCAAAATAAAAGTCCTATTCAATCGAAGAAAAAAGAGCAACACGGACGCAAATATACTTTAGAAGTAACCTTGCCTCCGCTATGCGTTATTTATTTAAAAAAGACTCTTTAAGCGTTTAAAGCCAAGATAGCCTCTTTTGTTATCTTGGTAATCTCATCAAATCTTTTTGCTGCTATAAGTTCGGCAGGGACAATCCAGCTTCCGCCAATACACAGTACGTTCTCTAGTGCTAGAAAATCTTTTGCATTCGTAGCGTTTATTCCACCTGTGGGGCAAAAAACTACCTCTTTAAATGGTGCTCCAAAAGCTTTGAGTGCCCCGATTCCCCCTACGATATTTGCAGGAAAAAGCTTAAAAGCATCAAAACCGTATTCTATCCCCTGCATAATTTCACTTGCAGTTGCAACTCCGGGAAGTAAAGGAATTGAACTTTTGTAGATTGCTAATGATGCCGTAAGCCCCGGACTAATAGCAAAGCTTGCTCCGGCATCTTCGACCTTTTTAAACTGCTCAGAGTTCAGTACGGTTCCTGCCCCGGTCATGGCATGTGGAAATCTTTTTGCCACCTCTTGGATTGCACCGAGTGCCGCGGGAGTTCTGAGTGTAATTTCAAAGATAGATACGCCCCCTTCGATTAAAGCCTCTGCTAAATACAGCATCTCATCAACACTGTTGATACTAATAACAGGGATAATTTTTGATACCCGCATCACTTCACGTGCACTTAGCATAATTCTTCTCCCGCTAAAGCAAAGCTGCAAGCTCCCTCTTCCGCGCTATTGACACTTTTGCGCATCATACTAAAAAGCTCTCTTCCTACACCGTGAAAGTTTGCACTTATATCTACACCTTGGATGATACGGTTTTGAAGAACAGATGCATTGACATCTAAAATAAGAGCTCCATTATCACAATCAAGGGTAATAATATCACCGTCTTTGATTTTACCTATTATTCCGCCGTCCTTTGCTTCGGGACAAAGATGTATTGCTGAGGCTACTTTTCCCGATGCTCCCGACATACGTCCATCGGTTACTATAGCTACATTAAAACCCTTGTCTTGCAGCGCTCCCATTGAGGGAAGCAGTCCGTGAAGTTCCGGCATGCCGTTGGATTTTGGACCTTGATACGGCAAAACAGCTACGAAATCACACTCAAGCTCGCCTCTTGAAAAAGCATCTTTGAGTGCTTCTTGGGAGTAAAATACTTTTGCAGGTGCCGTTATGAATCTATTTTTTGCCTTAAGTGCAGATGTTTTAATAACACTTCTTCCTATATTTCCCTCCAGAACTTTTAAACCGCCTTCGTGGGAGAATGGAGTTTCTAGCCTTGCTATAACATCTTTATTAGAACTTTGGCATGTGGATTGTCTATAGAGAAGTTTCCCCTCTTCTAAGTAAGGCACTTGAAGGTAGTGATGCAAACCTTTTCCCATTACGGTATTGACATCTTCGTGCAATAAACCGGCTTTGAGTAATTCAGAAATAACTACTGCCATACCGCCGGCGCTATGAAAATGGTTGACATCCGCACTTCCGTTTGGATACATTTTACACAAAAGCGGTGTAACCTGAGAGAGGGCATCAAAATCATCCCATGTTATCACGATACCGCAAGCACGAGCCATAGCTATAATGTGAATAGTATGATTTGAAGAGCCTCCCGTTGCCATAAGACCCACTATTGCATTCACAAAACTTTTTTCATCAATCAGCTTTGCTAAGGGCATGTACTTCTCACTCAGCGGACTTAGGGCAAGAAGTTTCAGAGCAGCTTCCTCGGTGAGAGCATCTCGCAAGGGTGTGTTTGCGTTGACAAAAGAACTGCCTGCAAGATGTAAGCCCATAATCTCCATCAACATCTGGTTTGAGTTTGCGGTTCCATAAAATGTACATGTCCCCGCAGAATGGTAGGAAGCACTTTCGGCTTGAAGAAGAGCTTTTTCGTCCACTTTTCCTTGTGCAAATTCTTGACGAATAGCTGCTTTTTCGGAGTTACTTATTCCTGAGGGCATAGGACCTGCAGGCGCAAAAATAACGGGCAGATGCCCAAAACTCATCGCTCCTATAAACATACCGGGAACTATCTTATCGCAGACACCAAGCATAATAGCACCATCAAACATATTGTGTGAAAGTGCTACGGCTGTGCTCATTGCGATAGTATCGCGGCTAAAAAGACTGAGTTCCATCCCCGGCTGTGACTGTGTTACGCCGTCACACATTGCAGGTACGCCACCTGCAAATTGTGCCGTGGCATCATGAAGATTGATGATGCGTTTGATGAGAGGCGGAAAGTTTACAAAGGGTTGATGCGCTGAGAGCATATCATTATAAGCAGAAACTATTGCAATATTTTCCCTCTTCATGGATTCTAGCTGTGATTTTTCATGTGCGGAACAGGGAGCCATAGCATGTGCAAGATTGCTGCAGCCTAAATGAGAACGCTCAACGGTTTTGTGATGCGCTTCCTCCATCCGTTGTAAATATATTTTACGACTTTTTTTGGAGCGTTCTATAATCTTGTTAGTAACACTAACTAGAACTTCATGTTTGTTAGTTTGCATGGTATACCTCTAATATGGGATGGTTTTGTTGCATCATTGCGTAGATTGGCATGTGCAACGGATCTTTTTTTTCTACAGCGGTATTAAAAATATTTTTTTTGTCCTCACCCTCTATATGCAAGATAAGATTTTTAGCTTTAAGCAAGAAAGGGCGTGTTAAGGTGATTCTCTCTTTGGGCTCTGCCGTAGCGGTTGTTGCACAGCAAAGATCTTCTGAATCAAAAGCTCTTTGTAACTCCTTGGCATGTGGAAAAAAAGAAGCCGTATGTCCATCGCTTCCCATCCCTAGAACAACAATATCTAAAGTATCAAAATATTTTTTTAAACTTTCTTGCGTTGTGGATTCACCCTCTTTGGCAGATGCGGTACTGTTTTTGAGTGGTATAAAGAGGGCATTTGAAGCGTAGTTTTGAAGCAGTGTATCGCGAACCAATTTTTCATTGCTCTCTTGGCTATTAGTATCTACCCATCTCTCATCTACCAAAGTTATTCGTACTTTTTCCCATGAAAAAGGTATTTGCGAGAGTTTGGAAAAAAGTTTTTTTGGAGTTGAACCGCCCGAGAGTGCCAGTGTTGCAAAGCCTTTTTCGGCTATTGCAGTTTCTAAATCTCCGATAATTCTATCTGCTAAGTTTTCAACGAGTAGATTCGAATTTTCAAATGATTTTAAAAGATAAGGGTTATTCATCATACCAGCTTCTGCCGTCTCTTTCTATCATCGCAACAGCAGAAGCGGGACCGTCTGTGCCTGCCGGATAATTTTTATTTTTAACCCCTTGTTCTTCCCAACCGTTTAAAATTTTATCAGCCCATATCCAAGCTGCCTCTACCTCATCACGGCGCATAAATAAAGTTGGATTGTTTCTTACCACATCAAGTAGAAGATGTTCGTAGGCATCGGGTGACCTAGGTGCATTTTTTGGAATATTGAGATCAAGTTTCACTTTTTGAAGACGCATTCCGTCTGTGAGCCCCGGTACTTTATTCATAATAAACATAGAGATACTCTCATCGGGCTGAAGACGAATGACGAGTTTATTACTTTCTATGCAAGAACCGCGATTTGGAAAAATAGAATGTGGGATGCCTTTGAAATCGATAACGATTTCGCTGTATCTTCTGCTCATTCTTTTTCCTGTGCGTAAATAAAAAGGTACATTGTTCCAGCGCCAGTTGTCTATATCTACTCGAAGAGCGGCAAAAGTTTCCGTATGACTGTTTGCATTGCCTCCCTCTTCTTCAAGGAAGCCCAAAACAGCTTTTTTATCAATCGCTCCTGCGCCGTACTGTCCTCTTACGGTTTTAATAGCCAAATCATCGCCCTCTATAGTGCGCAAAGATCGAATCACTTTGAGTTTTTCATCCCTCACGCTATTCCCGTCAAGCGAACAAGGTGGCTCCATGGTGATAAGACAAAGCAGCTGCATAAGATGATTTTGTATCATGTCTCGCATAGCGCCGTAATCGTTATAATAAGCCCAACGTCCCTCAAGACCAACGCTCTCTGCTACGGTTATCTGAACATGATCAATATATTGAGCATTCCATATAGGTGCAAAAAGCATATTGGAAAATCGAAGTGCCATAATGTTTTGCACGGTATCTTTTCCAAGATAGTGATCTATTCTAAATATAGCAGATTCATCAAAATATTTTGCTACCTCTTCGTTGATGACACGTGAAGATATTAAATCCCGCCCAATCGGCTTTTCTAACACAACTCTTGAAATCCCTGTTATAAGATCATAATCATGAAGAGACTTACATATTATTCCATAGAGTGAGGGAGCGGTTGAGAGATAATTAATACGTTCTCTCTCGGGATGTTCTTGAAGAAGCGAGGCTAAACCTTGGTAAGTAGAAGTGTCTGTAAGGTTAATTTTTACATAATGAAGATTTTCTTTAAAAGAATTGAAAAATGTCTCATCAAAATCTTTTTCTTTAAGATTTATTTTTAATTTATTTGCAATTAAATCTATGTGTTGTTCATGAGATACTTCATCACGTGATACGGAGATAATTCTGGTATCTCCCGAGAGATAGCCGTCAAGACAAAGATGATAGAGCGCCGGCATTAGTTTGCGCAATGCCAAATCTCCGTGTCCGCCAAAAATGATAATATCACACGCTTTATGCTGAGTCATTCTAAAACCTTTATTTGTATTATTTTATAGAGTTATTACATATTTTAAACAAAAAAATGCTTAATAATTAAGCTTATATTGACCTTTGAAGGCAGTTTTTGGCTCTTTCATTTCAACAGAACTATACCCAATTTTACACGACATTTGTAAATATGTTTGTATAATGTTCCCTCAAATCCACATGCCGTAATATGCAATAATAGGAATATGATGATTATACTAGGAATTGATCCCGGAACCAGAAATATGGGCTATGCACTCATCTCTTTGGAGAAGGGAAAAATCTCGCTTATCGAGGCCGGACTCATCAAAATAAAGGCAGAAGAGCTACAATTTCAGATTCCTCAGATGGTGGAAGCTTTTGATAATATTTTTAAAAATCATGTTATTGATGAAGTTGCTATGGAAGATATCTTTTATGCACACAATCCCGCTACTACCATAAAACTGGCACAGTTTAGAGGTGCGATAATGCTCAAATTGCTCCAAGAATTTGGACAGTTCAACGAGTATTCGGCGCTTCAGGTGAAAAAAGCACTTACCGGAAAAGCAAAGGCAGGAAAAGAGCAAGTTGCTTTTATGGTTAAAAGTTTATTGAACATCAAAAAAGAGATTAAACCTCTTGACATTACAGACGCCATGGCGGTTGCGATAACCCATTCTCAGAGAATTAAATTCAGCGAAAACAAATAGTTGTTTGTTATGATGTCATATCTTATTTAAAGGAAAAAAATGTCAAATTTTAAAAATGTAAGTGTGGTCAAAAAAGCGAACATCTATTATGATGGTAAAGTAACAAGCAGAACGATTGAATTTGAAGACGGCTCAATTAAATCACTTGGAATTATGTTGCCGGGAGAATATACCTTCGGTACAAATGATGCAGAAATCATGGAAATTATGAGCGGTGAATTGGACGTTAAGCTTCCAAATGAAGAGTGGAAAAGCTTAAATGTACCGGAAACTTTTAGCGTTCCTGCAAATGCATCTTTTGATTTGAAAATTAAAAGTGTTACAGATTACTGCTGCTCATATATAAAATAAAAACAATTTCCACATGCCACGGCATGTGGAAATACTAAATAAACTGTGATACAAGTTTTGTTAAACTCGCTTCATCCAGTGCACCGGAAACTCTATGCACCTCTTTGGAATTTTTGAAAATCATCAAAGTCGGGATGCTTCGTATTCCAAATCTGCCACCTAAATTTTGTTCATTTTCTGTATTGACTTTTGTAAAAAGCATTTTGAGAGGAAATTTAGCGGCACTTTTTTCAAAGTTTGGTCCCATCATCTTGCATGGTCCACACCAAGGTGCCCAAAAATCAACTATTACCGGTATCTCACTATTGACAAGCACCTCATCAAAGTTCTTTGCATTCAGTTCAATCGGTTTTGTGTCGAGTAACGAATTTTTACATTTTCCGCAGTTGGCTTTTTTGTAGCTCTCTCTTAGCGGGACGTTGTTTACACTCAAACAGTGCGGGCAAATAATTCTCATAACATTCTCCTTATAAAATAGATTAAAATGAACCTTCTTGATATTTTAAACTTGAGCAGATGATGTAGCATATCGAATTTTTTAGACTTGATAAAGTAGTGCACTTTCCTATCCCAAAAGCAAAATGTTTATTGTCATTTATGATGCTTATCCCATCGCTCATGTCAAGCATAAATAGTTTTGAACCCTCCAAAAGTTTTGCATCACTAACACCGTTAAGCTCAAGCTTGATAGTTACCCAGTCAAATGCTCTTGCGCCGTCTTGTCCTGATAGTGTTACGATGATATTTGTAGGGGAAAGAATTTCGATAGAACGAAATTCTCCCCCGTTAAAGTTGTCAAATCTTTTTAAAAAAATGTCCAACTCTTGAGCTAAAATGGGTTTCATTTTGTATATCCTATTGGCAACCCACACACTCCATAGATCTGTCTTCAACATCATTCGCCATCTCAGGTGATTGTGAACGCAAATAATAGGTAGATTTTAATCCAAGTCTCCATGCCAGCATATAGATGTCATTTAAGTACTTTCCGCTTGCTTTATCAAGCGATATAAAGATATTGAGGCTTTGACCTTGGTCGAGCCATTTTTGACGTATAGCCGCTGCTTTGATGAGTAATCTCTGATCTAAATCATAGGCCGGAGTATAATAGCTCCATGTCTGTGGCGAGAGATTCGGTACAACAACGGGGATAAGCCCGGAAAGGTTCTCTTCAAACCATTTTCTCTTAAATACAGGTTCTATCGCTTGGGTAGTTCCTATAAGAATCGAGATGGAGCTTGTTGGTGCAATCGCCATCAAATAACCGTTTCTCATTCCTTGTTTTTTTACTTTTGCACGGAGTTCATCCCAAGCATACGCTGAAGCAAAAAGTCCGCCACGGTCTACAAGATTGATTACTTCCGCATTAGCATGATCCATCGGCATAATGCCTTTGCTCCATTTCGAGCCTTCAAACTCGGGATATGCACCTTTTTCAAGAGCGATATCGGAAGAGGCAGAAATTGTGTTATAACTTACGGCTTCCATAATTTCGTCAATTTTATCAAAGTGTTCCTGACTTCCCCACGCTATGGCTTGTTCTGCCAACATCTGAGCTTCACCCATAACGCCAAGTCCGATAGAGCGACTTCTCATGTTTGTTCGCTTTACTTTTTCAATAGGATAAAAATTTAAATCTATTACATTGTCAAGAGCACGTACGGCAATAGGGACAATTCTATCAATGTCTTCTTTTGTATGGATGCGAGAGAGATTCACCGATGCCAAGTTGCACACTGCCGTTGCTCCGTCAATCTTTTCTTTTTCCACTACATAAATCGGAACGCCGCCTATTGAATCAAGCGCAGTAACTTTTCTGGCAGGTCTTGTTATCCCGCTGTCTACCGTGATGAGTTCATCTTCTTCATAACTCACACTGCTGCCGTCTTCAAAAATAAATTTAATTTTATAGTGGTTAGGCTCCGTATTTTGAAAAATTTCTGTACAAAGGTTAGAACTTCTAATAACACCGTAATGATTATTTGGATTGGCTCTATTAGCATTATCTTTAAAACATAAAAATGGGCTACCGGTTTCAAAGTAAGATGTTAATATTTTTTTCCATAAATCTTTGGCTTTGAGTTTCTCTTGTATGATACTTTCGTTTTGTTCAAGTTCTATGTATCTTGCATTAAAATCTTTGCCGTAAAGTCTTGTGAGTTCTTCACAATCATATGGGTCAAACAGTGTCCAAATTCCATCTTCTTGAACCCTCTGCATAAATAAATCATTAATCCATAGTGACGGAAAGAGGTCATGCGCTCGGCGACGCTCTTCACCGGAATTTTTTTTCAAATCTAAAAAATCATTGATATCAATGTGCCATGGTTCTAAGTAAACTGCTATTGCACCTTTTCTTGTGCCTAACTGATCTACTGCTATGGCTATATCATTTGTTATTTTTAAAAATGGCACCGTACCGCCGGCAGCATTTTTATGTCCATCTATAAACGAGCCCATTGAACGAACCCTCGTCCAATCCCAGCCAATACCGCCGCCAAATTTAGAGAGCATTGCCATCTCTTTATAAGCATCGAAAATACCTTCTATATTGTCTGGAGTCGAACCGATATAACAAGAACTGAGTTGGTGTCGTGTTGTTCTTGCGTTTGAAAGTGTCGGAGTTGCAAGCATCACTTGAAACTGAGAAATCATGTCGTAGAACTTAATAGCCCACTCCTCTTTTTGCTCTTCACGTTGTGCCAAAAACATAGCAATCGCCATAAACATATGCTGTGGTAGTTCAATTGGATCAGAATTTCTATCTTTGATGAGATATCTGTCATACAAAGTTTTAACACCTAAATAGTTAAACAGAAAATCTCTCTCAGGTTTTATATGTTTTTCTAGTCTCTCTAAATCATATTTTTCTTTTAAGCCTAAAAGAATTCTTCCCTCTTTTTCACCTTTTTCAAAATATTTTTTAAGTGAATTATATCCGGAGAAGCCATTGACTTGATGATAGAGGTTGAACAAGAAAAGTCTTGATGCAACAAAAGTCCAGTTAGGTGCATCTATATCTATCTTATCAACTGCAGTTTTGATAAGCGTTTGTTGTATCTCTTTGGATGTTATGCCATCACGGAAATGAATTTGTGCATCTACTTCCAACTCACTTTGAGATACATTGCTTAAGCCCTTTACTGCCGCAGAAGTATATTTTTGTATTTTACTAATATCTAGCGGTTCAGTTCTGCCGTTTCTTTTTATAATTGTTATCATTTCATATCCTATTTAAAAACTCTTGCAAAAATTTTATCTACATTTTTTGTGTAATAATCAAAGTTGAAACACTCACGAATCGCCTCTTCGCTTAGAGAGTTTCTTAACTCTTCGTCTGTTAAGAGATGGTTGAGATACAAGCTCTCACCTTTCTCATTTGTAGTTGGTTTCCCTTGTTGAATCTCTTCCCAAACTTTCATCGCATTTCTTTGAACAATTCTATAGGCATCCTCACGCGATACACCTTTGATTGGAAGTTCTAAAAGTACTCTTTGTGAAAACACCAATCCGCCTGTTAAGTTGAGATTTCTCATCATATTCTGAGGATATACAGTGAGGTTGGCAATAACGTTATTCATACGGTGTAACATAAAGTCGGTTGTTACAAAAGAGTCCGGTAACCAAAACCTCTCCGTTGAAGAGTGGGATATATCTCTTTCGTGCCAAAGTGCTACATTCTCCATAGCAGGCATTGCATAGGCTCTAATGATTCTAGCTAGACCGGTTATGTTCTCTGTTAGGATTGGATTGCGTTTATGAGGCATTGCGGATGAGCCCTTTTGCCCTTTTGCAAAATACTCTTCACATTCATACACTTCTGTTCTTTGCCAGTGACGAATTTGAACCGCAAACTTTTCAATACTGCTAGCCATAAGTGCCAATGCAGTTGCAAGTCTTGCGTATCTGTCGCGTTGTATGACTTGATTCGATGCCGGTGCCGGTTTTAGTCCTAGCTCTTCACAAGCGTACTCTTCAAGCTCTAATGGGGCATGTGCAAAGTTACCCATTGCACCGCTCACCTGCCCAACGCTTATAACTACTAGCGTTTGTTCTAAATTTTCCAAGTGCCTAGCCATTTCATCATACCAAACAGCTAATACTAAACCAAAGGTTATAGGCTCGCCATGGATTCCGTGACTGCGCCCGACCATAAGTGTCATTTTATGTTCTATCGCCCTTTTTTTAATAGACTCCATAAGCATTTTTACATCTTCTATAATTAACTCTAAAGAAGATTTCATCTGAAGTGCTACGGCAGTATCGACTGTATCTGAAGATGTCATTCCATAGTGAAACCATCTGCTCTCTTCACCCAGAGATTCAGATACGCTCGTCGTAAATGCGATAAGATCATGGCGAGTTACAGCCTCTATTTCATCAATTCTTTTTATGTCAAACTGAGCATTATCAACAATTTTAACTGCATCCACATCCGGTATAAGTCCTAGTTTATTCCACGCTTTAACAACAGCTTTTTCTACATCTAACCAAGCTTGATATTTCGCTTGCATTGTCCATTTAGAACTCATCTCTTCTCTAGAGTATCTTTCTACCATATAAAATATCCTTATGATTATTATCTTAGTTTTTGTGTTAGAATTCGCATTAATAGAAGTTTTTATTTTACTAAATGTATAGTAAAAACATGTTTAAAGAAGGACTATAGTTTGCCATTTATGATGAAAAAAATGTTTGCAGAAAAAAAGCAAAAAGCTTTTTTATATTTGATAC
The DNA here is from genome assembly GCA_022729795.1 of Sulfuricurvum sp. Taxonomy (GTDB): domain Bacteria; phylum Campylobacterota; class Campylobacteria; order Campylobacterales; family Sulfurimonadaceae; genus Sulfurimonas. Next base: position 5,459 of record DZBD01000003.1, on the reverse strand, counting down.
AAGAATTGGGTTATACTCAAAAAGAAGCACAAAGATTAATAGCCAAAGGTCGTCTTTTTGTCAATGGAATAGCAATGACAAAAACAGCAGGGGAGATAGAGGGAGCATTTGAATTTATCTATTTTGAACCTATCACCAGAGGTTTAATTCCACATGCCGTACATGATGAATTTGTGCTCTTTGATAAGCCTAGCGGAGTTCTTATCCATCCACAAAATAGACATACACCCTATTCTCTTATTGATGAACTTAAATATCAGTTTGGCAGAGATGCTAACATTGCTCACAGGATTGATCAGGAGACGAGTGGACTTGTTTTGTGTGCCAGAAATAAGGATAGTGAACGAGAGATAAAAATGATGTTCCAAGAGCGGGACATGAAAAAAAAATATTTAGCAATGGTTCATGGAGAGTTCAAAGAAGTGATGTGCGTAGAAGCTCCACTTCTCAGAGCAGAGGACGATAGTGCTATAGTAAGAATGGTAGTGAAAGTAGATCCAAAGGGAAAAGCATCCAAAACTGAATTTCGACCTCTTAAGTATTTTCCTTTAGCTAATATGACCTTAGTCGAATGCTTGCCACATACCGGACGACAACATCAAATTAGAGTCCATTTGTTTCACGTGGAACATCCAATCGTAGGTGATCCTATTTACGGACAAAGTGAAGAAAATATAATCAAATTTTTAGATAGAGAGTTAGACCGGAAAAATCGAATGAAAAATAGCGGAGCAAGCAGATTATTGCTTCATGCTAATGAATTGGAATTTGAATTATATGGAATTACTTATAGCTGCAAAAGTCAGATTGACTTTGAAAAAATTTGTTTTGAAAGTATAGAAATTTAAATTGCCACTTTTGCAAATAAAGCAATATTTATAGAGTGATAGAACCGGTTATTTAGAGCAAAAGAGTCATTGTGTGAATAACTTCATACATTGTGAACAACTCTAACATTGGATATACTTTTGTATATTTCAAAAATACTTGAAAAGCCTGCTATATGGGATTTATCGAATATTTTAAAGTATAAAAAAGTTACGTTTCAGTTGCAGTTTATGTTAAATTTTTCTTAAAAAAAGTGTAAATATTGAAATTTATTTTCGATAAAGTTGTGAACTATTCACACTTTAGAACACTGTGTGAATAGTACACAATTTGAATTTTTTTGCTTAAAAATTGAAGAATTTATATTTGATTCAAGAGTCAAAATGAAGCTTTAGATGGAAATTGATTTTGATTAAAAAGTATTCTTGCAAATATATTTTGCATGTAGAGTGTTATATTTATATAAGAATACTACGGTATTATTACATTGATAGACGGTCTCCCTGGTGTGTTGATCGTCTACACTCTTAATCATTTTTGGTTGCAGCTTTTATAAATCCTAATACCCCGACAGCAAAAACAATTATCAAAAAAATCAGTTGAAATATTTCAATACTATCCATTATAAGTCCTTTTGTGTTTTTTCTTTGAGTTGTCCACATGCCGCACTGATGTCCATACCTTTAGAATCACGAATAGTACATAAAAGCCCATGGTTGATTAAATAGTCTTGAAAAGAGACCATATCATCACGTGTCGGTCTCTCGTAGTCAGTTCCTGGGTATGGATTAAAATAGATTAGATTTACTTTGGCTTTTATTCCACTCAATAGCTTAACGAGCTTTTTAGCAGAGCCTAGATCATCATTTTTATTTTTTATAACAAGGTATTCAAACATGACACGTTTTCTAGTGTCTATAGGAAACCTTTTAACGGCTTCTATAATAGAAGAGATATTATGTGCTTTATTCATCGGTATGAGTTCAGACCGAAGTTCATCATCAACAGCGTGAAGAGAGATAGCGATATGCACACCCAAATCCATTTCTCCGAGTTTATCTATTTTTGTGCTCAAACCGCTTGTAGAAACTGTTTGGCGTTTTCCGGATATAGATAAGCCCTCTGAGTCTTTGAAGATCTCTATAGCTTTAGCTAGATTATTCAGGTTGTCTAGCGGTTCGCCCATACCCATATAAACAATATTTATTTTTCTGTTATGCTCATGACTATTATCTCTTTTTAAAGTCACCACCTGTGCTACTATCTCTCCTGCAGTTAAATCTCTTGTGAAGCCTCCCTTGGCTGTTAAACAAAAAGAACACCCTACTTTGCATCCAACTTGGGTAGAGACACAAATAGTATATTTAGCTTCTTGGATAACTTCTCCATTTTCATCGAGTTGTGTTTCTTTCATCTTGAGCCAAACTGCTTCTATTGTTTTTTTATCTTGAAGTTCAAGAAGATATTTTACGGTGCCATCAGTAGATATCTCTTTTTTCGCTATTTTCACAGGATTGACAATATACTCTTGAGCTAATTCCTCTTTCAAAGCTTTAGGTATGTTTTTCATCTCATCATAAGTTTCTGCATAGTTATGATAAAGCCAGCCAAAAATTTGCTTTACTCTAAAACTTGGCTTGATTTTCGAGAGTAGTTCTTCTTTTGTGAAGTCAAGCAGCGATGGTTTGAGCTCATTCATTTTTGTGTAAGTTCCTTTACCCTTTTGAGCACATGGAGGCTCAAAATTTCTTTTGCTTTTTCATGGTTTTTTAAAAAATCTTCATGAGCATTTTTATCTGTGTAGTTTGTTATACAAAAAACACCGCCTGCCGGTATATTAAACTCTTGTGCAATTTTTAAAACAGAAAAAAATTCCATATTCTCTATTTCTACCCCAAAGTTCAAAAACTTTTTAGAAAGTTCTTGGCATGTGGAAATATAGTTTGATGAGTTTACTATTACATCTTTTTTGTTGTTCGTATTTGTCGAAATTACATTGTCAAGCGGCGTATAAGCATCGCCTGTTAAAAATGCAAGTTCAATATTGGAAGCAGTTTTAGACTCTACTATGTCAAAAATTTTGTGATTACCGTAACTTCCTGCACTGCCGATAAAAAGCAAAAATTCCGGCTTATCAAAAAGACAAAGACGAGTCAGATTCATAGCTGTTTCTATAAGACCCACCCCCATTGGTTGGGCAAAAGAAAATGTTTCATTATTTCCGGCACAAATTATCATAAATATATCACTACAGTCTTACAGGAATATTATTCTTGTGAAGATAATGTTTTAAATCCATAATATCAATCTCTTTATAATGAAAAATACTCGCTGCAAGTGCTGCATCTGCACCGTGAAGAAAGGCCTCTTTTATGTGTTCCATTGTTCCGGCTCCACCGCTGGCAATAACAGGAACATGGACAGCTTTGCTAATTTGTTCTGTAATATTTAACTCAAATCCTTCTTTGGTACCGTCTGTATCCATAGAGGTTAAAAGTATCTCACCGCTTCCACGCTCAACAACTTCTTTCGCCCACTCCACTGCATCAAGTCCGGTATCAACTCTGCCGCCGTTTAAAAATACATGGTATTTATTACCGATTTTTTTAACATCGATAGCGGTTACTATACACTGGGAGCCAAATCTTTTGGCTCCTTCATTGATAAGCTCAGGTCTTTTAATTGCAGCTGAATTGACGCTTACTTTGTCGCATCCTACATTTAATAGTTTATAAATATCATCAAGTTTTCGTATTCCGCCACCGACTGTAAGGGGAATAAAAACCTCTCGTGCGACTTGTGCCACTATGTCTACAATCGTATCTCTGTTATCACTTGATGCCGTAATGTCTAAAAATGTAAGCTCATCAGCACCCTCTTCGTTGTAGCGTCTTGCTACTTCCACAGGGTCACCCGCATCTTTTAAACCCACAAAATTAACACCTTTAACAACGCGTCCGTCTTTAACGTCTAGACACGGGATAATTCTTTTAGCGAAATAGTTCATAGTTATTGAAGCCTCTGTAAATATAGTGTAATTATACATATTTTAGCTTTGCCTTTATTTATTGAAATGGGTTCCGGTTTGTAATATTGTATGTGTTATTCCTACATAAGTTGAAAATAGTTTTTTATTTTATTGTAAATGTTATTTTTATGACAAGTTGTAAATTTTGTATAAAAATAAACCTTTATATAAGTAAAAATGAGGTAGTATCGTGCTTATGAAAAAAAACAGCATTGTAGCTAAAAAGAAATACGGACAAAACTTCTTAAAAGACGAGATAGTTTTAAGAAAAATCGTCGAAGCGATGCCCAACAACGATAATAAAATCGTAGAGATTGGCCCTGGCTTAGGTGATTTAACTAAATATTTAGTAGATGTCAAAAGTGTAGAAGCTTTTGAGGTAGATACCGATTTGTGTAAACTGTTACAAGATACATTTGAAAAAGAGATTGCCACCAAGCGACTCCACGTACATTGTGGGGATGTTCTACAAGCTTGGCAGAGTAGCCTAGTTGATGAGCCGTATGATTTAGTGGCAAATTTGCCTTATTATATAGCAACAAATATCATCCTAAAAGCACTCGCAGATCCAATGTGTAAAAATATACTTGTAATGGTACAGCTTGAAGTTGCAGAAAAATTTTGTGCTGCACACGGAGAAAAAGTTTTTGGTTCTTTGAGTGTTATTACTCAAAGTGTAGGGGAGCCTCACATTGTAGTGATAGTCCCGCCAACCGCATTTGATCCGCAGCCCAAAATAGATTCTGCTGTTTTTTTAATACAAAAGAAGAGAAATAGAAATGATGAAGATTTTGAGGAGATGCTGAGAGTTGCATTTAAGCAGCCTCGAAAGACTCTTTTAAAAAATCTCTCTTGCGTATATGAAAAAGAGTTGCTTCAAGAAGCTTATGAAAAGCTGGAACTTACACTAACAATCAGACCTCATCAGCTTTCCACACACGACTATCACCAACTCTATAAATTAACAAATACAAGGAGTTTGGATGGAAGAAGAGAATCAGGGAATACAAGCAAGTAGCCCTCAGGAAAATCGCAGACCAAATAATAATAGAAGAAACAATAACAATCGTAAACCGGCAGCCGGTCAAAATGTATCAGATGCTGAAAATAGCACTGAAAAAACTACTTCCAATAAACCGACTCAGAATAAAAATAAAAATGCTAATCGCAATCGTCGTCGTCAGCCTACCCCTACGGATGAAAACTTAATGGCTTTTGTCGTAAAAAATCAAGAAGCACATAAGCAAAGGCTCAATCCTCACTATAAACTCGATTTAAATTCGAATGCAAAAGTACGCATTACTCCACTGGGCGGACTCGGTGAGATTGGTGGAAATATTGCTGTTTTTGAAACAGAAAAAGAAGCAATTTTAATTGACGTAGGGATGAGTTTTCCCGATGAAGATATGCATGGCGTGGATATTCTTATCCCTGATTTTAGTTATCTTCGTGAAATTAAAGATAAAATTGTCGGTGTTGTCATTACACATGCGCATGAGGATCATATCGGTGCAATGCCGTATCTTTATAAAGAGATGCAATTTCCGATTTATGGAACATCTCTTCCTTTGGCAATGATTGGCAGTAAATTCGATGAGCATCA
>DZBD01000035.1 GCA_022729795.1 Sulfuricurvum sp. | reverse complement strand
TGGCAGCTGGATTTTTTATTGGACTTCTTTGGTTTTACTGGATAGGATACAGCTTTAAATATAATGGTGTCGGGTACATGGAGCCGCTCATCATTTTTGGTTTTGCCCTCATATATATGGTGTTCTTCGGTGTTTTAGCACTCAGCAACAATGTTTTTTTTAGAGCTGCTATGCTCTTTTTACTTAGCTTTATTGAACCCTTTGATTTTAACTGGTTACAGATAGAACTCCTATTTGTAGATAGTTATATCGGTGTCTTTAAGTATCAGTTAGCGCTTGTCTTGCTTGCTCTTGCTCTACCTTCTTATCTAAAAAAACCTTATACCTATGCCCCTTTGTTTCTTCTGCTTATTGCACTGAATCTCAATGCTATAGATTCGCAAACAAACTTTAAAGACGCACCGCTGAAAATTAAACTCATTGCTACAGATATTAAACAAGCGAAAAAATGGATGCCGGAAAATAAAGATGCAATCATTGTTTCAAATATTTTGGAGATAAAGCAGGCAATAAAAGAGGGTTATGATGTGGTCGTGCTTCCTGAATCATGTTTTCCTCTCTATATGAATACGCATCCCGTACTCCAAAGTACATTAAATGAACTCTCTTATGATATTTCTATTATTGCTGGAGCACTTTTTATAGAAGACGGTAATAACTTCAATGTTACCTATTTTTTTCAAGACGGAAAAACAGAAATAGCTAAAAAAATGGTACTAGTCCCTTTTGGCGAATATATTCCGCTTCCTGCATTTGCAAGGAAATTTATAAACGATATGTTTTTTGCAGGTCAATCCGACTTTATTCAAGCAAAAGTACCGACAGATTTTATGATTAAAGGGATAAAATTCAGAAATGCAATCTGCTATGAAGCCACATGCCAAGAGTTGTACGAAGGGGATGTCGATTTTATGATAGCAATAAGCAATAATGCTTGGTTCGCTCCCTCCATAGAACCAACAATACAAAAGCTATTAATGCGGTTTTATGCAAGAAAAAACGGTGTAACAATCTACCATGCAGCGAACTGGAAAGGGAGCGGAGTGATTAAGTAATATTATAATTCGCAGGCTCAGGTTGCGCATATAAAAATATTTGCTATAATGCCCCAAAAAAATAAGGCTTTTGTATGATTATAAACCTAAAAAACCCAGACCTTTATAACAATCGTGAAATGTCATGGCTTCAGTTTAATACCAGAGTTTTAAAGCAAGCGCAAGATGAGTCTCTTCCCCTTCTTGAGCGTCTTAAATTTTTGGCTATTTACGGCACTAATCTTGATGAATTTTACATGATACGCGTAGCCGGGCTTAAAAAGCTCTTCAGTGCGGGAATTATCGTATCGGGTGCAGATAGGTTTACACCGTTACAGCAACTCATAGAAATCCGAAAATATTTGCACCAAGAACAACAAGAGGTAGAGGATTGCTTGAGCGAAGTTTTACATAAGCTTGAGAGCGAGGGAATAAGAATCAAATCTTACACCGATGCCACGCAAAGCGAAAAGGCACAGCTTAAAAGATATTTCTTTGAAAATATTTATCCTATTATACTTCCTATTGCAGTAGATGCCACGCACCCTTTTCCAAACCTCAACAATCTTAGTTTTGGAATCATAGTAAAACTTTACGATAGCGATGATAAAACAATTGAGCGTTTTGGAATTATCCGTGTTCCAAGAGTTTTGAGTAGATTTATTCATCTTGGGGATGGAACATATATCCGTATCGAGAGCCTTGTCGGGCAGCATGTGGAAGATCTTTTTCCCGGATACACATTTGTAAAATATGCTTCTTTTAGAGTCACTAGAAATGCCGACCTTGCGATAGAAGAAGAGGAAGCCGATGACTTTCTTGAAATTCTTGAAGAGGGCTTAAAACTACGCCGTAAAGGGGAGATGGTAAGACTGGAAATGGGAAGCAATTCAGATGAAGAGATAATCAACTTTTTCAACCACCACACCAATGTCTACAAAGATGATATTTATACATTTCACACCTTTTTAAATTTATCCAGCCTTTGGCAAATAGTCGGGAATAAAGATTTTGCACATCTTTTAGCAGCTCCGTTTAAACCAAAAATTCTCCCTCCTTTGGATGACAATGAAAACATTTTTACAACCTTGGAGAAACAAGATATTTTACTTTATCACCCCTATGAAAGTTTTGAGCCTGTCGTAAAATTTATACAAACTGCCTCACAAGACCCCGATGTAGTTTCTCTTAAAATGACGCTTTACAGATCAGGTCCCAACTCTCCTATAGTCCAAGCACTTATGAATGCCTCGGAATCGGGAAAGCAGGTAACGGTTATGGTTGAGCTCAAAGCAAGATTTGATGAAGAGAATAATCTTATTTGGGCAAGAGCACTTGAAAAAGCGGGAGCACATGTCATTTACGGGATAAGAGGCTTTAAAGTCCATGCAAAAGCAACATTAGTAACCCGCAGAATCAATGGAAAACTCAAACAATACGCACACCTTGGAACAGGAAACTATAACCCTTCCACAGCGAAAATATATACCGATATGAGTTATTTGACCAGCAAAGATGAAGTTACAAATGATTTAACCCGATTTTTTCACTTTTTGACAGGTTTTAGTAAAAAAGGCAAACTCAACGAACTTTATATGGCGCCTTCACAGATAAAACCAAAAATTCTTTCACTGATTCAAAACGAAGCGGCAAAAGGGACAGAGGGGCAGATTATTGCAAAAGTAAATTCGCTGGTAGATGAAGATGTCATTCGGGCACTCTACAAAGCAAGCCAAGCAGGTGTCAAAATAGATCTTATCGTGCGCGGTATCTGCTGCTTAAAACCCGGCATTAACGGGGTAAGTGAAAACATTAGAGTTACCTCTATTTTGGGAAAATATCTTGAACATCCAAGATCATTTTACTTCAAAAACGATGAAACGCAAGCATATATCTCCAGTGCCGATTGGATGCCTCGTAATCTTGTACGAAGGATTGAGCTTTTAACTCCCATTAAAGATGAAACTTCAAAAGAAAAAATAATTCAGATTTTAAAACTTCAATGCTCCGATAATACTCTCGCCCACGAATTACAAAGTGACGGTTCTTACAAAAAAGTGCAAAGAGATGAAGAGAAAATAATCAATAATCATAAATTTTTAGAAGATTATGCTAACAGAATCTCAAAAGCTACAAAAAAAGAAACGCCCAGCGGTGTACAAGAACTCATTTCCCGTCTTTTTATAGAGAGTTAGGATGCTTTATAATTTCAAAGAAAGCTTCCCAAAGCTTGGAGAAAACACTTGGGTTGCTCCATCGGCAGATGTGATTGGAGATGTGGCATGTGGAACGGATTGTTCAATCTGGTTTGGATGCGTAGTGAGGGGCGATGTACATTATATTCAAATAGGAAACCGTGTCAATATTCAAGATTTAAGTATGATTCATATTACTCATTACAAAAAAGCAGACAAAAGTGACGGCAATCCTACGATTATCGGTGATGATGTGACCATAGGGCATAGAGTAATGCTTCACGGATGTACCATAGAAGATGGCTGTCTTATCGGTATGAGTGCTACAATTCTTGATGGTGCGGTTATCGGCAAAGAATCTATCGTAGGAGCCGGCGCGCTTGTTACAAAAGGAAAAGTTTTTCCTCCCCGCTCACTCATTATGGGTTCTCCCGCTAAAGTTATAAGAGAACTCAATGAGAATGAAGTCAAAGAGCTTTATGCTTCAGCGACACGCTATGTAGAATTTAAAAAAGAATATCAGAACTAATTCCACATGCCGGAATATTTTATTTACGCTGATATTATCGGGATTATTGCTTTTAGCATCAGTGGATTTTTAATAGCCGTAAAAAATGATTTGGATATTCTCGGTATTCTTATCGCTTCTACTCTCACCGCCCTTGGCGGCGGCGTAATTCGAGATGCAATTTTAAGCAGAGCTCCCTTTGCCTTTATTTATATCTATCCTGCTGCAACTCTTTTTCTCACCCTTTTTATTATCTATACATTCAAAATATACAAAAAGCCTTCCATAGAGAGAAAATGGATATTTGTTATCAGTGACACGATAGGTCTCGTAGCCTTTAGCATCACGGGCGCTATCCTTGCAATCAACGCCGAGTATAATTTTTTTGGTATCGTAGTTATAAGTTTTATCACCGCAATGGGTGGCGGAGTTACTAGAGATATACTCATCAACCAAGTCCCTAGCGTACTTATTAGTGATTTTTACGGCTCTATTGCCGTGATTGTAGCGATTCTCATTGCTTCACTTCATTTAGTGCATTTTTTAAATGAGGTGAGTATTTTGGCAGTTGCCTTATTGTGTATTGTCTTAAGATTAGTGGCTTTTAAAAAAGAGTGGAATTTACCGAAGTTGACTTAAGTTCTTGGCATGTGGAAATATATTTCCACATGCCAAGCTTAATGCCAATTATGTTCTATAATCCGCATTTATTTTCACATATTCATATCCCAAATCACAGCCATACGCCGTAAAACTGCCATTAGAAATACCCAAATCACAGGAGATACTGAATCTTGCAAGCTTCATAATTGCAGCAGCTTTTTCTTCCATCGCTTCATTAAAAAGTAATTCCCCTTTGTGATAAACACAAAGTTCATTGAAAGAGATACTCAGAGTCTCTTCGTAAGCTTCCACTCCGCTTGCACCTACGGTCGAAGCTATTCTACCCCAGTTTGGATCTTCACCGAAAAGTGCCGTTTTTACAAGCAGCGAATCAGACAAAGCCTTCGCAACCACCTCGGCTTCTTTATTATCTTTTGCGCCTGTTACTTTATAAGTCACAAGTTTTGTAGCACCCTCTCCGTCTCTTACCATCTCAAGAGCCAAAAAGTGCATCACTTTAAATAAAGCTTCCTTAAATGCCTCTTTATCAAACGCTTTGCTTTTTGCGTTACTCATTAGTATCACGGTATCATTTGTAGAGGTATCACCATCGACGCTAATTGCATTAAAAGTATGAACCGTGACCTCATCTAAAATCTCTTGCATTTGCGCTTTAGAAGCATCTGCATCAGTGGTGATAAAACAAAGCATAGTAGCCATGGCCGGATTAATCATACCCGCACCTTTTGCCATTGCGCCGATATGAAAACAGTCGCCGTTTTGCAACTCAACACGCAAAGCGATACTTTTAGAGAAAGTATCGGTAGTCATAATCGCCTCCGAAGCATTTTTAGGATTTCTAGCTCTTAAATCAAAGAGCTTTGTTCCCTTGATAATTTTCTGCTTCGGTAATCTTACTCCAATAACGCCCGTTGAACTCATCAGAGGATTTATCAGATTTTCTTGGCATGTGGAACTAAAAGCTTCAAGAACTTCTTCTATATCTTTTACACCCGCTTGACCTGTCATAGCGTTTGCATTTTTAGAGTTTATTAAAACAAAATTAGTTTTGAACTCACCCTTAGCACGAAAATGTTTTATCGGTGCAGCAAACATCTTATTGGTGGTAAAAGTAGAAGCTACTTCGCATTCGTTCTGACTATAAATAAAAGCCATATCAAGCGCATTATTTTTTTTTAAACCTGCACTCACGCCATCAGCGTAAAATCCTTCACTTGCGCAAACTCCGCCCTCAATCTCAGTTATCTTATACAAATCTCAGCTCCTTTGGTTTTTCTCTTCTTCTTAACAGCTCTCTTGTTGTGCTAATACCGTTACGCGTTCCTATAACAAGAAGTTTACACTCGCTCGTTACTAAAACATCTCCCTTTGGCATCGTTATAAACTTACCGTCTTTTTTTGTAATTCCCACGACGGAAGTATTTGTTATCTGACGAAGATGGGTCTCTTTGAGTTTTTTAAGAACTGCCCAACTGTATTTTGGCACCTCTATCTCTTCCATGTCAAGAGGATTATCGCTTCTGTATAGAAATTCTTCAAGAAGATTTTCCATATCCGGTCTTGCTGCCATTGCACTTACTCTTTGCGCCGTTAGCTTTGTCGGAGATACAACCGTGTCTGAACCCAGCTTTTTGAGCTTTTCTACATCACTCATACTCTCTGCAGATGCGATAACATAATAGGGTCTTGGAAGAAAATGCTCCTTTTCAAACAAACGCACTGAAGCGATAAGTGCAATATTATCCGCAATAGAACTCGAAAGAGTAATAAGACCTTTTGCAGATGAAAGATGCGCTTTGAGCATTGCAAGTTCGGCATGTGGTTCCGCTTGCAAATAGGCGGGATATCTATATTCTTCAGCCCATTCATGTATCTCCGGTCTTGGATCTATGACCACAAAAGGAACATGATTTTTTCTTAACTGTTTACTCACTTCAATAGTGTACTCATTATGGTAACAGACAACAAAGTGTTTTTTCAAGCGTGCAATTTTATATAACATTCTTCGCTCCTTTAAAATGGAAATAATATTTCCTCTATTTAATTCCGCAATTAAAATACCGATTGCACTTGAAAATACTGCAAAGCCCGCAATTATTAGCGTTATCGTAAATATTCTACCGACTGTAGAAATAGGTGCCATCTCTCCGAATCCTACCGTAGTGAACGTGATACCGGTTTGATATATAGCGTCCATCAATGAAAAGCCGTCTATCACAATATAGCCCATTGTTCCGACAAGCATAGTAAGTACGGTTAAAATTAGAGGAAGGCGAAATGCTTTGAGATGAGGATAAATCTCCGGAAGGAGTTTTTTGTCAGGTTTGGGAGGAGACTCCCAATGTAAAAATTTTCGAACCTTGTTTAGAAGATTCAATTTATTACCTATTGCTCTTAAGAATTTTTCTTAAGTGTACGCAATTCTTTCGCAGAAATCTTAATTTTTTTAGTACTACCATCTTCTAAAGTGATACGCACCGCTCTTAAATTAAGTAAAAAACGACGCTTAGTTCTGTTTTTAGCATGGGAAACATTGTTCCCGCTCATTGGGCCTTTGCCGCTTATAGCACATTTTCTTGCCATTATTAGCTTCCTTTTGTAGGTTTTTAAAGTTGCGAATTGTATCAAATAAAAGCAAAAGTTCAACTTAAGCCATTTTATTTCATAGCATTTAGTCTTTAATTTATATATATTTTATGATTATACCGCTAAAATAAATAAAATCTATGTTTAAAGAGTATTGAAAGTGATTACACAAGAGAAGATTGACTTTTATATCAATAAAATTCCGCCTGCACCAATAATCCTCAGAGAAACTATCATACTCTTAAATGCAGGTGATTTAAACAAGGCTGCAAAAGTAGCACAAAAAGATCCTGCTCTCAACGCCTACCTCAAAAACTTGGTAAATAAGCCTATTTTTGGTTTCAAAAGTGAAGTACACGAAATGTCTCAAATCTTTGGTATATTAGGTATTTCGGGTTCACAGCAGGCAGTTTATAACTATATGATAACCTTGCTTTCACCTGCGAAATGGCACTTGTTCAAACTAAAGGCATCTACTTTTTATGAACTCCAAGCAAAACTTTCAAAAAGATGGATAGATATACTGAAGCATCTCAATATTAATGATAAAGATACACAAAGTGCTATTACCTTACTGCCGGCTAGTATTATTGTAAGCGAAGCTCTTTTTTGTGATGCAAAAGAGGATGTCAATCTGCTAAGAAGCGTACATTCCCTTGACTTTAACACTATTCTTATGCGTTTATGCCACGTAGATTTATTTGATATTTGCCAACTAATAGCTTCGAAATGGGAAATGCCTGAAAAAATCTCTCTTATCTTGCAAGCATCTTCGGGAATAAAACCCCAACAAGATGAACAAATAAATACCCTTGGAAAATGGATGCATCTTTTACTTTTCTATGAACTATCCCAACCTCTTTTTATAGAAGCAGGGCTCAACGACTTTATAGATTTTCAAATAGAATATGTTTCGGATATTTACGAAGACTTTGCCCAACTAATGGATATTGCATGAGAGCAGTTATTCGAAACGGCATAGGTATTTTTACCCCGCAAGGCTTTTTGGACGGCAATCAGGGCACTTCTTTTTTAAGCGTTGAAGACATTGAGCTTACGGCAAAACTCAACGTCGATATGATTTTAGTATCTCTTAAAAAAGTTGTTTTTTTTAACCGGAATGGACTTGATCCTTTTGTAAAAATGTTTTTAAAAGTTCGTTTAGCACACCACACTATTGTAGGGTTCTGTGATTATGACAGTAAAAAATTTGACGCAATCTGCAAATTTTATAAAAATAATCTTACTTTTTCACTTTTTAATACGGAAGAAACTGCTACGCTCTTTGCTTTAAGTTATAAAAATAAAAATAAAAATATCTTACTTTTTAATGATGACAAATCACAACGTGCCGCCATGGCAATAGAATTGCATGACAACGGGCATAATCCAATCATCGCGCAGACAAAAGAAGAATTTTTAGCAAAAAGTGCAAATAAAGATGCTTATGACGTGATTATTCAAGACACTTATTTGGGGCATATGGGACATAAAATAGCATCTCGCGTCACAGGTAATGCGATTATATACACGGTATCTTCCTTCTTGGATGCTGAAATAGGCAATAGTTTTAACATAACTTATCACAATAACTCACTTAATGTAGGTTTTAGGCTCTTTATCTTTGATGCATATAAAGTTGTTAGTATGAATGTTCATGCCTTGAATTTTTTCTCAAAACTTTCTAGTTCGGCAGCAGAATACAATGCAACCATATGCTTTGTAGGGATGACTTTTGAAAAAACACCTCAAACCTTTAAAGAAACACTCGAAGATGCCGGGATAATGTTTTATGAGCAGATGGATGATATACTTCTTAATAAAGAGCTACTTGCAGAGCTTGGTGCCAGTAGCGCTGCAACCGTAAAAAATAAAAGAGTTATCAACAAAGGTACCGTCACAGAACTACCAAACTTCATTGATGCAACCGTGGCAACAATAGAGATGATGACAAATTCTAAAGCCATTAAAGAATCTGTACAAATTACTTCGATTCAAGTAGCAAATAAAACAGATAAGATTGCAAGTTCGATTGGTTTTTATGGGGATATGGATGGGATGATAATTCTTGTTTTTCCCAAAGAAATTGCAAAAAAATCTTGTGAATTACTTATCGGTGATACAACGGATGATACAGAACTTATACTTGACACTTTGGCTGAACTCGTCAATATTGTTGGCGGAAAAATTAAAACACTCCTCTCTGATCATAACATACATGTAGATATTACACTTCCAAGAACATATCCCGATATTGAGAGTCTCCTAGAGATTACGCAAGACAGAAAAGGGGTTCAGGTAGATTTGAGCTTCGATAATGATAAATTTTTATTTTTCTTAACAAGATAAAAGTCTCATATAACAAGCAAAATAGTATAATTTTACAAATTTTCCCCTCTGCAAAAACTGCACATGGGGCGCCGACTTAGTAAAGGAAAATAATGAAAGTAGCTCCTAGTATTTTATCTGCCGACTTTGGTAATCTCCAAAGAGATGTAGAATCCATCTGTGAAGCTGGATGCGATTTTGTTCATGTTGATGTTATGGATGGTCACTTCGTTCCCAATCTCACAATCGGTCCCGTTGTAGTTGCAAGTATTGCAAAATGTGCAACAAAGCCTTTAGATATCCATCTTATGGTTCAAAATAATACTTTTTTTGTTGAGCTTTTCGCTCCGCTTCAACCTGAATATATCTCTTTTCATATTGAAGAAGAAAAACACCCGCATAGACTTATCCAAAAAATTCGCTCATACGGCATAAAAGCGGGAATTGTTCTCAACCCTCATACTCCCCCTGAGAGCGTAGAATTTTTACTTCAAGATTTGGATATGGTACTTTTAATGAGTGTCAATCCAGGCTTTGGAGGACAAAGTTTTATAGAAACAGTACTTCCAAAAGCTGCAAGGCTCAATGCACTTCGTAACAAAATTAATCCAAATTGTCTTATCGAAGTCGACGGCGGAGTGAGCGATTTAAATATACAACTCTTAAAAGATGCCGGCGTAGACATTGTTGTTGCCGGAAATTATGTGTTTAAGCATAAAAGCAAAAAAGAGGCTATAAAGAGTTTACAAATATGAGATGTAAAATCTGTGGCATCACATCTTTTGAAGATGCTATGGTTGCAATAAATGCCGGTACCGATGCCTTAGGCTTTGTTTTTTATGAAAAATCCCCTCGATATATAAGCATTCCACATGCCAAAGAAATAATTCAAAAACTCCCTCCATTTGTAGAAAAAGTAGCTCTTTTTGTAAACGTTGATGCAGATTTTGTCAATTCCACATGCCAAGAAATAGGTGCTACGCTTGCACAAATCCATTTTGATGCATCTGACACATTTTACCAATCTTTAAAAGTACCCTATATCAAAGTCATTAGAGCAGTTTCTCAAGAAGATATTTTAAAAAATACGGATGAATATAGACTCATCGATGCTTATTGTGAGGCTTACGGAGGAGTCGGAAAAAGAGTTAATCTTACATGGTTTCAAGATATAGACTGCTCAAAAATCATATTAGCAGGGGGCTTAGATGCTCAGAATGTTGCAGGTATCAAAAAATATGGATTTTATGGAGTAGATGTCAGTAGCGGTGTTGAAATATCCTACGGCATAAAAGACCCCTTCAAAGTACAAAAGTTTATTTCCAATGCTAAGTAATGAGTTTCATTTAGATTCAAAAAGCATAGCAAAACTTGCAAACAAAGGTTTATGTTTAGATTCTTTAAAAAAGCAAATTGATGAGGATGTAGATCTTATTTTAGAGCTTTGGCATGCCCAAGGGCTCAAAGTTGTAAAACATCAGGGAAATTTCTATTTTGACACAAAATTTACATCTCTCAAAGATGCCGTTTTTTGTATTGTAGACATTGAAACTAACGGCTCAAAGGTTGATAAACATCAAATTATCGAAATTGCAGCACTCAAAATTCAAAATGGAACTGTAATCGATACATTTGAATCTTTGGTAAAATGTGATGAA
The DNA here is from genome assembly GCA_022729795.1 of Sulfuricurvum sp. Lineage (GTDB taxonomy): Bacteria > Campylobacterota > Campylobacteria > Campylobacterales > Sulfurimonadaceae > Sulfurimonas. Next base: position 9,088 of record DZBD01000035.1, on the reverse strand, counting down.
ATTAATGAACATATCACATTAATTACAGGGATAAGTGTGAATGAAACGAAAAATGCGCCCCCTTCAAAAAAGGTTTTACAAGAGTTTCAACTTTTTCTTGCTGATTCAATTTTCGTAGCACATGATGTAAAATTTGATTACAAATTTATCTCTGAATCCTTTAAAAAATTTGGCTTCGCTCCTCTTTTAAACAGAAGCGTATGTTCACTTGCATTAGCAGAGAGAACTCTCACATCATACAGGTATGCTCTCTCTTATCTTAACGATAAATTTGCGCTCTATCCGGCTGCCACGCATCACAGAGCTATGTCAGACGTCATCACAACATATGAACTTTTTAAGCTCTCTTTAGAAAGCTTGGATAAAAATATTAAAACAGCAGAAGATCTTATAAAGTTTTCAAAAGAAGCCAAAAGACTAAAGCGACCTAAATTTGACCCGCTTCAAGAAATGGCACAAGAGATAGAGGAAGATAATAAAGAAGAAGAAAAAGAAGAAGAAGTGAGCTCAGAGTAAATTTACTCCGAAAAAGCGCCAACACCGACCAGTTTGCTATATCTAGCTCCCATTCTCTCTTCGCTACTCATTTGACGAAGTGAATGCAACTCTCTTAAAAAATAATTAGCAATCGCTTGAGCGCTTCCATCTTTATCTCTATGAGCACCGATAAGAGGCTCGTCTATCACGTCATCGATGAGCTTTAAATCTTTAAGATCTTCACTCGTAATTTTCATGGCGTTTGTTGCAGCTTCCACTTTTGTCGGATCATTCCATAAAATTGCAGAACAACCTTCTGGTGAAATAACACTAAATACAGAATACCGCATCATTGCAAGTCTATCGGCAACGCCTATTGCCAAAGCTCCTCCGCTTCCACCCTCTCCAATTACTATAGAGATAGTTTGTGTGTTTAATTCTGAAAGCTCAAGAAGGTTTCTAGCAATAGCCTCACTCTGATTTCTCTCTTCCGCACCAAGACCTGGATACGCACCCGGTGTATCAATAAGCATTAAAAGAGGTAGATTAAATTTCTCTGCTATTTTTGCAGCACGTAAAGCTTTTCTATAGCCCTCAGGGTGTGGCATACCAAAATTTCTTTTTAGCTTATTTTTTGTGCCACGCCCTTTTTGTTCACCGATAACCATTACTTTTTCTTGACCTATATAACCCATATAACAAATAATCGCTGCATCGTCACGAAAATGTCTATCTCCGTGAATTTCATATTTGTCACGCATAATGAGGTTTATATAATCAAGTGCATATAGTCTATCTGGATGACGAGCAAGTTGAAGTTTTTGAAACGGAGATAAATTTTTATAAGTTTTTGAGACTTCTTTATCTAATGATTTTTGAAGAATATCAACTGCATGCTCATCACGACGAACTTCTGCTGATATGATATCTTCTTGAATATTTTTTATTTTTTGTTCAAAGTCTAAATATGTAGCCAACTTAAATCCTTACTTATACTTAGATTTTTTTAAATATAAGAACGCCGTTTGTGCCGCCAAAACCAAAAGAGTTACTCATAACTACATTTAGTTCAGTATGTCTTGCCTTATTAGGAACAATATCTAAGTCACAATTTTCGTCAGGTGTTTCGTAATTGATTGTTGGGGGAATTATTCCATCTCTCATTGCCATCAAACAAACAACTGCTTCGATTCCCCCGGCAGCACCTAAACAATGTCCTATTTGCCCTTTAATTGAACTCATAGGTGGACAGTTCTCTTTTCCGCCAAGAAGTTCTTTAAGTGCTGCCGTTTCATTTTTATCGTTTATAGGAGTACTTGTTCCATGCGCATTGACATAGTCAATCTTAGGTTCTCCTGCCATTTTATACGCTGCTTTCATAGCGCGCGCAGGACCGTCAAGGCTTGGGGTAGTTATATGATTAGCATCGCCACTTTCTCCAAAACCTACAATCTCACCGTAAATATTTGCACCGCGAGCTACTGCATCTTCATATATTTCCAGCACAAGTGCTGCTGCACCTTCTCCCATAACAAAGCCGTCACGATTTGCATCAAACGGGCGAGAAGCTTTTTTAGGCTCGTCATTTCTTGTAGAGAGTGCTTTCATAGCAGCAAAGCCACCAACCCCTGCCCCCGTAATCGCTGATTCGGCTGATACTACCAACATCTTTTCGGCTCCACCGCACATGATAGTCTTAACAGCTTCACTCACTGCATGCGTACCGGCAGCACAAGCTGTTACGCTTGAAAGATTCGGTCCCTTTGTTCCGTGCTCTATAGACACAAAACCGCCAAGCATATTAACAAGAGCCGATGGAATAAAAAATGGGGAAATTCTTTTAGAGCCTTTCGTTTCGATAATTATAGAATTTTTTTCAATAGCAGGAAGACCACCGATACCCGAAGCAGCGCTGATACCAAATTTTTCCATATCCGTGTCCTCTGGGATTCTAGCATCAACCATAGCTTCTTTGGCTGCTTTTAATCCCAGATGAATAAATCTGTCTGCTTTTTTAACTTCTTTTGGATGCATAACCGTTGAAGGGTCAAAATCTTTTACTTCACCTGCAATTTTAACACTATAGTCACTCGGATCAAAAATAGTAATCATATCTATTCCACATTCACCATCACATATTGCTTTAAAAGAACTCTCTTTATCATGTCCGACTGAGTTTATCATGCCCATTCCGGTAACTACTACTCTTCTCATTCTCTATTCTCCATAAATTATAAAAATACTTTTAAAAATCAGTGTGTACTGACTATTAAAAACATTTTATTACCGAGAACATACGAACTGTGTTATTTCTTAACACAGTTTTATCCTCAGTAATACTAAAAATAATTACTTGTTTTCTATATAAGCAACTACGTCTTTTACAGTTTGAATTTTTTCTGCTTCATCGTCAGGAATTTCAATGTCGAATTTCTCTTCAAGAGCCATAACCAATTCAACAACATCAAGGCTGTCTGCACCTAGATCTTCTACGAACTTAGAATCTTCTTTTACTTCGTCTGGGTTTACGCTCAATTGCTCAACTACTACTTCTTTGATATCGTCTATTAGTGCCATTATAGCTCCTATATTTTAGTATAAAATCTTGAAATTGTAGCATATTTAGCTTAAAGATACTAAGCATACTAAAAAGTAGGCAGAGCAAGCTCTTTGAGCATTTGAAAGAGTTATCCAAACATCTTTACTTAAAGTTTATAGGTAATATTTAAAAAAAACTGTAAAATTAGTGTTATTTATTCTATGGACTCAAACTTTGAAAACACTTTTTTTTAAAATTTTACTTTTCATAAACATCATTGCCATTTCATATCTTGCAACAACAACACAAGAGATAGAAATTTTACAAAATAATTGGGATAAAGCGAACCACTTCGTAGCTTTTAGTGTACTGTATATCTTACTTTCTTTTGCTTTTAAACATTTTGCATTATCATTCAAAGTTACTTTACTTTTACTTTTTGCTTCTTCTATAGAAATAATACAAAGTTTTATACCAAATCGTGAGTTTTCGCTGCTCGATATTATTGCAGGTTCTATAGGTATAATTTTTGGGATGATATTTATGAAGATACTGAGATATTTTCGGATATTTACAATAGACTCTAAGTCTAATGAAAATTGATAGTTTTTTTTGAATTGGTGAATAAAAAGAAAAATGGTGGAGCTGTGGAGAATCGAACTCCAGTCCGAAACCACGCTACTCCTAACGTCTACATGTTTAGAAAAATTGTTAAGGTTTAATCTTGCTTCACACAATCTGCAAAGTTACACAAGACGAGCCTCTGGGGTTCTTTTTACGTGCGAGACAAACGTAAAATATATCTACATAAGGGTTATACTTCGAATCCTGCCTATCTAGAGTCAACAGGTGAAGCAGCCCGTCTCCTTGCGGAGGGGTAAAACTTATGCTACTGCGTAAGCTGGGCGGTAATTTGTGTTGTTTGCGTTTAAGCAAGGTGAGCCGCGTAACGGAAGTGCTCAGTCCGACATGCAATTAAAAGCCACTTGATCCCGTCGAAACCAGGTCAGCCCCATAGGTGAAATTATACTAATATTTTAAATAATGAAATGTAAATAAAAGTGGTTTTAAAATGGTGGCTAATCTCGGAATCGAACCAAGGACACAGTGATTTTCAGTCACTTGCTCTACCGACTGAGCTAATTAGCCATATAATAAAGATTCTCAATCAAGTTGAGAATGACAAAGTTTTTAAAAGAGATGGTGGCCAATCTCGGAATCGAACCAAGGACACAGTGATTTTCAGTCACTTGCTCTACCGACTGAGCTAATTGGCCTTCTTTTAAGGACGAAATTATATCTTTTGTGTGCTGAATGTTAGCTTACGCACTGCTTCTTTAAATAAATCCCCTCTTTGCGCATAAGAACTAAACTCGTCAAGACTAGCCGCGGCTGGCGAAAGAAGAGCTATTTCATCTTGCATTAGATTACAATCTATTTTAATAATCGCATCATTCAAATTTTTGCACAATTCAAATTTTACACTGTATATAGTAGCTAAATTAGATAATTTTGCTTTATTTGAGCCTATATTATATATTTTAACATTAAGTGTTTGCAAGTATTCAAACAGTTCTTTTAAATCAACACCTTTATCATCACCGCCAAGAATAAGATGTATAAAAGAATCTTTATACCGCTTTAGTGCTGCAACACACGCATCTATGTTCGTCGCTTTTGTATCATTCACCCATAAGCGCCCTTGAAAATCTCGGAGTTCTTCTTGTCTGTGTGAATCTATAACAAATGCATTTATTTTATCATAATCCACTCTGTCGAAAAGAATTTTATCTACTGCCATTGCCAAGACGGCATCCACTAGAAAAGCTCCTTTAAATTTGATACGAGACACTTCAAAATCAAAATAACTAGCCAGAGAATTTTCATCTGCGTAAGTGATCAAATGTGCTTTTGTCTTGACATCTTTATAGGCATGTGGAATTATCGCAATTTCACCCTCTTGCATCATACTCAAAGGTTTGAGCTTGGATTTTACGTATTCTTCCATACTGCCGTGCCAGCTTATATGATCCGGACTCAGGGGAAGAAGAACATAAATATTTGGTTTGGCAATATTGGTATAGTGCATGGTAAAAGAACTTGTTTCGAGAATCCACATGCCGGCATGTGGATTAAGTTCACCCAGAGGTGTACCGATATTCCCGCCTTCTTGACTTCCTTTATCTCTCAGTAAATACTGCATCATCTGTGTTGTAGTCGTTTTACCGTTTGTTCCGCTAATCCAAATATTTAATGGCATTTCATTAGCTAATAAGTCGTATTCGCTAAGAAGATTTTTTGCCCTTAAAATAAGTGGATTTGACGGTGGTATTCCGGGAGAAGGAATTTCTAAATCTGAGTATTTTGGGTCGAAATCACTCGAAGGCTTAACCAAAAATCCGGCTTCATCACGAAAAGGTTTAACAACTTTGTCATCATAAAAGATGGCATGTGGAAATTTTGCGGCAATAGCTTTCGTAGTCTTGCCGTAACCAAAAAGGGAAATTCTTTTCATTATCTGATTTTTAAACTCATAAGAGCTACTAAATTTGACAAAATCGCAATAATCCAAAATCGTACAATAATTTTATTTTCTGCCCATTTTTTCATCTCAAAATGGTGATGGATAGGAGCCATAAGAAATACTCTTTTTTTACGAAGTTTGTAACTTCCTACTTGCAAGATAACAGATGCAGTTTCTATCACAAAAATAGATCCTATAAGAAGCAGAAGAATTTCACTCTTACTAATAATGGCAAGATAACCTAAAAAAGCGCCTATTGTCAATGAACCACTATCTCCCATAAATACCTCTGCAGGATGACAGTTATGCCATAAAAATCCTGTTAATGCTCCCATAAGTGCACTTGCAACAATCGCAACTTCTCCTATATCAAAATTCGGCATAAGTAAATATGAACTAAGCGCGGCATGGCCAGTAATGTAGATGATAGTGGTAAAAGATGCTAATGCCGCTATAGACGGCACAGTCGCAAGTCCGTCAAGCCCATCCGTAAGATTAACGGCATTGGATGTAGATACGATGACTAAAATCCATAAAACAATAGAAAACATTCCCATATCAAGAACAGGCTTTTTAATAAACGGTACGTAAAGATCTGTATTAAAATCTGCTAATACGTATAAAAAAGAGGTAATAAGAAGTGCAGAAGCAACTTGTAAAATTAGCTTTGTTCTTGCTTTAAGCCCTGCGAGATTTTCATTTTTTTTGATTTTCGCATAATCATCTTTAAATCCTATGAGTGCAAATAAAACAAGTGTCAAAAGAGAACCAAGCGCATAAACATTCGAAAACTTTATAGTCAAAAGAGATGCGAAAATAGTTGCTCCAATAAATACGATGCCACCCATCGTAGGTGTTTTTGCTTTTTCTTTATGCCTATCGGGAGCCCATGTATTGATAGGCTGAACACTTGATGTTCTTTGTGCCAACCGAATAAAACGGGGCATAAAAAAGAGTGTAAAAAGCAAAGCTAAAAAAAAGGAAACACCAGCTCTTACAGTGATATACCCAAAAATATTTATCCCAAAAAGTTCATAAATCCAATAAATCAATATATTTCCTAGTTACTATTTTAAAAGCGACATTATAGTATAATCGAATGAATCTTTCGTTATTAAGGAATAAAATTGAGCAAAAAAGCTATTTTAGTCATTACAGATGGTATAGGCTACAGTGAAAAAACACAATTTAATGCATTTTATAATGCAAATAAGCCGACATATGACAGACTTTTTAAAGAAGTTCCTCACTCTTTTGTCGATACAGCCGGCTTAAGCGTTGGTCTCCCTGAGGGGCAGATGGGAAATTCTGAAGTCGGACATATGAGCATAGGAAGCGGAAGAATTTTATATCAGGATTTGGTAAAAATATCTTTGGCCCTTTCTGAGCATACTCTCGAAAAAAATGAGGTTTTACAAAATCTATTTAAAACGTCACAAAGATTGCATCTCATAGGTCTTATGAGTGATGGCGGCGTTCATTCACATATAGAGCATTTTATAGGTATAGCAGATATTGCTGCAAAAAATGGAAAAAAAGTTTTTTTGCACCTTATAACAGACGGAAGAGATGTCTCCCCTACGTCTGCACAAAAATATCTCAAAGAGATTGAACCGCACTTAAATGAGTATATCCAAATAGCTACTATTTCCGGACGTTTTTACGCAATGGATAGGGACAATCGTTGGGAAAGAGTACAAAAAGCCTACGATGCTATAGTAAATGCAACTCCAAAAACTGATTATCTTCCCGAGGAATATATTGGTGCCTCCTATGCGCTTGGTGAAACGGATGAATTTATCGCTCCTATAGCTTTTCATAATTATGAGGGCTTCCAAGAGGGGGATAGTGTTTTGAGTATTAACTTTAGAAGTGACAGAATGAGAGAGATTGTTACGGCAATAGGAGATAAAGAATTCATCGGTTTTCAAAAAAAACACATCAATATTTCTTTAGCGACAATTACAGAGTATGATAAAAGTTTCACCTATCCTGTGCTATTCAAAAAAGATTCGCCTAAAAATACTTTGGCAGAGGTCATCTCGGCATGTGGACTCAGACAACTCCATACGGCAGAAACTGAAAAATATGCGCATGTTACTTTCTTTTTAAACGGCGGAATTGATGAGCCATATAAAAATGAAACAAGAGTTCTTATCCCATCACCGAATGTAAAAACATATGATGAAAAACCTGAAATGAGTGCATCACAAGTAGGAGAAGCTGTTCTAAAAGCCATGGATGAAGCTTATGATTTTATAGTTGTAAATTTTGCAAACGGTGATATGGTAGGACATACCGGAGATTTCGAAGCAGCAAAAAAAGCGGTGACAGCCGTAGATAGTGAACTTGGAAAAATTTACGAAAAAGCAAAAAAGAATGATTATTCTCTCGTTATTACCTCAGATCATGGAAACTGTGAAGAGATGAGAGATGATGAAGGAAATATACTTACTAACCACACGGTAGGAAAAGTTTGGTGTTTTGTCATGGCAGATGGAGTTTTTAAAGTTGAAGCCGGCGGATTAAACAATATAGCACCTACAATTTTAAAACTGATGAATATAGAAATACCAAAAGAGATGGATCATCCACTCATATAAATATCTCGGCATGTGCAAATACAAATAAAGGAAAACAGAAATGAAATTTAGTGGAAAAAATGTTTTAGTTACAGGTTCAAGTCGTGGGATTGGTGCAGAGATTGCAAAAGTTTTAGCAGGATACGGCTTAAAAGTTTGGATCAACTATAGAAGCGGTGCGGCAGAAGCTGATGCTGTAAAAGAAATTATTGAAGCCAATGGTGGAAGTGCTGCAGTTATTGGTTTTGACGTAAGTAATGAAGATGCTTTCGTGGATGCTATTAAAACCATAGTTGAAAGTGATGGTGAGTTGTCGTACCTTGTAAATAATGCCGGAATTACAAATGACAAACTCGCACTTAGAATGAAAAGTGAAGATTTTATGTCCGTAATAAATGCAAATTTAACATCATGCTTTATAGGATGTCGTGAAGCAATGAAAGTAATGAGAAAGAAAAAATTTGGTGCGGTCGTCAATATTGCTTCTATCGTTGGTGAAACAGGAAACGCAGGACAGACAAATTATTCTGCAAGCAAGGGTGGAGTAATTGCTATGACAAAAAGTTTTGCAATAGAATCTGCAACTAGTGGAATACGTTACAACACTGTAACCCCTGGATTTATAGCGACTGAAATGACGGAAGTTTTAAGTGAAGATGTTAAAAATAGCTTCACTTCAAAAATTCCAATGGGTCGATTTGGAAACCCAAACGAAGTAGCACAAGCAACAGCTTTTTTACTCTCAGACCATTCAAGTTACATTACGGGCGAAACTTTAAAAGTAAACGGTGGAATGAATATGGCGTAAAAGCTTATTCATTCCACATGCCAAAGAGTAAAAACACGCCAAATAGATATAAAATTTTAAAAAGTTAAATAAAGCAAAAGTATAGATTTAAAAAGTATAAAAATAAAAAGAGATAAGAGGATTAAGAAGCGGATTTTGACAACTAGGCAGCGACCTAC